>PIVY01000031.1 GCA_003353795.1 bacterium
TGACGGTCTGTCGCCACATGGCGTAGGCCACGTTGCGCGTGAAGCGGAACTCCTTGTACTGGGAGGGGGCGTCGTCGTCGCCGTATGGCGGACGGTCGGTGAGCATGCGGATGAACTGCTCAGGAGCGTAGTGGTAATACAGCTCGAGCGACTTCTTCGAGCCCCAGTACTGGCGGAGGTACCAGTGCAGGTCGGTGTTGGTCTTGACGGGGTTCTGAGTGTACATCCAGCGCTTGATCTTGAATCGGAACTTGGTATTGCCCCACGAGATGAACTGGCGCGTGGCGCTGAAGTCGAGCCAGGGCGCTACGAGCAGATCCTCGATGGCGCCGATGCGGAACTGTAACGGCGAGACACCGTCGACCCAGGCGTCGATGCCCTCGTCGCTCTGGGTGATGACGTTGTCGTCGTAGATGACCTCGACGCCGAAGGTGTTTCGATAGGACCAGGGGTTCGCCGCACCGCTCTTGCGCGCCGCCTCGACCTGATCCTGGCCGGGTCCGTCGTAGCGGAAGTTCGCCACCATGAAGCCGCCATCGGGCACCAGGCCCGAGACGGTCACGTCGTGCACGCCGGCCGGAACGTACACCTCGAACTTGCGGCCACCGCTGGGGACCCCTTCGCGGCCGTCGTCCCAGGTCGACTTGGTGCTCGGGGTGAAGTTCAGCGGGATGGAGATCGTCCGGTCGGTGAGCCCGGCGAACTCGATGGTGCCCGCCTTGGGACCCGCCTCACCGGGCTCGAAGCTCACCCGCGAGTAACCGGTCAGGGTGCCGGGTCCCAGCAGGGGGATGATCACGGGTTTGACGCCGATCTGGATGTACGGCTTGCCGCCAACCGGCACGAACGTGGCGCCGGTCGCCGGCTCGGGCGTGTACTTGACCGCCGCCGCCGGCCCGGCCAGCACCATCAGCACCAGCGAGACCGCCAGCAGGGCCGGGGCTCGCCGCAAGAATGCAGAATGGGGACGCAGGTTCATGGACGGGCTCTCCTAGCGCTCGAGGTCGCTCTTCGGGATGTGAATCATGGCGGCCACGCCGCAGGCTTCCGGCCTCACGCAGCGGATCTCCACGTCATGACGGTCATTGGGAATCGCGATCCGGAACTCGTTGCGGCTGCCCGGCAGGATGTCGGACTGATCGACGTAGAGGGCCGCCGAGAGCTTGGTCGCGTCGAAATGGAACGAATTCCAGACCTCGTCGTCGAGGAGCACCTCGAGAGTGTAGGTCTGGCTGCCGTTCATGGTGTGGTCGAAATCGAGCCGCGTACCCACGCGCAGGGTCGTGGGGCCGGCAACGGAGAAGCACAGAGGGGTGCTCGCATCGAAATGGTAGTACGTGGACTGGTTGCCGCTTTCGAACTGGAGCCGACGCAATGCAACGTAGGTCTCGGGGGCGTACGTCACCCAGTGCTCCCGCTTCCGCTTCACCTCGCGGAACAGCCGCACGGCCACCCGGCCGCTGCCCTCGTGCTCGACTCGTATGGTGACCTGATGTTCGCCCGCGGACAGCTCCAGGTAGTCGCGTCGCAGTGAACCCACGCGTGTCTGGCCATCGCAGAGGGCGACCTCGTCGTGCGGCTTGCCGGTGAATCCCTTGCGCAGGACCTCGCGGCCGTCCACCTCGACGACGAGCGTGTAAGCAACGCGCTCGGGATCGGTCGCGGTGAAGAGATAGCGGCTGATGATCTTGATCCGGCGCGGGCCATGGACGGTACAGGTGCCGGAGTCGCCGGGATCGAAGACGGCGTAGTCGATGGATCGACCGCCGCTCTCGATGCAGACGGTACCGACGCCGTCGAATTCCTTCACCGACACCCACGAGGTCTTGGCCGCCGCGACCGATGCCGCCAGCACCAGGCACGCGAGCATCCCGTAGCGCACGCGGGCGGTCATGACGACTCCTTCTCGACGACCGTGCCCCGACGTCGCTTGGGCAGCATGTCGAACAAGCCGTTCCTGACCTCGGGCGCCAGGATCAGCGTGCACAGCCCGCAATAGACCGCCAGCACCGCCAGCGCCAGGGGGAATCGATACATGTTCTTGACGAAGATCTCGCCCTCGCCGGGCAAGGGCAGGTAGTCCGGCGAGACGGGCAGGCCGAAGTTCTGCGCCATGGAGACCACCCGCAGCAGATGAATCACCGGCACGCCCTTTTCTGCGAAGAGAATCAGGTTGCCCTTGCGGGGCCAGTTGTGCTGACCCAGTTCCTCATTGAGACCAGAGGGGATCAGGGGCCGGTTCTGGCTCGATCCCAGGCTGGCCACACCCCCGCCGATGTTCACGTAGCAGCGGTAGGCACGGCCGCGGGATTCGCTCTCGTAGAATCCCATGCGGCGTCCGACGGCCTGCTCGATGTTCTGCACCTCGAGCAACGGCACTGCGTTGCGCTCCGTGGCTGCAACGATCATGCGTCGACCATTGGGGCTGAGTCCACGACCCATGTCGTTGCCGCCACCGAAGCTGGCCATCGAACTCCGGGTGGTGAAGACTCCCGCGTCGAAGAGAACGTTTTCCATGTCCAGCCAGGTGAACTCCGGGTCGTTGGCGCCCCACATGGAGGAGCCGACCGAGGTGACGACCACCGGGCGGAGTCGCAGGGTTTCCATGGCGGCGTACAGGGCGATGTTCAGGGCGGGGAAGGAGCCCGAAATCGCCACGGCCACCGGATCGCCTTGGCCGAGGCCGGCGCGCCGAAATTCACTCACCAGAACGCCCGCCCAGTTGGGATTGAGGCTGGTGAGCTTGGCGTCGAGGCTGCCCTGGGCGTTGGTGATCTGCGAGAACTCGGGTCCGATCAGGCCGGTGCCGGCCGGATCATTGAGGAGGTCGACGTGGCTGTCGTCGAGTTGGCGGTACGCGCGCAGTACGGAGAACGCCTCGGCCGCGCGCTCGGCGGCCGCGAGCTTCAATTCGTAGTCGCTCTGGCGCACGGGGGCCCGGGTGGCGTCGAGCAGCGCCTGGAACAGCAGCGCCAGCACGGCCAGACCCAGCAGGATCCACTTGCGACGACTATCCAATCGCCAGCTCAATGAGCTTCCCTCCATGGGCGACCACCAGGGCCAGCCGGACGATGAACGAGGCCATGAACATGGTGCAGAGCGTCTCGACGATGCCCTGGCGCATCATCCAGTAGGCGATGAGACCCGGGATGATGTAGCCCACCGACTGCAGCAGTGCGGTGTCCACGCCGAGGTCCATCATGTCGTTGAAGACCAGGAAGTAACGCGTCAGGTAGCCGAACAGGAATCCGGCCAGCACGCAGAAGACCATGGTGCGGCGGCCATAGAGCAGGATGTACCGGCCGAGCAGCCGGACCGAGCCGTAGGTGACGAGCGCCGCCAGGATCGTACCGAGGATGCGCAACGGCTGGTCGAGATAGAGGGCGATGTAGCCGGGAACCACGAGACCGCCGGCGGCGAGACCGAGGATCTCGGTGAACACGAGGCTCACCACGAGGCCGAGTCCGATGGCCTGGTACAGCATCAGGCGACCTCCGCGGGCAGGCGTCGCCGCAGGTGGGAGAGCAATGCGTTGCCGATGCCCTTGATGTTGCCGATCCCGATGATCAGACCGCCGTCGGGGCAAAGGTCCGAGAGCTTGGTCCACAGTTCGGCGGCCGGGCGTCCGGCAAGGTCCTCGACCCGGTCCATGGGCAGCTTGCGGCGGCGGACCATGTCCACCAGCGGCCGTGTCTGCTCACCGATGAACACGTAGCGGCCGGCCGGCAGCTCGCGTCCGAACATGGGCACGAGATCCTTGGCGCGGCGCATGCGGTCTTCGCGGTTGTTGTAGAGCAGAACCACGTCTTCGGCGCGTTCGGTGAGCTTGAGACGCCGCCAGATACGGATGTAACTCTCGGAATCGTTGGCGGCGAATCCGTTGACGAAGGTCACCGGCTTGCCTTCCTCCTCGAGGTGCCAGAGGGTCATCGCGCCCACGTCCGGCTGCACCTTGAACATGGCTTCGAGCGCCGCATCGCGCGGCACGCCCGCAGCATCGCAGACGTCCAGGGCCAGGGCCACGTTCTCGGGGAACTCCACGTAACCGAAGCCGTCCATGATCTCGGCCGGGACCTGATCGGCCGTGGCCCGGGTGCAGGTCGAACCGGCCTTGCGCGCGCGCTTGGCGAAGTGGTCGGCGTAGACATCCTCGGCGTGGAAGAACTGGGCCTTCCGCGGCACGGTGCCGGCCAGGTTCGCGGCCACGTCGGCCATGGTGGGGCCCATGACTTCCATGTGATCGGGGCGGACATTGGTGATCACGCCGTGAGTCGCATGGACAATGTGATGCTCGCAGGTCTTCTGGAGGTCCGGGCGCACGGCCATGCACTCGATCACCAGGGCGTCGCATCGTTCCCGGGCGGCATCGCGGATGACCCGGAGCTGTTCGCGAATATTGGGCCCGCCCCGCCGCACGACCGGTGTCTCCGTGCCGTCGGCGTGGATGACGGCCGCCGCCGAGCCGGTGGTCTTGGCCACCACGCGCATGTCACCGCCCCTCAAGCCGGCCGCGATGAGTCGGGCCACGGAACTCTTGCCGCGGCTTCCGTTGACATGCACGCGCACGCGGATGCGGCGCAGGAACCAGCGGTGACGCGCGGTCTCCCAAACGCCGAGGGAGATGAGCAGGATGAGAAGTAGAACGATCAGTTTCATTGCTCACGAACACGCAAGCCGACCGGTCGCCAGCAAAGGACGACCGGTCGGGTAGGAGTGATCAGCGTACCAGCAGGAGCTTGCGCGTCAGGGTCTGACCCGCGTGCTCGAGACGGTAGAAATACACGCCGTCTGCAAGATTCCGACCCTGGTCGTCACGGCCACGCCAAACAAGGAGGCTCTCGCCCGCATCGGCCTGGCCATCAATGAGTGTCCGCACCACACGCCCGCGCACGTCATAGACGGCCAGGCGCACGTGACCGCCTCGCGGCATGGCGAACGCGATACTGGTCTCGCCGTGCATGGGATTCGGACGCGGTTCCGACAGTGCCAGCGACGTGACGGTCGAACCCACCGTGACCACACCGCTCGTGACGGTGACGCCGTGGGGGAGGATCGCCTCGAGCACCAGTTCGTCGCCCAGGTCCGAAATCACCGAGGCGTCACGAGCGTGGGCGGGAAGGACATCAGGAGTCACGGGTTCGAGGCCATCGCGACCGTACGCGTGAATCCGCCAGCCCACGATCGGCCGGTCGTCCTGTAGGCCCCAGGTCACGTGCACGCGGTCACCGGACGGCGTCGCGGTCAGCCCCGTCACCGTCAACGGTACCCGCACCGGCGGGTCCGTGGTGATGCGCACCGCCTGTCCCGGCCCGAGCGGAAGGACGCCCGCGAGCCGGATCCCGTCGTAGGTCAACTGCAGTCCGTCGGTCTCGTCGGGCGACTCCATGCCTACCGAAGCGTACATGCGCATGTAGTCAACGTCGGCGACCTGCTTGTAGATGAACAGGATCTCGCCGTCGCCGGTAGGGGTCGCATGGAAGGCCGGATCCTTCAGGACAGCCTGGAAGGTGTGGACGGCCGGGTTCTCCGAGTAGATGAAGTTCAGGCGGCTCCACTCGATGATGTACTGGTGGTTGCTCACGTCGTGGTAGACGTAGACCCCGTCGCTGTCGATGCCGCTGTCACCGCCGGGCTCGGGCGTCAGGTTGTCCCAGAAGGGCGCGACCACAGCGCCGTTGCCGTGGGTCGAGGGCAGAGGCCAGTTGTAGAAGCTGAAGAACTCGTTGTCGGCCTCGAAGCTCAACCAGCCGTTGTCGCTGACCCGGATCCGGGTGAAGTTCTGTCCGTAGTACTGGAAGGTGAACCCCAGGTCGACGACCATGTCGGTGACCAGATTATCGGCGAAGAAGTCGAGCTTCTCACCGCTGCCACCGAGCGCGGTGCTGATTTCCTGCCACTGGTACACCGGCCGCTGGGCCGGGTAGAGGTAGTCACCGCTATCGTACGCGTAGTAGCCGTGGGCGTCGGGACCGGCAGGGGCGCCGGCGTCGGAGCGTCCGATGATCACCGGAACGCTCGTCTCTTGCCGGTAGCCTTCGGTAGTCACGGCCGTTGCCAGCAGCGTGACCGAGGAACCGTCGATCAGATCGTTGCTCAACTGGAGGTCGACCGGATGCAGCACCTCGCTGCCTCCCGCGGCCAGGGCGCCGAACGGAATGCTGGTCGTGTGCAGCACCGCGCCAGTCGGCCCCACGATGTCCAGTGCCAGGTCGCCGCCACTGGTGCCGCTGGTTCCGGGATTCTCCAGGGTGATGGAGAGAGATGTGGTCTCGCCGAGACTCACCACGCCGTCCGCGGGGTCGAATGCGGCGGTCAAGGTCAGGTCGGGAGCCTCGCAAACCAGTTCGAAACTCGACACGTCGACGTCACCGCCACGGGTGATGGAGACGATCCCCGTGACCACGGCGCCGTCGACGGCGTCATCGTCCAGGGCGATGCTGAGCACGTCCGCGATGGTCGCATCGGCGCCGCCGGCGATGGCCGGAACCGTGGCGTTGCCCTGAACCACCGTCGCCGGTCCGTCGATCGTCAGCACCAGGCTGGCATCGGTGGTTCCAGTCGAACCCGAGTTGCGGATGACGAGGTCCAGGTCGATGGCGTCGGCGGGATTGATGCCGTTCTCGCCGGTGTCCATGGCCGTAACGCCAGCCACGCCCAGATAGGCGGCGGCCTGGCCAACGGTGACGTCGGCTTCGTAGGCGAGGTTGCCCGAGCGGGTCACGGTGAGGGACACGGCGCCGGCAACGGCCCGGTTTCCGCCAAAGGTCACGCGGGCCGAGCCGAAGGCGTCGGTCAGGGCAGCACCCAGCAACTCGCCGTTCTGGACCACACCGATCCGGGCGCCGGCCAGCAGCGTCGTGCCAGCGGCGTCCGTGACCGTCACCGACAGGTCCGTCGCACCCACCGGCAGGCTGCCGGCATGGTCGACGGTCATGATGACCGGAAGTGCCTTGTGGAAGTTCAGCTCCGGGTCACCCAGCAGATTGTAGATGTAGAAGTAGTACTCGACGCAGAGTTCGGCGAAGTCGTCCTCGTCGGCGAACTCGGGCAGGGGCTCCAGTTCACCGGGATAGTGCTCCATGAAGCGGAGCTTACCGGCGACCAGTGCGCCGCCCAGCGTGGTGATCTCGGGATCGACGATCCGGTCGAACACGCTGATGGCCATGGCGTCGTTGAATCGAGTATGGGAATGGTGCTCGCCATTGCCGACGAAGGCCACGGCGCCGCGGGGCGCCTCCGGCGAGCCCTCGCGGATCCAGCCCTCGCCGAAGCAGCGGTCCGCCGTGAAGTCGTTGTTCAGGCAGACGAACGAGAAGACCACGGGCAGCTTCGCTCCGTTGGTCAGCGCCGAGATGTGCTCGGTCCAGAAGTTGGGCGGAGCCCAGCCGATGGTGCTGTAGGCCCAGCCGCGGTACACGACCATGCTGCAGCCCTGATTGACCTCGTGCATGAAGTAGTCCCGGCCGCCGTCGGGCGGGGCGCCGTATCCGTCCTGGGTCTGGAACGGCGAGACGATGTAGTTGCCGTACTCGGACGTGAAGTAGTTGGCGGGAGTCGCCTCGTCGAAGCCGATGGTCTCGAGCTGCTCGTTGCAGTAAAGCACCGTGTGCTTCGGCGTGGTCGACTGGCTCTGGCCCGCCACGGCCACGGCCCGCGTGAACCAGTCGGTCTGGCTCATGTCGGGGTCGCGTTCGTAGTTGATGGTCTTGGCCACGACGGTCGCCACTTCGGAGGCCGTGGCCACGGAGAACCGGCCGACCATGGCGTCGGGAAGCCAGTCGTCACCGTCGAGAAGGGTGTAGGGGAAGTCGGAAACCGTTTCTTCCTTGAGCCAGTTGGGAATGTCCTCGACGTCGCCCACGAGGAGGATGTACTCCGGCGGGAGGTCCCAGGTCTGGTAGGCGTTGACCAGCCAGTCGCGGATGTTCTCGTTGGTCCCACCGGTGGTGTTCGTGTTCACCGTCACCACCGGCCATCCCTTGCGCATCTTCCATTCCGCCAGCGGCGCGATGGCGGACTCGAACTCGGGCACCGTGATGATCACGTAACTGCCGCCCGTGGCCGGAAGAGCCGCCTTGTCGGCAGCGACCACCCGACCCGGTAGGCCGCCGTGCAGACCCGCCGATGCCAGCCGCGCGTTGGCTTTGCTGGCCCAGGATCCGTCATGTCGCACGGCGACCCGGATCATACCAATGCCAGGATCGACCACGCGCACCAGCGCCATCGGCGTGCCGCGCAGGCGCATGAGGTCGCCCTCGATGGTCGCACCGGCGGCCTCGCCGCCCACGAGTATGGCCTCGGCCCAGGTTGCGTCCTCGGGGAGCGCGATGATCGCGCCGAGATCGGGCCTGTCGCCATCGTGCTGACCCGTGCCATCGAACGTCACGATGGTTTCGGTGGGGGAAACTTCAATGACGGGACGGGGCGGCGTGGTGACACCGTCAACATCCCCGGCCGTCGCGGTGACGGCCAGGGATGCGAGAGTCAGCATGATGCCAAGGGTGATGACATTCTTCATCGGATCAGACTCATCCTCTTGCTGATGGAAAGACCGTTGGACTCGAGCCGGTAGAGATAGATTCCGCTGGGCAGCGAGCGGCCGTCGCTGTCGCGACCGTCCCAACGAATATCGTGCCTGGTCTGCGCGGACAGGCCGGACCGATGGAAGGTCCGGAGCGTATGGCCACGCAGGTCGTGGATACGAACCATGACGTCGCCGGGAACGTCAAGCACGAAATAGATCGTGGTCTGCGGGTTGAACGGGTTCGGCATGTTGCCGAGCAGAATGCCGGCCGTGGGCAGGTCGCCGACGGCGTTGCCACAGCCTGCCGCGTAGGCGCCGCAGTAGGTCGTGCCGCAGCCGCCGTCGGGGTGGTTGCCGGTGGCGCAGGGGCTGTCGTTCTCGATCCGGTAGTTGCCTTCGACCACGTTGCAGAACATGGGGTCGGCCGAGAAATTGCAGCCGCCGTCGATGCCGCCGCCGATGCCGTCGCCATCCACGTTGTTCCAGATGTTGCATCCGGTCACGGTGAAGTCGGAGGCGAACTGGTTCTGGATGCCGGCGCCCTGGGTGGTGCTGGCCACGATGCAATTGGTGATCGTGGGCGTGGCGCCCCACTGCACCAGGATGCCGCCGCCGAGTCCGGGCGTCGAGGGATGGTCGGGGTCGAAGCAGGAGTTGTCGACGAGGGTGCAGTTCTCGATTGTGGGAGCGGGGTCGAACTGGATGTCGATGCCGCCGCCGCCGGAGCCGGGGCTATTGGCCAGGTTGCCCGCAATCAGCAGATTCCGCAGGATCATGGCGGACTGCTGGCAGGTGATGCCGCCGCCGTAGTTGAAGCTCGCGTCGGTGTAGTTGCCGATGATCTCGCAGTCACTCACCGTGCCGGACGCTTCGGAGATGAACGCCAGGCCGCCGCCGGCACCCCGGGTCGAGTTGCCGGTGAAACTGCAGCCGCTGATGTCGGCGTGCGCATCCTGCACCGCCATGCCGCCGCCGTTGCCGAAGTCGGCCGTGATGAAGTTGTCGGTGAAGACGCAGCCGTTCATGTTGAGCGTGCACCCCGACCGCACGAAGGCGCCGGCGCCCGAGGGGGCCGAATTGCCGACGAAGACGCAGTCGGTCACCACTGCCTGGCACATCTCCTCGACGGCGAGTCCGCCACCCTGCTTGGCGACGTTGTTCACGAATTCTACGCGCTCGATAACCGCATCCGAATCGGAGATCACGATGATGCCGCCGTCGGTGTTGGCGTCGATCTTCAGATCCCTCAATTCCGTACCCGTGGATCCCTGCCGGACGAGGATGCCGGCTCCGTAGATCTCGGCATAGGCTTCGCGAACCTGCAGATTCTCGATCCGGACATTGTCGGTGTCGTGCACGTAGATGCCGCGACCGAGGCTCTGGGCGTTGATGATGGTGGCTTCGGGGCCGGCGCCGCGGAGCGTCACGCCGGACTGCATGATGACGCACGCCGGCGTGGTTCCCGGACCTTCGGTCTCATGGGTGCAATCGTTGTACGTGCCGGCGGCCACGAGCACGGTGTCTCCTGCAGCGGCGGCCTGGACGGCGTCGTGGATCTGGGCGTAGTCGCCCGGCACGTTGATCACGGTTGCGAAAGCGGCCGTGGAGCCGAGCAGGAGTAGGAGGGCGGTAATCCCGATGACGAAGCGCTTCATGATCCTGAATCCTCCTGCAGGTGTTCGATGGCGGTGTGTGCCAACGACTGTTCCCGAGAGGGACCAGCCGAGCACACATCCGGTGTGGCTCTTCATTATATCATGCGCTCCAATCAAGATACTAGGCCACGAATTCTAACTTTTTCGGGATGTCGAACGCACTCGAATGCCGGAATTTGCGGATTCAGGCTTAATCTCGGCAAAGCGAGACAAATTTGTTCCACGAAATAAGGGGAACCGCCCGCGGAGCTAATGGTTCCCCTTATGTTTGATTTCTGGCGAAAATGCCACAGATGGGATGAATTGGCAATAATGGTAACGGCGAGTCACTAGTTTGCTCAGGAATGTTAAGATTTAAGCCGTTATCCCAGTGGAGAGATCTGCTATAATCGACGGATGCTTGCACCCCTGATCGAGCTCGGGTACCGCGGCATCTCCGCACCGTGCTGTCAACCGATGGAGGCCGAAATGCGCTCAATGCGATGGTTCCTTCCCCTGGCCGGCGTACTGCTCATGGCAGCGCCGTTGCTGGCTGCCCAAGAGGCAGTCCGGATCCAGTCCCTTACCCCGGATGGAGCGCTCGGCGCGCCGAGCGTCGAACTCCTCGCTCAGAGTCCCGGGAGTCTCACTCTCGAGCTGGCCGTACCCAGCGTCGAGATGACCGAGAAGGAACTGGACGGACGGATGTTCCAGTCGCTGGAGCTGACCGGAGGCGGCCATTTCGGCGCCGTGGGTCAGCCCGCTTTGCCGACCTTCACCCGCCTGGTGGCATTGCCTGCCGGCATGGGCGTCGCTGCGCGCGTGACCGCGACCGACAAGGTCGACCTCGGTATCGTCAATCTCGCGCCCGGATACGGCATCCGGTCGGTGGACAAGATGGGACCGGTGCGCTTCGACCAGTCGCTCTACGCCGCGGCCCCGGCCAGCGAGCCCGCGGTGACCGTCGGCGAACCCGCGATCATGCACGGAATGCGGGTTGTGCCGGTGACGTTCAGCCCCATGGCCTACGATCCGGCCACGGGCGAGGCCGAGATGGCGCGCTCGATGACCGTCGAGATCGAGTTCTCCGGTCGCGACGATCGCAACGACGTGGCGTCGATTCCGGCGATGATTCCCGAATCCTTCGCCACCATCCTCGCCGAGGAAGTGGTCGGCCTCGACCTCGCCGGTGTGGAGACGGGCCCCGGCTCCTACGTCATGATCTGCCCCAACAACGCCACGGTCGTGAACATCGTGGAGTCGCTGGCGGACTGGCGTCGGCGTCAGGGCTACAACGTCCAGGTCGTGACCACCGCGACGACCGGAACCAGCAACACGGCCATCAAGTCGTGGCTGACGACGCAGTACAATTCCATCGAACCGCCCCTGGAGTTCGTCACGCTGGTCGGCGACGCCAACGGCTCGGTCTCGATCCCCTCGTGGCGCGAGACCTTCTCGAGCTACAACGGCGAGGGCGACCACGACTACACCACCCTCGACGGCGGCGACGTGCTGTCCGATGTCCACCTCGGTCGTCTGTCGGTCACCAGCACCAGCCAGTTGCAGAACGTGGTGGACAAGATCGTCGAGTACGAGAGCTCGCCGGACATGAGTCAGACCAACTGGTTCACCACGGCGGGCCTGACCGGCGATCCGGCCTCGTCCGGTTACTCCACGATCTTCGTCAACCAGGTCGCGAAGGAGCACCTGCTCGACCTCGGCTACACCCGGATCGATACCATCTGGAGCGGCAACTACCTCACCCAGATGATGGCCACCATCAACCAGGGCGAGAGCTTCTTCACCTACCGCGGCTACTGGAACATGAGCGGCATGAGCTCGAGCCACATCGAGTCGCTCGGCAACGGTCAGCAGCTTCCATTCGCCTGCATCCTCACCTGCGACACCGGCAGCTTCTGGGATGACACGACCGCGCGCAGCGAGGCCTTCCTGCGCGCGTCCAACGGCGGTGGTATCGCCTCCATCGGAACGGCTACCATCGGTACTCACACCCGGTACAACAATTGCATGTTCCTGGGTGTCAACAACGGCATCCTGAACAGCGATGAGCACCGCGTGGGGCCCGCGTTGACCCGCGGCAAGCTGAACCTCTACAACAACTACTGGAACAACGAGTGGCAGAACGTGTGGGTCTGGTCCACCTGGAACAACCTGATGGGTGACCCGGCCACGGAGATCTTCACGGGCGTTCCCGATCAGATCTCGGTGAGCTACCCGACCCAGGTGGCCGTGGGCGCCAACGCCCTGCCCGTGACCGTGACGCTGAGCGGATCGCCGGTCGAGGGCGCGCGCGTGGCCGTCTACCAGGACGGCACGGTGCGCAGCACGGCCGTCACCGGCCAGGACGGTGAAGTGGTCATGGACATCGGCGGCGCCATCGGCGGCGACGTGCTCGTCACCGTCACCGGCACCAACATGTATCCTCACCTGGGCGCCACTGCGGTGGGCACCGTGGCCCGGTCCCTCGACTTCAACGCCCTGGTCGTCGATGACGCTCCCGGCGGCAACGGCGACGACCTGGCCAATCCGGGTGAACTCCTCGACCTGGACATCGAACTGATCAACCACGGCACCAACGCCGTGACCAGCGGCGCGGGCGTGCTCTCGACCTCGCTGCCGTACGTCAACATCGTCGACGGCTCGGGCAGCTACGGCACGGTCTCGGCCGGCGCCACGGCCTGGGGCGACTACCGCATCGAGCTGGAATCCGACGCGCCCGGCGGCCAGACCGTCGCCCTGCGCCTGGATGCGACCGGCAGCGGCGGCAACTGGACCAGCCTGGTCGAGCTGCCCATCCACGGTGCCCACGGTGCGTTCAACCGCATGACCTTTGGTGGACCAGGCGGCAATCTGGATCCCGGCGAATCGGGCACGGTCCGCTTCGACCTGTCCAACGACGGTGATCTGGCCACCAGCGGCGTGACCGCCACGCTGTCCTGCACCAGCCAGTGGATCAGCATCACCGACGGCAACGGCGGCTGGGGGTCCATCGCGGCCGGTGCCGCGGCCACCCAGGCGGACAACTTCAGCATCGACATCTCGGCCGACTGCTTGCCTGGCCACCTCGCCAGCCTCTCGGTGGCGATCAGCTTCGCCGAGGGCGGCACGCAGGTCATCGAGTTCCCGGTGACGGTGGGTTCGTCCGCCGTGGGTGATCCCACCGGTCCCGACGCCTACGGTTACTATGCCTACGATGACGCCGATACCGCCGCCGAGGCGCCGACCTACCAGTGGGTCGAGTTGGCCGGCGTGGGCTCCAACACCGGCATCAGCGACAACTCCCGCCACGACGACGAGACGCGTAGTTTCGACCTGCCGTTCCCGTTCCCGTACTACGGCGACACCTTCGATCGCGTGTCGATCTGCTCCAACGGCTGGCTGTCGTTCGGCGACACCTACATCAAGCTGTACCGGAACTGGACCCTGCCGGCCGACGGCTCCCCGGACGCCATGATCTGCGCCTTCTGGGACGATCTGGCCGGCGGCACCGTCTACCAGTGGTATGACAGCGCCAACCACCGCTACATCGTGCAGTGGGATGCCTTCGGCTCCTACACCGGCAACAACTACAGCGGCAACTGCACGTTCGAGATCATCCTTCACGATCCTGCGTACTATCCGACCGATACCGGCGACGGACTCATCGTCATGCAGTACCAGTCGGTCACCGTGTACAGTGACGAGACCACGTACTTCACCACCGGCATCCAGAACGAGGCGCGGGACGACGGCCTGACCTATGCCTACGGCAACGACTACGCCGGTGGTGCGGCCACGGTCCAGTCGAACCGGGCCATTGCCTTCCGTCCCATCCTGCCGCAGTCGCAGGGCACCCTCGCGGGCTCGGTGAGCAACTCGTCGGACGGCGGCGCTCCCATCGAGGGCGCCACGGTGACCGTGCTCGGCAGCGGCCGCACCCTGGCCACCGGCGGCGACGGCCTCTACCAGGGCGGCGTCACCGTGGGTACCTGGGACATCGCGGTCTACCACGACAGCTGCGCACCCGACACCACCTACAACGTGGAGATCAACGAGGGCCAGACCACCACGGTCAACTTCGCCCTCGCCGACAACCGCGGACCCTACATCGACAACACCACCCAGCTGGCCGACACCCAGGATACCGGCGGCCCGTACGTCGTGCAGGCCAACGTCACCGACCTGACGGGCGTGGTGGACCATGTGCTCCATTACACGTCCAGCAGTTCCGGCGGTCCTTACACCCTGCCCATGACCGTGGTGGACGCGGGGACCGGCCTGGTGGAGGCCAGCATTCCGGGTCAGCCGGACGGTTCGCGGATCCAGTACTGGATCACCGCCAGCGACGTGCTGGGCAACGGCTCGGCTGATCCCCTTGGCGCGCCGTGGCCCAACTACAGCTTCATGGTGGCGCCGGTGACCGTGGTGACCGACGACGAGATGGAGTCGGCGGGTTCCTGGCAGGTGAACCTGCAGGGCACCGACACCGCGACCACGGGCGATTGGGAGCATGGTGATCCCATCGGCACGACCCAGGACGGGAACCAGTTGCAGCCCGAGTTCGACCACACGGCGGCGCCCGGCGTGAACTGCTGGTTCACGGGCCAGCACGTCCCGGGCGAATCCTCCGGCTACAGCGACATCGACGGTGGCGCGACCAGCATCACGTCGCCGGTGTACGATGTTTCCGGGCTCGGTGCGGTGGAGGTCAGCTACTGGCGCTGGTACACCAACAACCTGGGCAGCAACCCCGGGGGCGGCACCTGGCTGGTGCAGGTGTCCAACGATGGTGGCTCGAGCTGGTCGAACGTGGAAAGCACCACGGCTTCCAACAATGCCTGGCAGCAGGTGAGCTTCGTGCTCAACGATCACTACGCTGATCCGTCGCAGATGCGCCTGCGCTTCTCCGCTTCCGATGACGGCTCGGGTTCGCTGGTCGAAGCGGCCCTCGACGACCTGACCATCTCGGCCGCCGAGGTCGTCAGCGACATCGCGGCGCCCACGGTCGCGGTGACCCAGCCCAGCGGCGGCACCTACGGCAACGGTCAGCAGCTGAACGTGATCTGGAACGCGTCCGACGATGTGGGCGTCGTTCACGCCAACGTCTGGCTCTCGCTGGACGGTGGCAGCACCTACGACACGCTCATTGCCTCGGGCGCCCTCGATGACGCGACGAGCTGGATCGTGGACGTCGAGGGCAGCGGGTCCTACGACTGCCGCGTCCAGGTCGAGGTGTTCGACGGCATGGAGCGCTCGGCGACCGCGGTATCCGGTGCGTTCGTCATCGAGCCGGGCACGCTCGACGTGCCGATGCCGGTCGAGGTGAGCCTGGCCCAGAATCACCCGAACCCCTTCAACCCCCAGACGGTGATCGTCTTCTCGCTGCCACGCAGCCAGGACGCCAGCCTGCAGATCTACGATGTGCAGGGCAAGCTGGTGCGGACCCTGGTGCGCGGCGTGCAGACGACCGGCCATCACGAGGTGACCTGGAAGGGACGCGACGATCACGGCGGCACCGTGGCCAGCGGACTCTACTTCTACCGACTGACCACGGACGACGGCGACCTGGTCCGCAAGATGACGCTCTTGAAGTAAGCGCCCGCTTGTGCCAGATTCGTGACCTGCGACGGCGGCCGGGGATCCTCCCGGCCGCCGTCCAGCGAGACCCCCGCCCTGGAGGATGTCCATGATCCGGCGTCACAGCATGCGCGTCGCAGGCGCGGCCCTGCTCCTGGTGACTCTGCTGGCCGTGTCCGGCTGCGAGACCGACGACCGGCTGGAAGCACTGTCCTTCGTAGAGCGGCTGTCCGCGGGAGATGGGGCCGTCCTCGAGGCGGATCTCTTCCATCCCGAGGTCAGTCTCTATCGCCGCTACACCGGATCCAAGTGGCGGCTCGACAAGGACCACGTCTTCACGATCAAGGACGAGAGCCACGTCAAGGCCGAGGTGACGTTCGGGAACATGCGTTCCGATCGGACCTACAGTCTGCACCTGGTGTGGATCAAGCCCGACGGCAAGGAGATGTATCGGCGCTATGCCGAGGTCACGCGGCATTCCGTCCGCCTGCCCGACGGGGTCTTGCCGGACAGCACCGGCACGCTGCCCGAATATTTCACTAGCACCATTGAGAAGCGTTTCGGCGACGAGAAATCGTCAGACATCGTCCAGCGCCTGGCCGACGATCCTGATGCGACGGTCACCGTGAACGAAGTGGTCTACAAGAAGGCCGTCGATCTCGGCTATGCGAAACGCAATCTGAAGGTGGATGCCAAGCCCAGGTTCCGCTTGAGCTCTCGCCTGAACATCTCCCGGGAGAAAGAGCGCGAACTGGGGGCCTACACCCTGCGGATCTACCTGGATCGCCGGTTGCTCCACGAGACGCCCTTCACCCTCCAGGAGAATACCTGACCTCTGGCCAGCGCCGTAGACGACCGGGCCTGCCACGCGGCAGGCCCTTTTTCTGGGCGCGAAACATCAAAAAAATAGTAGTGGTGTCACAACTGTCTGGCAGATTGTCAGCATCCGCCGTGGGCCGCATCGAATTCCTATTTCCGGCTGGATTTTTGGTTGCGGAGGCCGTCTCGCGTTGTATATTGCGCCCGCTTAGCAGTCGCGGGACAAGAGTGCTAACGCGCCATGCACCCGCGCAGTCAACGACCAACCCGCACGAACGAAGAGGAGGACCTTCATGGCCATCTCCATCAAGCCCCTGGCCGACCGTGTCATCGTTCAGGCCATGGAAGCCGAGACGATGAAGGGCGGCATCATCATTCCCGACACCGCCAAGGAGAAGCCCCAGCAGGGCAAGATCGTCGCCGTGGGCCCCGGCCGCACCGACGATAACGGCAACCGGGTCGCACCCGAGGTGAAGAAGGGTGACGTGGTGCTCTACGGTAAGTACGCCGGCACCGAGGTCACCGTCGAGGGCAGCGACTTCCTGATCCTTCGCGAGGGCGACGTCCTCGCCATCCTGTAGCAATCCGGGACGAATCCTTCCGGTCATTCCGGTCCTTCCGGTGCGCGGCCCCCAGTCGGGCCCGCCGGCGGTAACAAGGAGAATTGAATCATGGCCAAGCAGATCAAGTACACCGAGGACGCCCGCGAGCAGCTCAAGCGCGGCGTCGACGCCCTCGCCAACACCGTCAAGATCACCCTCGGGCCCCGCGGCCGGAACGTGATTCTCGACAAGAAGTTCGGCGCTCCCCTGGTGACCAACGACGGCGTGACCATCGCCAAGGAGATCGAGCTCAAGGATCCCTTCGAGAACATGGGCGCCCAGATGGTCAAGGAAGTCGCCAGCAAGACCAACGACGTGGCCGGCGACGGAACCACCACGGCCACCGTGCTGGCCCAGAGCATCATCCACGAGGGTCTGCGGAATCGCGCCGCCGGCGCCAACCCCACGTACATGAAGAAGGGCATCGAGGCCGCCGCCACGGCCGCGGTCGAGTCCATCCACAAGCAGTCCAAGCCGGTCAAGGACAGCCAGATCATCTCGCAGGTCGCGGCCATCTCCGCCAACAACGACCTGACCATCGGCGGCCTGATCGCCGACGCGATGGACAAGGTTGGCAAGGACGGCGTCATCACCGTCGAAGAGGCCAAGGGCATGGAGACGGAACTGGACGTGGTCGAGGGCATGCAGTTCGACCGCGGCTACCTGAGCCCCTACTTCGTGACCAACGCCGAGCAGATGCGCGTGGAGCTGGACGACCCGTACATCCTCATCCACGACAAGAAGATCTCGAGCATGAAGGACCTGTTGCCCATCCTCGAGAAGATCGCGCAGATGGGTAAGCCCCTGCTGATCATCTCCGAGGACATCGAGGGCGAGGCCCTGGCTACGCTGGTCGTGAACAAGTTGCGCGGCACCCTGAACATCGCCGCGGTGAAGGCGCCTGGTTTCGGTGACCGTCGCAAGGCCATGCTGGAGGACCTCGCCGTCCTCACCGGTGGTCGGGTCATGAGCGAGGACGCCGGTCTGAAGCTCGAGAACACCACCACCGCCGACCTCGGTCGCTGTGGCAAGGTCACCATCGACAAGGACAACACCACCATCGTGTCCGGCAAGGGCAAGGCCGGTGACGTGAAGGCTCGCGTCGCGCAGATCCGCGCCCAGATCGAGGACACCACCAGCGATTACGACCGCGAAAAGCTCCAGGAGCGCCTGGCCAAGCTCGCCGGTGGTGTCGCGGTGATCCGCGTCGGTGCCTACACCGAGGTGGAGATGAAGGAGAAGAAGCACCGCGTCGAGGACGCCCTGCACGCCACCCGCGCTGCGGTGGAAGAGGGCATCGTCGTGGGCGGTGGCGTGGCGCTGCTGCGCGCCGCGGAGGTCGTCAAGAAGATGGACGTCGAGGGTGAGGACGCCGTGGGCCGCGACATCGTCGCGCGCGCCATGGAGGAGCCCGTGCGGCTCATCGCCGAGAACGCCGGCGTCGAGGGCAGCCTCGTCGTGGCGCGCCTGCGTGAAGAGAAGAAGTCCAGCATGGTCGGCTTCAACGCGGCGACTCGCGAATACGAGGACCTCATGGTCGCCGGCGTCATCGACCCGGCCAAGGTCACCCGTTCGGCGCTGCAGAATGCAGCCTCGATCGCGGCGATGCTGCTGACCACCGAGGCCTGCGTCACCGACGAGCCTGAGAAGGACGGCGGCGGCGGCGGCATGCCTGGCGGCGACATGGGCGGCATGGGCGGAATGGGCGGCATGGGCATGATGTAGGCACCAGCCTACGTCTGATCCCACGCCGGTCAGTCGACCGACGAGTAAGCGGCCCCCCTCGCTCGAGGGGGGCCGCTTCGTCTTGATCCAGGGCGCCCCAGCGGCGATAATGGATATTCACGTCACGCGAATCCGTCGGGGGAGACGGCAGCTTGCTTCGCATCGTTGGCATCGGCATCGCCGTGATCATGGGCCTGACGGCCGCCGCGCCCGTTCAGGCCGCCGTCGGCGTGAATCTCTACGGTCTGTCCTGGCACCCGTCCGACGACGATCTCGAGTGGTTCAATCCCGGGCTCGGTATTCGCTACGAATTCTTGCGGCGCAGCCGGTGGAAAGCCGATCTGGTCGCCGGCGGCTACCGCGACTCGGTGGGCGAACTGCTCGTTCACACCGCGGTGGGGGCCCAGTATCGCCTCTTCGGACACACGTACCTCGGTGGCTACTTCATGGCCGCCGCTCAGGGATATGCCCTCGACGAGGTTTACCTCGTACCGCTGCCGGCGCTCACGATCGAGGCCGGGCCAGTCGATCTCAATTTTCATTTCATCCCCCGATTCAAGGGCGCTTCCGGCTCGAGTTCCGTGTTCGGCTTCCACCTGGCGATCTGGCCGTTCGGTGGCCGCGGAGAAGTCGACACGGCGCCGTCGGATCCTGATGCGCGCGTCGGACTCGAGTTCGCCATCACGACCGGGCCGAAGCTCGAGGATCTCGACGGCCGGTCGATATCGCTGCGCTGGACGCGGAATCGCCGGCATGCGTGGCGGTTCGGGGTGGAAGGGTATGCCTACCATCAGCATACCGAGCGGGAGTTCTATGGCGACACCGGCCTCGAGAGGGATTCCGGGTACAGTTCCGACTCTGCGCATTTTCAGCTTCTCGTTCAGCACCTGTGGCTCTTCCAGTCCGAACGGGGTACCCGGTTCACCATCGGACTGGGGCCGCGCTTCGATTATCAGGCAGGCAATCTCCAGGTGTGGGCTCCCGGCGCGGTCCTGAGCCTCGGCGCCGAGGTCGACATCGTCGACGGTTTGACCTTGCTCGCCGAGTACACCACCGCCTGGCGACGACAAACCCGCGACGCTCCGCCCGGTGACGACAACGCCGTTTCGAGTCTCGAGGCCGGAGCCCGACTGGGGGTGTCGATATGGTGGTGACCGGTTCCTGCAAACGTCTGGCCCTTGGCCTGATGACGGTGATCCTCGCTGCCGGTTCCGTGGCCGTTGCCGCCGACGGGGACAGCGCACCGAACCCGGGCCCGGCGTCGGCGCTGGAGTTCCGATTGGACGGGGATTTCACGCTCACGGCCCTCCGGGGGACCACGGTATCCTGGAAGCAATACGATGCCGGCACCCATGGTTGGCGATTGGGCGTATCGCCGCTCTACTGGGAGGAATCCTGGTCGACGGACGAGGTTTCCGAGGAGACCCACAAAGTCTACGGTCTGGACCTGGAGTGGCAGCGGCTGGGTTTCTGGGCCAGCCGCAGCCGCGCCCGCCCGTACTGGGGCCTGGGATTGGTCGCCGGCGCGTCACGGATCGAGGAGTGGTCGCGTCGCGACGTCCAGGACGACGACAGCGTGCAGCGGGAACGAACGGGGACCGAGTACCGGGCCGGATTGGTCGGCACCATCGGTGCCGAGTTCACCATCGCCGAGAAGATGGTCATCGGGGCCGAGTACTCCATCAACGCGATCTGGTCCCGCGAGCGGACCATCACCACGGAGCGTAACGACATCATGGACCTGGTGTCCGATCGCCGTGAAACCAGGACGGTCTATCAGTTGACGAGCCGCGTTGTCGCCCTGACCGTCGCCATCCTCTTCTGACCCGGCTTCGCCCTTCCCGCTCGGCGACCCCTACGCTAGAGTGACCGCCATGCGCATCCTGCACCTCGGCAAGTACTACGCGCCCGCCAAGGGCGGCATGGAGACGGCCCTGCGGCACATGGCCGAGGGCCTGCTGGCCGCCGGCTGCGACGTGCGGGTCCTGGTCGCCGGTGATCGCGCCGACACCGTTCGAGACGATCTTCCCGGTGCTCCCGGCGCTCTGGTGCGGGCCGGCGTTGCCTGGACCTGGAACAGCCAGCCCGTGATCCTCGATCTGGCCGGGCTCCTGCGCCGCGAGATCCGTGCGTTTCGGCCCGACGTGGTCCACCTGCACACGCCGAATCCGCTGGCCTGCTGGGCCTGGTTGCGAGCTCGAGACGAAGCGCGACGCTCGGGTACTTCGCTGGCCGTGTGGCATCATTCGGACATCGTGCGGCAGAGGTTCACCGGTCGCCTGGTCCGGCCGCTGGTGCGGACCTGTCTCGACGACGCGTCCGGCATCTGCGTGTCCAGCGAATCGCTCCGCCGTACGTCCGTCGAACTGAAGCCCTGGCGCGACCAGGTCGCGGTGATCCCGTTCGGCATCGACGCGGCACCGTTTGCCGGGGAGCCGCGAGGCGACGGTCCATTTCTGTTCGTGGGGCGGCTGGTGCCCTACAAGGGGCTCGGTGTCCTGCTCGACGCCGTGGCCGACCTGCCCACGGCGTCCCTCGATATCGTCGGCACGGGCCCGCTGGCCGAAGAACTCGCCGGCGTCATCCGTTCGCGCCGGATGGGCGACCGCGTTCGGCTGCGCGGCGAGGTGCCCGACACGGAACTGCCCGAACTGCTGGCCGCCAGCCGGGCCCTCGTGCTTCCCAGCCGCGACCGTTCCGAGACGTTCGGCCTCATCCTGCTGGAAGCCATGGCGGCCGGCGTGCCGCTGGTCGCCAGCGACCTGCCCACCGGCGTGCGTGAACTGGCGCGCCCGGGCGAGACGGCCTGGGTCGCGCCTCCGGGAGATGCGGCGGCCCTGAGAAGTGCGCTCGCCGCCGTCCTGTCCGATCCTGCCGAGGCTCGTCGCCGCGGTGGAAACGGTCGAGCGCTGGTGGAGGCCCACTACGGTCGGCAGCGCCTGGCGGGCGATCTCCTGGACTGGTATGGAGGGCTCGGTGGGCCCGGCGATGCGGGAACTCCTACCTCCACCACGGGTTGAACCGGGACGGCGGGACCCGCTGTAGCCCTGGCCCGGCTCCTTGAATTGACAGTCCCGCTGATGACGCATATCGTTTGCTGGCCCGGCGTTGCCGGGCTTTCTGCGGATATTCGACATTTTCCTCCCGCGGAGGTTTCGTGTGGTGAACCTGATTCTTCATCGACTCATGCTGGCGGTCGCCGTGGTCGTGCTGCTCAGCGGCATTGCTCTGGCTCAGTGTTCCGAGGGACAGATGGCCGAGGCGCAGCTCCAGTTCCAGGGGGCGCAGTCGCTTCTCCAGGCGCAGCAGTGGGCGCAGGCGGTGCCTCAGCTCCAGTCCATCGTGGAATTCTGCCCCGAGTACTTTCCCGCGTTGCGCGGACTTGGAATGGCATACGAGAAGATGCAGGACTACGACAATGCCGTCGCCGCATACAGCAAGGTGATCGGTGTCATGGGTTCCGAATCCGAGGCCTCGGATTACGCCAATCTGGCCAAGGTCTATACCCGGCAGAAGAAGTACAAGGAAGCCCGCGCGGAATACCGGAAGGCCCAGGCCCGCGATCCCGAGAATTGCGCCGTCCTGGCCAATCTGGGCGTGCTCCACAACGTTTCGGGCTACCCGACCATGGCCGTCGACACCCTGGAGGATGCGCTGGCGTCGTGTCCGGATCTCTCGGCCAACATCCTGCCCAAGCTGGCGCAGGCCTGTACCAAGGCCGCGGAGCAGCAGCGGAAGATCGGCAACTCGGCCAATGCCGAGAAGTACGCCCTCAAGGCTCAGGAGTACGGCGGCTCGGCCGGCGGAACCACGGCCTATCAGCAGATTCAGCAGAAGATGTCGTCGGGAGACTATCAAGGCACCGTCGACCTCTGCGATCAGCTCCTGGCCAAGGACCCTACCTATGCCAACGCCTGGCTCACCAAGGCCCGGGCGGCGGATCAGCTCAACCAGAAGGCTACGAGTATCGAGGCCTACGGCAAGTACCTCGAGCTGAGGCCCGAGAACGTATCCGAGACGGCCGCGATGATCATCGTCATGGCCGAGCACGGTCAGTGCGACGGTGCGGTGGCCAAGGCTCGCGAGGCGACGCAGAAATTCGCCGGTCTCGGCAAGAAGGCCCTGGGGAAGATCCAGTTCGCCTACGGCAAGGCCCTGTTCTGCGCCAAGGACTATGCCGGCGCCAAGGCTCGGTTCCAGCAGGCTGCGGGCAGCGGCGATCCCCACTGGGTCGGTCCGGCACGCGAGGGCGTCAGCGCCTGCGATCAGTACATCAACTACGAAGCCCAGCAGCAGAAGAAGTAGCCAGGCTGCAGGACCGGACCATCGCTGGTATCATGCCCCGCGGACCCGGGTTCGCGGGGCTTCCTGCGCCCGACGAACCGATTCTGCCGAGAGAGGTCGAGGTCATGGGACGACTGGACGCGCTGCCCCCGTACCTGTTCTCCGAGATCGACGCCGCCCGTGATCGCGTCGCTGCCAAGGGAGTGGACGTAGTGGACCTGGGTGTCGGCGATCCCGACCTGCCCACGCCGCCCGCGCTGGTGGATCTGATGGCCGAGGCCGTACGAAATGCGGCGTACCACCAGTATCCCTCGGGTCGGGGAGACATGCGCCTGCGTCGCGCGGCCGCCGGATTCCTGCGCCGCCGCCACGGTGTCGACGCCGACCCCGAGGACGAGATCCTCGTGCTGTGCGGCAGCAAGGAAGGGATAGCGCATCTGCCGCTGTCCCTGGTCACCGAGAGCGATAACGTCTTGGTGCCCGACATCGGCTATCCCGTCTATACCCAGTCCGCTATTCTGGCCGGCGCCGAGCCGCGCACCTTTACCCTTGCCGCGGACCGCGCGTTCCTACCCGATCCTCGAGCGCTGGCCGACCTGGCAGATGGCGGTACCCGGCTCATCTGGGTCAACTATCCCAACAATCCCACCGGCGCCGAGGCGGGCGAGGGGCTCTACGCGCCACTGGCCGAACTGGCCGCCGAGCGGCGCTGCGTGCTGGCCAACGACGCGGCCTACCTGGAGGTCTCCCTCGACGACCACCGGCCGGTGAGTCTGCTCGAGGCCGTGGACCATCGGCGCAACCGGGTGATCGAGTTCCACAGCCTCTCGAAGATGTTCAACATGACCGGCTGGCGCATCGGCTTCGCCGTGGGCCATCCCGAGGTCATCGGCGGACTGGCGCGCGTGAAGGAGACCATCGATTCAGGTGTGTTCACCGCGGTCCAGGACGTCGCAGCCGCGGCTCTCGGACGGGGCGCCGGCGAACTCCTGGGCTCGGTGATGGCGCCGTACCCCGAGCGTCGGCGGGTGGTGGTCGGCGCGCTGGCGAAGGCCGGACTCGACGTGTTCTCGACCCAGGCGACCTTCTACGTCTGGGCTCGCGTGCCCGAGGGCGAAACATCGCTCGGATTCTGCGGACGGGTCCTGCGCGACAAGGGCGTGGTGGTCACCCCCGGCGTGGGCTTCGGCCCGGGGGGCGAGGGCTGGTTCCGGATCAGCCTCACGGCGTCCGACGAACGGGTGGCCGAGGCGGCCAGCCGCCTGGAGGCTCTCTGATGGACCGCATCACCCTGGACGGCATCGACGTCTATGCCCACCACGGCGTGCATCCGGCCGAACGTGAACTGGGGCAGCGCTTCGTCATCGACGTGTCGCTCTTCGGCGACTGGAGTGCCGCGGCAGGCAGTGACGATCTGCAACACGCGCTCGACTACGTGGCGGTCCACCAGAAGATCCGCGAGGTCACCGCATCCACGAGTTTCCAGCTCCTCGAGACCCTGGCGGCCGTGATCTGCCGGGCCTTGCTGAAGGACTTCCCGGTCGCTCGCGCATTGATCACCGTGCACAAGCCCAATCCGCCCATTCCCAACTTCCTGGGCAGCGTTTCGGTGACCCTCGACCGTGACCGCGCCTGGTTCGAGTCGCTCCGGGACTCCTCGTGAATCGGCTCGCCGGGCATCTGGTCCCGCCGCAAGGAACCGAAATCGTTTATCTCGGCCTCGGCGGCAATCTGGGTGATCGTCTGCACTCCATGCGCCAGGGACTGTTCGCCCTGGTCGCGCATCCCGAGATCCGGGTCGACGCATTCAGTCGGGTCTGGGAGAGCGAGTACGTGGGGCCGGGGCAGCAGGCTCCCTACTACAACCTGGTCTGCGCCGTGAGCACCGAATTGGCACCCGCGGCTCTGCTGGCCGTTTGCAAGGGCATCGAGCAGCGACTCGGACGGGCGCCCGGCGGTCACATGCAGCCGCGAACCCTGGACCTGGACCTGCTCCTGTTCGGCGACCGCCGCGGCTCCGACTCCTTGCTCACGTTGCCGCACCCGAGGCTCGCGGAGCGGGGGTTCGTGCTCGCACCGCTCGTCGATCTGGCGCCCGACCTGATGTTGCCCGATTCCGGGGAGACGGCGGCGTCCGCCTGGGCTAGAATCCGTGCCTTGGACGGCCCCTGGCTGCGCCCGCTGACCGAACCGGTGGTCACCGTGGGCGCGGAGGCCGGCAGCGAAGAGGAGTGGCGTGCAGCCCTGGCGGTACATTGTCGTTGAAGGCGTCATCGGGGTGGGCAAGACCAGCCTGGTGAAATTGCTGGCCACTCGCATCGGCGCGCGGGTCAATCTGGAAGTGGTGGAGGAGAATCCGTTCCTCGCGAACTTCTATCAGGACCGTGACGCCTACGCCTTCCAGACCCAGATATTCTTTCTCCTGAGCCGGTTCCGCCAGCAGCAGACACTGGTGCAGCCCGAACTCTTCAGTGAAGTCCTGGTGTCGGACTACCTGTTCGCCAAGGATCGGATCTTCGCCAACCTGACCCTCAGCGACGATGAACTGGCCCTCTACAACCAACTGGCGGGCATCCTGGAAGACCGGGTGCTGAAGCCGGATCTGGTGATCTTCCTGCAAGCCAGCACCGATCTGTTGCTCGAGCGAATCCGGATGCGGGGACGGGATTTCGAACGGAACATGGACGTGGACTACATCGAGAGCCTCAACCGCGCCTACAACTTCTTCTTCCACCACTACCAGGACACGCCCCTGCTGGTGGTGGGTGCCGATCACCTCGACTATGTGGGAGTACCCGCCGATCTCGATCTCCTGATCGACCAGTTGCGTGAGCCGTTCAGCGGTACCCGGTATTTCGCGCCGCGCGCCGGCGGCGCCTGAGAGGACAGACTGCCATGGCCAAGGTCCCCAGCCTCGACGTGTTCTACCGTGCCCGCCGTAACGCTCGTCGCGTCGTGGTGCTCACCGCCTACGACGTGCCGTCGGCCCGTCTCGCCGCCAAGGGTGGCGTGGATGCTCTGCTGGTGGGCGACTCCCTGGGACAGGTTCTCCTGGGGTACGACACCACCCTGCCGGTCACCGTGGCCGACATGCTACACCACACCCGGGCGGTCACGCGGGCCGGAACCGGACTGCCGGTGATCACCGACCTTCCCTACGGCAGCTTCCACGTGGATCCGCGGCAGACCGTGGAAGCGGCGTTGACCCTGGTGCGCGAGGGTGGCGCCCAGGCCGTGAAACTCGAGGGCGGCCGGCGCCGGGCCGACCACATCGCGGCATTGCTCGACGCCGAGATCCCGGTCATGGGACACCTCGGCCTCACGCCCCAGAGCCTGCACCGCCTGGGGGGCTATCGTGTTCAAGGGCGGGGAGACCGGGCCGCAGCGATGGTGGAAGAGGCTCAGTTCCTGGCCGCGGCCGGCTGCTTCGCCATGGTTCTCGAATGCATTCCGGCCGATCTGGCCACCCGGATCACCGAGGCCGTGGACGTGCCCACCATCGGCATCGGCGCCGGCGCCGGCTGCGACGGTCAGGTGCTCGTGTTCCACGATCTGCTGGGACTGCTTGCCGACTTCCAGCCCCGGTTCGTCAAGCGATATGCCGAACTGGGCCGCGATGCAGAAGCCGCCATCGCCGGTTTCGCGGACGAGGTGCGGCGCGGCGTGTTCCCGGCGCAGGAACACACCTATGGCGAGAAGAACGGCGGCACGGCCGGCAAGAAATCCGACGGCGGCTATCTCGGCGGTCTCGCCGGCGAGGAAGGCTGACGTGGACCTGTTGCGGACCCGAGCCGATCTGGACAGTCTCGAACCGAGGCGTCGTCAGGATCGACCGCTGGTCCTGGTGCCAACCATGGGCGCGTTGCACGCCGGCCACCTGGCGCTCGTGCAACGGGCCCGCGAACTGGGCGACGTGGTGGTTTCCATCTTCGTCAACCCGACGCAGTTCGGCCCCGGCGAGGACTTCCAGTCCTATCCCCGCGATCTCGAGCGCGACCTTGATCTGTTGCGGCCGTTGGACGTGGCCGCCGTGTTCGCTCCGGACGTCGGCGACATGTATCCCCGCGAGGGTGGCGTGACGGTGGAGCCCGGGCCGGCGGCGCGGGGACTGTGCGGTGCCGACCGTCCCGGACACTTCCGAGGCGTCCTGACCATCGTCGCCAAGCTCTTCAATCTGGTGCGCCCCGACATCGCCGTCTTCGGTCGCAAGGACGCGCAGCAGTGCCTGGTCATCGCCGAGATGGTGCGCGACCTGGACCTGCCGGTCAGGGTGATCGATCACCCCACCGTTCGCGAGTCCGATGGACTGGCGATGTCGTCGCGCAACGCCTATCTCTCGACGGAGGCGCGGCGACGGGCACTCGGACTGTCCCGCTCGTTGCAGGCGGCCCGGGATGCACTGGTCGGTGGCGAGCGCTCGGTCACGGTCCTGCGCGAGACCATCCGCGCCGGACTCTCATCGACGGACGAAGTGGAATACGTCGAGTTGCGTACGGTGAACGACCTCGCCGTACCGACGCTTGCCGAGGGACACCTGCTCTTGGCCGTGGCTGCGCGGGTCGAGCCCGCGCGCCTGATCGACAACCTGGTCTTGAACGTGGACGCGTCCGGCGTGCGAGATGCCGCGCTGCTGGACGACGTGGAGGCAACCCGATGAGCAACCGTCCCCAGGTGGATGCCGTGGTCCTGGCCGCCGGCAAGGGCACACGCATGAAGAGCGACAGGCCCAAGGTCCTGCACGAACTGGCCGGCCAGTCGCTGCTGGCCCATGTGCTCGACACCGCCCGCGCCGCCGGCATCGACCGCACGGTGGTGGTGGTGGGCCACCAGGCCGACCGCGTGCAGGAGACCTGCGCCGCGCCTGATCTCGAGTTCGTTCTGCAGGAGCCTCAACTCGGAACGGGGCACGCCGTGCAGATGGCCGAGGCGGCCCTGCGCGACGGGGGCTGGACGGTGGTCCTCGCCGGCGACGTTCCGCTGTTGCGGGCGGAAACCCTTCGCCGGCTGGTGGAGGAAACCCAGGCCCAGGGCGCCACCGCCAGTGTCCTGACCTGTGTGGTCGACGACGCCGGCGCCTATGGCCGCATGATCAAAGACGATGCCGGAAACCTGGTGAAAATCGTCGAAGCGCGGGACGCCACCGCCGAGGAACTGGCCATCGGCGAGTACAACAGCGGAGTCTACTGCTACCGGACCGACCGATTGAAGGCGGCGCTGGGAAACCTGACCACCGACAACGATCAGGGCGAGTACTACCTCACCGACACCGTGGGCTGGCTCGTGGCCGAGGGCGATGCGGTGCGGACGGTCATCACCGACGACACCGACGAGGTGGTTGGAATCAACACGGTGGACGAATTGCAGGCCGCCGAACGGCTCTTCTTGAGCCGCCGAAACGAAGACTGAACGTCCCATGGAAAGGCTCTACACACCCTGGAGGTTCGCATACGTGACCGGCGCGACGAACGACGACGGGTGCGTGTTCTGCGGCGTGTTGGCTGCCGACACCGACGAGGCCAACCAGGTCCTGCACCGGGCCGAGCACTGGGTGGTCATGCTCAACCGCTACCCTTATAACAACGGTCACCTCCTCCTGGTGCTGAACCGCCACGAGCCCATGCTGGGTGCCTGCACGCCTGCCGAACTGGAGGAGATGGGCCGACTGCTGGCGGCCATGGAGCGTGCCCTGCACGAGACCATGCATCCCCATGGATTCAACTGCGGTTACAACGGCGGTTCCAGTGCCGGCGCGGGGATTCCCGAGCACCTGCATCTGCATCTGCTGCCGCGGTGGACCGGGGACACCAACTTCATGACCACCGTGGGTGACACCCGGGTCATGCCTCAGACACTCGATCAGGTTCGGGAACTGGTCCAGCCGGCGCTGGCCCGCATCCTGGCGGCCGCTCCTTGAACCGGGTTCGGAATTTGCTGCTCCTGGTCGTGATGGCGGCCTGCTTGTTCTCGTTCTGGTGGGCTCGTCGCGGACCCGTGTCGGAGGATGTGCCGCCATCTTCGCCACGACACCAGAACGGCGAAACCGAACTACCTCCGCCGCTCTCGATCCACGTATCGGTTCTCAACGGGACGGGCGTACCGGGGCTGGCGCGCCGATACAGCCGGCAGATGTCCGAGCACGGTTGCGTGGTCGTGGAGATGGCCGACGCTCCGCATGACACGTTCTCGAGATCGCTGCTGGTGAACCGTCGTCTCGGCGACGATCAGGCGGCGCAGCTGGCCGCCCGACTCGGCGGCATGCCTGTTCTCCGGGAATGGGACCCCCGTTGTCGCGAAGATGCGGTGATTGTCCTCGGGCATGACCACGACCGCTACCGCACCGGATCCGGCCACTGAATGTTCTCCCTTTTTTCGCTGGCGAACAAAGATCGTATATGGTAGGTTCCGTGGGCAGTCGGTCTGCGAGTATTCCGGTCGGTCGTTGATCGCATGGCGAACCTCCGGGATCGCGCCGCCGGGTTCCTGCCGGGACGCTGACCGGCGAATTCCTGCTGGAAGGACGGATTTTCCTTCTGGAAGGACGGACGGGACCGCTCTATATTCCGCGGTGTGTTCGTGCCTGGAATGCATCGATCGAGATTCCAGGGGACCGGATCCTGGCAGGAAGATGGAGCGGCATGCGACAAGGACTGGGAAAACTGGTACTGGTTCTGATGCTGGGCGTCGTGATTGGCGCGGTCTTCAGTCAGGTCATCGGGCTGTTCCTCAAAGAGGGGAGCGTGGCCCACCAGGTGTTCGTCAAGGGTTATGGCTTCGGTATGGAAACCATGACCCTCGATCTCGCCATCGTGACGATCACCTTCGGACTGGTCTTCAACGCCACCCTGATGAGCGTGGTGGGCGTGTTCGTCGCCTCGCAGATGCTTCGCTGGTACCGGTACTGATCCTTTCGGCAGGAGACATGATGTCGCCGTTCTGCGATTCGCTGACGCCATTTGCCGGTTCCCTGACGCCGTTCCTGGGCTCCTTGGAGCCTTTCCTGGCTTGGATGCCCGGCTGGCCAGAGATTGTTCTCATCCTGATCCTGGTGCTGATCCTCTTCGGTCCGCGCAAGCTGCCGGAAATTGCCGACGCCATGGGCAAGTCCATCCGCAAGTTCAAGTCCGCGTCACGGGAGGCGACCGACGCGGTGCAGCAGGAACTGAACGATGCCCGTAGCGCCGTGGAAGACGAACCCTCCAAGCCGAAGAAGCCCGCCGATTCCGACACGGCTTCTGCGGCGGAGAAGGACGAGTCGCCTCCGCATCAGGACTCCTGATCTCGGCGGCGGGGATGGATCCCCGACCGCGGCACGGAGGCCTGCATGAACCTCGCGCAACTCCTCGGTCGGCTTCGCGTCGACGATCGGTTTCTTCGTAACGTCACCCGCTGGGAAACCCTGCCCGCGCAACCGGCGCGCCATGCGCCGTGGCCCGACGCACTCGATCAGCGTCTGGTGGACGTGATGCGTCGTCGCGGCGTCGAGAAACTTTTCAGTCATCAAGCCGAGGCCATTGCACACGCCCTCGACGGGCGGTCGGTGGTGGTGCCGACGCCCACGGCCTCGGGCAAGACGCTCTGCTACAACCTGCCGGTCTTTCACGCGATCCTGCAGGATCCCGAAGCGCGCGCTCTCTACCTATTTCCGACCAAGGCGCTGAGCCAGGATCAGATGCACGAGGCTCACGAGGTGGTGCGCGATCTCGGGGTGGACATCAAGGTCCATACCTTCGACGGCGACACGCCCGAAACGGCGCGGCGGGCCATCCGCTCCAGCGGCCACATCGTGGTGACCAATCCCGACATGCTGCACCAGGGGATCCTGCCGCACCACACCCTGTGGGTGAAGCTCTTCGAGAACCTGCGCTACGTGGTGGTGGACGAGGTACACCAGTACCGCGGCGTGTTCGGCAGTCACGTGGCCAACGTACTGCGGCGGCTCAAGCGCATCGCGGCGTTCTACGGGGCGCGGCCGCAGTTCGTCTGCTGCTCGGCCACCATCGCCAATCCCGGTGAGCTGGCGTCGCAACTGGTGGGCGAGGATCTGGACGCCGACGCCGTGGCCGCCAAGGGCATGGCCGTGGTGGCGGACAACGGCGCGCCGCGGGGCGAGAAGCACTTCATCTTCTACAACCCGCCGGTGGTCAACGCGGAGCTGGGCATCCGCCGCTCGGCGGTCAAGGAGACCCGCGTGATCGCGGAACGATTCCTCTCGACGGGCGTGCAGATGATCGTCTTCGCCCGCAGCCGCATGCGGGTGGAACTGTTGCTCACGTACCTGGAGAAGGCGGGCCGCAAGGTCGGGATCAAGAGCGGCGACGTGCGCGGTTACAGGGGCGGCTACCTGCCCAACGAGCGGCGTGCCATCGAACAAGGATTGCGCGACGGTTCGGTGCGTGCCGTGGTGTCGACCAATGCCCTCGAACTGGGGATCGACATCGGTCGGCTCGATGTGTGTGTCATGTGCGGCTATGCCGGAACCGTGGCGAGCACGTGGCAGCAGGCCGGCCGGGCGGGCCGGCGCAACGACCTGTCGGCCGTGGTGCTGGTGGGGACCAGCTCGCCGGCCGATCAGTACATCCTGGGGAATCCCGACTACTTCCTGAAGCGGTCGCCGGAGCACGCCACCATCGATCCCGAGAACCTGGTCATCCTCATGAGCCAGATCAAATGTGCGGCGTTCGAGCTGCCGTTCCGCGCCGAGGAGGAGTTTGGCCAGCGCCGGGTCACCGAGGTCCTCGACTATCTTGCCGGCGAGCGCGTGCTGCACGAGGCGGACGGTCGCTACCACTGGATGGCCGATACCTATCCCGCCGAGGACGTGAGTCTGCGCTCGGCGGCGCCGGACAACGTGGTCATCGTGGACCAGTCGATTCCGGGCGGGCGGATCATCGGCGAGATGGATCTCTTCAGCGCCCAGGAGATGCTGCACGACGAGGCCATCTACATCCACGGTGCCCAGCAGTACCACGTGGACAAGCTGGACTGGGAGCGGCGCAAGGCCTACGTCCAGCCCGTGAAGGTGGACTACTACACAGACGCTCAGCGCAAGGTGGAGCTCAAGACCCTCGATGCCGACGACGGCCGGCCGGACGCGCACGTGGGGGAACTGAGCGTGGGGGAGATCGGGCTCGTGAACAAGGTCACCGTGTACAAGAAGATCAAGCTTGGCACCCACGAGAACGTCGGCGCCGGCAAGATCCACCTCCCGGAAATGGAGATGCACACTACCAGCGTGTGGTGGCAATTGCCGGACGAGATCCCGGCTGCCATGACCGCCGCGGGGCTCGATCTGGGCGATGCGCTCAAGGGTCTGGCGCATCTGCTGGGCACCGTGGCGTCGGTATTCGTCATGGCCGACTCCAGCGATCTGCGGGCACAGGCCATGGTCCGCGCGCCGTTCACCGATGCTCCGACGCTCTATCTCTATGATGCCATCCCGGGTGGCGTGGGCTTCGCGCGCCGGATCTTCGAGCAGTGGGTCGACATTCGCCGGGCCGCGCTGGAGCACGTGGCGCGGTGTCCGTGCCATGGCGGATGCCCGTCGTGCGTGGGGGCCGTGGTCGAGACCGGTGACCGGGCCAAGGCCGGCGCGGCCTGGTTGCTGGCCCGAGCCGACGGCGCGATCGGCCAGAAGGCGCCGGCGCCGTTGCCGCCGCCGGGCGGCTTCTCGCTCAACTGATCGGGAGTGCCGGCGTGGACCTACACAAGCGACTCGCGCGTCTCGACCGGCTGACCCGCAAGGATCCGTCGAGCGAGCCTGATCGCCCGGGTCCGGCCGCCGTCCGCGGCGGCGGGGCCGACGATGGCGACGTGCAGCGCGTCCTGATCGAAGCACTCGCGCTCGAGTCGGCGACCACGGCTGCGGGGGTCTACTGGTGGCGGGAATCTGTCCATCCTGAATCACCGCCGCCGAATGTCCCGGTGCCTGATCTGTCCGGCATCCTGACCGCAGGGACGCCGCCTGCCCTCGATTGGGACAAGGTCCTCTTCCTCGACACCGAGACCACGGGACTGGCCGGAGGCACGGGAACCCTGCCGTTCCTGGTGGGGCTGGCCTGGTGGGAAAATTCGCAGTTTCGGGTACGCCAGTTGTTCCTCTCGGGCCCGGGTCGCGAGGCCGCATTGATCGACGCGATCGCCGACCTCGCGCAAAGATTCCGGGTGGTCGCGACCTACAACGGCGCCTCGTTCGACCTGCCGCTGGTGCGCACCCGTGCCCTGCTCGCCCGCACCGAGGATCCCTGCGCTCATCTCGTCAACTGGGACCTGCTCGTGGCCACCCGTCGCCTCTGGGGTCGCCAGCTTCCGGATTGCCGTCAGCAGACCATCGAACGTCATCTCTCAGGCGGCGACCGCGGCCCGGGCGACATCGACGGCGCGCTCATTCCGGCGACCTACATGAATTTCCTGCACGACCGCGATCCGGGTCTGCTGCCGGAAGTCCTGCGACACAATCGGCGCGATATGACCGGCATGGCCCGGATCCTGTCGGCCGTTGCAGCGGCGGCGACCGCGGTGACCGCTGAGACTTCTGGCTGGGGGGGGCTCTGGCAGGAAGCGTGGGGTCGGGCACTCATCGGCGAGCGGCGGCGAGACAGGACGCTCGCGGCCGCGTGGGCGCGCCACCTGGCCGAGCCGGTCGTTGCCGAAGACGTCACGCTGCCGGCCTGCCTCGATGCGGTCCGACTGCTCAAGCGCGTGGCCGACTGGCCCCGAGTCGCTGCGATTCTCGAGAATGCGTTGAGCCGCTGGCCCGACGACCGGCGGTTGCACTACGAGGCTGCCGTGATCCACGAGCACCGCCTGGGCGATCTGGCCCGCGCCCTCGTCCACGCGGAAGTCCTCGCTGAACCGCGCCGACTGGACCGACTGCGCCGCCGACTCGCGCGCGATTGACCGACCATTGTCCTGCCGGGCGACCGGCGGTATGATGCCGGCGAACTGCGAACCGGAGGATCCGCCATGTCCAGTCTCGACCGTCGCGACGCGCACCTCATCCTCGCTGCCATCCGGGTTCTGGGCCACCAGCTCGAACGGTCTCCGCGACCGGACGAGGTCGCCGAGTTGCTGGAACTGCCGGAGGCGACGGTGCGCCTGCGGGCGGTCGTGCTCCAGGACCTGGGTGCGGCGATCCTGGTCGAGAGCGCCTTCGAAACCCACCTCGAGATCCGCGACCACCTCAAGGTCGAGTCGCTGGAGGAGATGGGCGAAGAAGCCCTGGCCGAAGACCTGGCCGATTTCGACCGGCGCAAGCAGGAAGAAGCGGAGAAGATGGCGCGTCTCTTCGAGGACGGAACGTTCGCCGATGCTCAGCAGAAGAAGCTGGACGAGATGAGCGACGGGTTGAAGTCGTTCCCAAAGAAGCCTCGGAATCCCTTCGGGGATGCGGAGTGACCGCGAAGGGTTCCCGCCGCCCGAGTGGGAACACTTCCTTCCCGCTAGGGCTGGTGGGGTTGTGGGTGTGGCTTGCCCCTGCTCATCCGCTCACTCGCTGGATCTCCGCAGCAGCAAGGCGGCCGTTTAGGCCGCCTTGCGTGAGGACTTCCAGCGAGTGAGCGGATGAACAGGGGCAAGCCCGGAAGCCTACAACCCTGCCAGCACCTCGTCGCGATTGTCGTGGATGTCGGCCTCGTCGATCCTCGCCTGGAACCAGGCCTCGAGCACCTGGCTCTGCTTCTGCTGCAGCAGCGCGGCGCGGAGGCGGTCGCGGCGGTCGGCAAACTCCTGCTCGTCGAACGGCTTCTGCCAGAGCACCTTCAGGGCGAAGATTCCACGGTCAGTGATCACCTCGGGAACGAACTGACCCACCTCGGCCTGCATGGCCACGGCGTTGAACGGCGTGGCGTAGCCGATGTCCGGAATGTTCGACGACGTGTTGATCGTGTCGGTCACAGCGTGGAGCAACTCGAGTTCGGTCGCGACGGCCGCCATCTCCTCGCCGAGTTGAACGCGACCGGCGGCCGGAGACAGCTTGGCGCGGGCTTCCTCGACCTGGCGTTCGCGCTTGAGAGCAGCCTCGACCTGGGCGCGCACGGCCTCGAGAGGTTGCGTCCCCTCGGGCTCGACGCCGTCGGCCATGACCACGTAGACGTGACGGTCGGTGTAGAGCAAGGGGCTGATCTGTCCGGGGGCGGCCCGGAAGACGAAGCGGCCGCCGGCGGCCGACTGGGACAGGCCGGGAATGTCACGGCCCTCGGCGAAGGGGCGCGGCGTGATCACGATGCAGGTGGTGTCCTCGCCAGCCAGGGAGAGGAAATCCTGCGCCGTCACGGAATTCCGGAAATTGTCGGCGCCCTCAAAGATGGCGTCGCGGGTATCGTCGCTCGGGGTGACGCGCAACAGGATGTGCCGCGCGTGGACCCTGACCAGCTCGCCCTCTTCCTCTTCCTGCTCGAGAACCTCGATGAGGTGGAAGCCGAACTGGGTCTGCACCGGATCGCTGATCTGTCCCACCGGCAGTTCGAACGCCACCTCGGTGAAAGGCGCCACCATGCGATTGCGGTCGAAGGTGCCCAGGTCACCGCCGGTTTCCGCCGAACCATCCTCGCTGTAGATGGCCGCGGCGTCCTCGAAGGTGTAGACGCCTTCCTCGATCTCTCGCTTGACGTCCACGGCGAGTTC
>PIVY01000203.1 GCA_003353795.1 bacterium
TCCAGCATGACGCCGAATTTCCCCGGCCCCCAACCCACCAGCGGCCGATCGGCGATACCCGCCACGGAACTCCGCCAGAGATTGGGTCGCGTGACCTCTTTCTCGTCGGTAAAGCTCTCGGCAGCGCGGGTCCGGATCGACGGCATGGCCACCACCAGCACCAGCACCGCCACGAGCCCCACGATCCCGACGCGGCGCCAGCGGCCCGTCAGCGTGAACACCAGGAAGACCGCCGCGGCGAACACGCCCAGCTGGGCGCTGCGCGCGAACGACCAGATGAGCGCCAGTCCCATGAGCAGGCAGACCGCCGCCGGACGCCAGCTCCGGCGCCAGTGATCGAGCACGTCCTGGCGCAGCCAGCAGAGAGCGAGGGCAAGCAGCGTCACCAGCTGGCCGCCGAAGCTGAGGTGGTGATTGGTGAATCCCTGGGCGATGGCCGCGCCATCGAAGTGCTTCAGGCTCCCCCGGATGGGATCGCTGTCGGCGAGATGCTGGAAGATGCCGTAGGCGCTCGCGACCGTGCCGGCGGCAAGGGTCAGCCAGATGGCGCGACGGGCCACGTCGCTGCGGCCGGCCACCACCACGGGAATGGCCACCAGCAGGAGCTTGAGCCACATCTCCTCGCCGAGCTTGTCCCAGCGCCGATCCGGGGCCAGCACCGTGGCGATCACATGTGCCAGCAGGTAGGCCGCGAAGGCCAGCAGCACCTGCCGCGGCGGCAGCTGGATCTCACGGCGCCCCGGTCCCGCCACCCGCACCAGTGCCCACGCGAGCACCGCGCCGGTGAGGATGTTGGCCGCCCACACCGAGGTCGGCGCCGCGAGGGCGAGCAGGTAGACGGGTAGCGCGACGAGGATCGCGGTCATATGTACTCCCGGTGACGGCCGGAGGTCAGCGACTCAGCGCGATGCCGAAGATCCAGCCCGACGCTTCCAGATCATAGCGTAGCAAGGTCTCGCCGGCGCCGGACCGGTAGTCGACCAGAGCGTAGAAGGCCAGCGGTTTCCAGAGCCTGTCCAGGGGATAGGTGGCCTGGACACCGAAGGTGTCGACGTTCTCGGCCGGGATGTAGTGGGTCTCGAGTTGCAATCCGAAGTCGGCGCGCCAGGTCACCTCGAGGTCCAGGTTTCCCCAGTAGTCGTGGATGTCCTCGTTGAGCGCCGAACGCTGGAACGAGTTCCAGAATCGCGGCGCCACGAACAGGAACGAGTTGTCGAAGAGACGCCAGATGAAGGTCGGCTTGAAGTACCAGGTTTCCATGGAACGCGAGTCGGGAATGCCCTTGCCGTTGGACTGGTGCTGGTAGCCGCCCTCGAGATCCAGCCGGTGGACCCACGACAGGTCGCGACCGCCGAGCCACTGGTAGAGGATGAACAGCGCCGGCTTGAAGGTGGTGTCGAAGAAGGGCTGCGAGCGCGAATCGAGGTCCCAGTACGAACGCTGCGTGTAACCCAGATTGAGGCCGCGCCAGGGCCGCCAGCCGTCGCCGTCGCCCTGGTCGAGGCCGAGCATCTCGAAGCGGAAGCTGATCTGGAAATCGGCGTAGGTCACGTTCTCGCCCACGGCGTCCTCGCCGCCGAAGCCGAGAGCGAAGTAGACGGGATCGTGGAAGGCGAAGCGTTCGGCGAAGGCGGTGGCCTTCGCGTCGCTGCCCTCGTCAGTGGTGGGGAACGAGAGGGCGGCCGCAGCGATGCCCGGGACAAGGACACAGAGAACGAGAACGGCGTATCGCAGCATGAACGTCATGGAGACCTCACTCGCATCGAAATCCGACCTCGTCGGTCAGAACGCCTCGCCGAAGGTGATGTAGAACCCACTATCCCCGTCACCCCAGCCGTAGTCCAGGCGGATGTTGGCGGTCTCTTCGCCGCCCACGTTGTAGCGCAGGCCGAAGCCGACGACCGGGCGTGTCTCGTCCAGGCGCAGCCGGTCGAGAGTCGAGGCCATTTCTCCGGCGCCGCCAAAGACCGCGCCGCCCAACGGTCCCCAGATCGGCGTGCGGAACTCGAGCTGGCCGCGGATGACGTGGTTGTCGAGGTAGCGCTCCTCGAAGTAGCCCCGCAAGCCGAGGCGATTCAGCTCGTAGAACGGCGCCGCGCCGCCGGCGATGAATTCACCCGAGACGCTGGCCGCGAGCACGCGGCCGCCGCCCAGCGAAACGTACCTGGCGAGGCTCGCTTCGGTCAGGGTGTAGACGTAGTCGCCGCCCAGCACGTCGAGGTAGCGAGCGACCGCCAGGCGGTTGTACCAGCCGCGCGTGGGAAAGAAGACCGCATCGCGGGAGTCCCAGGACGCCGTGGCGCCGAATCCCCACAGCGCGCCCCCGTCCGACCCCAGGATCGTGCCGTCCTCCAGCGCGCCGCCGGCCTCGAAATCGCTCATGCGGGTGTAGCGCGCGTCGAGCAGGCCACCGAGGTAGAGGGCGCCGATCACGTTGCGCGTGGACTCCAGTTCGAAGTAGGCGGTGCGCGGCGTGTAGTCTTCCTCGGCATCGGACGGGGTGTCGTCGCCCACGCCGTAGAACTGGGTGGGAAACTTGCTGTAACCCAGGTTGTTGGCCAGGTGCCAGCGGTCCTCCGACCACCAGGCGTCGGTGAACATCCCCAGGATGATCTGACTGTTGGTGGTCACCAGCGCCAGCGGCGAGAACGTGGTGGGTCGCGCCTCGGGATCGTCGCTGAAGCGATGGTATCGACCGGCGGATGCGCCGAACACGAACTTGGTCTCGGGGGAGTACGCGATCACGGGCAGGACGTAGAGCCAACCTCCGCGGGGTGCGTCGGCGGCGACGTTGGCGGCCGAGTCGGCGGGAGCGATACGGGCGGCCTCGCTGGGCGCCGGCGTCTGTGCGTCGGCATCGCCGGCGATGATCAGGAGCAGCAGCACATAGGCGGCGAGACCGATGGAGCGGCGGACCATGTTTCCCTCTCAAAAACGCGACCGCCGGGATCGGGGGCGGTCGCTCTGGTGGCTCGATTCAAGATAGGCGCCTGCGGTGGGATCGCCAAGACGGGCGCCCTACGTCGTGGTCACGATCACGGCTGGCAGAATGCAGCACACCATCACGGCGGCCTGCATGGCTTCGATGGCCTCTCGGGTCATCTTGCTCGTGGCCTGTCCCTCCGAGAGCTGCTTGATGCGATCCTTGCGGTCCTTGAGGCGCTGTTTCTCGAACACCTGCTTCAGCAGGCCGGCGACGTCGGCCAGGGCCACCAGGACCACCGTGCGCGGCGTCACGTCGTTGGTCGAGGTGAAGATGGCGCGCTCCAGCCGCTTCACCACTTCCCGCTCGTGCCGGCCGTCTCGCTCGGGATAGTGGGTGGTGTTGAACACCCAGAGGATCTTGCCCTCCTCCGCCCTGAGCACGCCCTTGTGCACGAGTTCGTCCGCGATGCGCTGCTTCAGCTTGCCCTTGTTGCCCAGCTTCTGCACCCACTCGACGCCCTTCTTGGGCTTCTTCGCGGTGGCCATCTCCTGCAGGGCCTCGTCCAGGACGGGGTCGCCCAGCGGCGTCGGATCGACCACCTCGAGCCGCGGCTTCTTGTCGTCGTTGGCGCGGATCCGTCCGGCGAGCAGCAGCTCGGCGATCATGGCGCCCCCGGCAGCCTGCTGCCACGTCGCCCCGAAATGCACCGTCCCCTTGTCATCGTTCAGCGCCAGCAACAGGATCTCTTCGTGCAGATGCAACGTCGGATTCGCCATCTCGACCTCCTCTAGAAACTCAAGTGACCGAAACCTACCCACGGCACGCATGCTGAATTCACCACGCAAGTGTGTTCCGTAGCCACGCCGAGGATCCGCAACGCCGAGCGCGGGTGGCGCAGGCATGCATCGCGACGGGAGAGGGATCAAGCACCGGTCCTAGAACACCGACATCTTGAACATGGACTTGGGATCGCGACGAAGTTGATCGAGCAGGCGGTCCAGCGACTGCAAGGTGCTGTCGGCCCGGTCGTAGAGGGTGTCGTCGGTCATCAGGCGGCCCACGGTGCCCTCGCCCTCGCGAACGCCGACCAGCAGGGCCCGCGCCTCGTCGGTGGTCACGCGAATGGCCACCATGGTCGAGTCCAGGCTCGCGGCCGCATTGCGGGTGACGGTGAGGGTACTGTCCAGCTTGCCGTCGCCGATGGCCATTTCCAGCTCCGTCGTGATCACCGCCAGGGAGCCCATGATCTGGCGCAGCGCGGCGCGGTTCTCCTTGAGCATCCCCTCGGTCTCGAGCATGGTCCGCTCGGCGGCCACCAGCGGGCCGACGATGTGACCCTCGGCGCGCAGCTGCGAGATGAACAGACGCACTTCCTCGCTGAGCGCGGCCATCTGGTCGAGGCTGGCATTCACGCGATCGCCCAGGGCCAGCATGGATGCCGCGTTACGGCCCACGAAGACGTGACCGGGCAGCACCACGGTATCGCCCACGCCCGGCTCGATCTCGATGAGCACCTCGCCCACGAGTCCCTTCATCACCAGCACCGCCGAGGCGTTGGGATGCAGGTTGACCCAGTCCTCCACTTCGATCTTGGTGCGAATGCTCCCGGCCAGGAACTCGAAGCCGGTCACCTGGCCCACACGGATACCGCGCACCTGCACGCGGTCACCCTTGCGCAGACCCTCGACGGCAGGGAAGTCCACCGAGTACTGCACCATGTCGGTGTTCAGCTTCATGCGCTTGAAGAACATCAGGCCGCCGATCAGGATGACGATCCCGATCACCACCATCACGCCTACCTGGATCTCGCGCCGGCGATCACTCTGCATGACAAGCTCCGTATCGGTGACCGGGTGCGGCAGGCGCCGGCCCGGTCAGAAAACGCCCAGCGGACCCTCGGGCCCGCCTCGTCCTAGAAAACACCCAGCGGGCCATCCGCCCGGCCTTCGATGAATTGCCGCACAGCCGTGTGGTCCGCGTTGCGAACCTCGTCGACCGAGCCGTGGAAGATGATACGCCCGTCATTGAGCATGGCCATGCGGTCGGCCACCTTGTACGCGCTCGGCATGTCGTGGGTGACCACGATGCTGGTCACGCTCAATTCCTGCTGCAGCTTGATGATCAGGTCGTTGATGGCGTCGCCGGTGATGGGATCGAGACCGGTGGTAGGCTCGTCGTAGAGAATGTACTGCGGCTCCATGACGATGGCCCGCGCCAGGCCCGCGCGCTTCTTCATACCGCCCGAGAGCGCGCTGGGCAGCTTGTCCTCGGTTCCCACCAGCCCCACCAGTTCGAGGCACTCGCAGGCCCGGGCGCGAATCCGCTCCAGGGGCCAGTTCGTGTGCTCGGTGAGGATGAGCCCCACGTTCTCGGCGATGGTCATGGAGTCGAAGAGCGCGGCACCCTGGAAGAGCATGCCGAAGTTCTTGCGCAGCTCCATGAGCGGACGCCGGCGCAGCTGAGTGACCGGATGGCCCTCGATCCAGATCTCGCCCTGATCGGGTTCGAGCAGCCGCACGATGTTCTTCAGCAGGACCGATTTCCCCTGGCCGCTGCGGCCGATGATCACCAGGGTCTCGCCCTTGTCGATCAACAGATCGCATCCCTCGAGCACCACCTTGGGACCGAAACTCTTGTGCACGCCCTGCACGGCGATACCGTCGAAGGTGGACGGGTCGTCCAGCCTCATGTCGACGGGCGTGAATTCGAGTTCAGCCATGGGTCACCCCGCGAAGATGATCTGCATGAAGATCGTGTTGAGGATGTAGTCGGCCACCAGCACCGAGAGGCAGGTGCCGACCACCGCCTGCATGGTCGCCTGGCCCACGCCCTCGGCGCCGCCCTGGGTATTGAAGCCGTGATAGATGCCGCTCATGGCGATGATACCGCCGAAGAAGAACGTCTTGCCGAGGCCGGTGACCACGTCGCCGACTTCCCAGAACAGGCGCATGCCGGCGGTGAAGGTCTCCACCGTGACGTCGAGGGTGATCACCGAGACGACGAGACCGCCCATCATGGCCACCGAGTCGGCGATGATGGTGATCACCGGCATCATGAGCACCGCGGCCACGAACCGCGGCAGTCCGAGATACTGGATGGGCTCGATGGCCATGATCTCCATGGCGTCGAGCTGCTCGGTGACTTTCATGGTGCCCAGTTCGGCGGCGTAGTTGGCCGACAGCCGGCTGCCCACCACCAGCGCCGCGAGCACCGGCCCCATCTCCAGGATCACGCTCTTGGTGACCACGGTACCCAGGAAGATCATGGGCACGTAGGCTGCCATCTGATAGCCGGTCTGCACCGCGACGATGGCGCCGGTGAAGGCCGCCGTCGTGATCACCAGCGGCAGCGACCCGACCACCAGGATGTGCATCTGTTCCACGGTCTCGTGGCGGCGCTTCCATACCACGCCCAGATTGCACAGGATTCCGCAGAGCACCACGAAGCCGCGGCCCAGGCCCGCGAATCCCTCCATCGTCGTCCTGCCCAATCTCTGGATGATGGCCATCTCTCCTGGTCGCTACGGCGGGCTAGTCGCCTGCGGATTCGTCGACGTACAGCACCATACCCCGCAGCGACTGCCGCGTGAAGTCCTGTTCGCGAACCTGGATGTCGGCGGGCAGGTCGCCACGTCGCGCAAGATACGGATCGTGTTCGAGGAGATACGCGGCGATGCGCGGCGCGAGGTCCTCGAACGGCGCTTCGGGATGGTCCCGGCGGATGGCCCGCACCGCATCGACCCAGCGCTGGTGCTGTTCGCGCGACCGGCTCAACAATTCAACCACGCGGCCCTCCAGCAGGCCGTGGTGGGCGAACGCCAGCCGCTCAGGCGCCGGATCGAGGGCCAGCAGGCGATCGAGGCTCTTCACGGCCGTTTCGAGGAAGAAGCGCGGCGGCGTGGCGGGCCGCAGGTACCAGTCGCCGTCGCCCAGGTCGAGAAACGTGCCGGCCGCCTCGCCCACGAAGAGCGTGCCCCGATCGAGGAAGCTGATGTGGTGAGGCGCGTGGCCTGGTGTGGGGATCACGGCGATCCCGTCGGCGGCAAGAGTTTCGTACCCCGCCAGCGTATTCTCCGGCACCGGCCGCGGCTCTCCATACGCGTCGGCCACCGCGCCGAGTACCGATCGCGATCCCTCCCACAGGCGGGCCGGATCCATCAGGTGGGCGCGCGCCTTGGGCTGGCAGACCACGCGCGCGCCGGGAAACGCGTCCAGCAGCTGTGGCGTGGCCCCACCGTGGTCCAGATGGATGTGCGTCAGCAGGATGTAGTCGAGGTGCGTGACGCCGAGTTCGCCGAGCTTCGCGGTCAGCACCGCAGCGGTGGACGCCGGCCCGGGATCCACGATGAACGACGGCCCCTCGCCGTGGCTCAGCCAGCAGGAGATGAAGCGCCGGTAGCCCTCGAGTCCGGACTGATCGAGGTCGATGAGGTCGAGGCGAGTCGACATGGACGCTCCGGGGCGATGGGGCGTGACGAGGTCGGTCCAGAGTGGAGTCGCAGTCAAAATAGCGGCTGTTCGGCCCACGCCAAGCAGATAATCGGAACTTCAGCCCCGCTGGTTTCGTATACATTACTATAATGGTCCACTATATGCCGCCATGAGAGGACGACTGCCATGACTCCCGCACTGTTGATGATGACCGCCGCCGGCACCGCCGCGGCCGACCAAGCCGAGGTAAGCCTCATCGACCTCGGCGACCCCGGAGAATCCTTGCGCTGGATCGCCGTCCACGACACGGTGATGGGTGGACGCAGCCGCGGTCACCTGGAGGTCATGGACGACCTGGCAGTCTTCACCGGCCACCTGAACCTGGACAACGGCGGCGGATTCGCGTCGGTGCGCACGTTGCCTCGCGACTTCGAGCTCGCGGCCGCCACCGGGCTCATGCTCCGCGCGCGCGGCGACGGTCGGACTTATCAGGTGCGCCTGCGTACCGACACCGCATTCGACGGCGTCGCCTGGCAGTTCAGTTTCCCGACCACGGACGGCGAGTGGAGCACGGTCCTGGCGCCGCTTCAGCGCTTCGTGCCGGTGTGGCGGGGCCGCCCGGTGACGGGCCATGGGCCGCTGGATCCGGGGCGCATTCAGCAGCTCGGATTCCTGGTCGCGGGCGGCCAGGCCGGCGATTTCCGGCTGGAGGTGTCGCGGGTGACGGCGTACTAGCGCCGTCGGCGGCGAGTGCCGACATGATGTCATCGCAACGCTGATCATCGACGACAGAAGAACGG
>PIVY01000204.1 GCA_003353795.1 bacterium
ATGGACCGGCTCAATTTCTCGGGCGAGTACCGCTTCGAGGCGCACAACCTGCACTACGAGTTCAACGACTGGCAGACGTACCAGGGCCCGGGCAACCCCCTTGGGCAGAACGACGGCTACAAGGTCAACAACGACATCATGTACACCAACAGGCTGCGTCTCAACCTGGCGGCCGAGGTGGCCAAGAACGTCTCGTTCCACGGCCGCCTGTCCATGTACAAGACCTTCGGCGATGCTACCGGGGTTCAGGTCTTCAACGGCCAGAGCAACAGTTTCATCGTTGACGGCAACACGGCCCATGTACCCAACAGCGACGTGGTCCGGGTCGAGCGCGCCTACTTCACGTGGGACAACCTGTTCAACAAGCCCCTGTACCTGAGCTTCGGCCGGCGTCCTTCCACCGATGGACCGCCCATGCACCTGCGCAACGATGAGAAGCGCGGCGGATCACCCATGGCGAGCCTCATCGACATGCAGTTCGACGGCATTACGGCAGGCTGGCGAATCACCGACTGGAATACCGTGCGCGTGTGCTACGGCCTGGGTTACGAGTCCCAGTACGGCAATGGCCTCCTCAACGAGAACTCCCTCAAGGATGCCCATTTCTTGGGCCTCAACTGGGATCTCTACGACAAGAACGACATGTTCATCCAGACCACCGTCGCGCGGGGATACGACGTGACCGACGGTTTCAATGGCCTGGTCGTCATGCCGATAGATCTGTCGAACGGCGCCCCCGTACCTCCGATGGTCATGCGCTACTCGCCCACGGCCAATCTGGGCGACATCGACCTGGCCGGCCTCCTGCTCATGCGCCGCGACGGTCCGGTGGATTGGTTCGTCAACTTCAACTACATGAAGAGCCACCCCGATAACGTGAGTTCGACCTTCGGTGGCCTGTTTACCGACCCCGGTATGACCCCGGAGTCCCAGGACGCCACCATGTTCTACCTCGGCGCTCGCCTGAACTTGAACCATGAGAAAACGAAGATCGGCGTCGAGTACAATCAAGGCTCCGAGTACTGGTTCAACTTCACTCCGGCTCAGGACGACATCATCGCGCCCAAGACGAACACGCGCGGCAGTGTCTGGGAGGGCTACGTGACGCACCGCATCGCGCGGCGTTTCATCGCCAAGCTCGGCTACCAGCTCTACGACTACGACTACTCGGGTTCGGGCTGGCACATGGGCGCTCCGAAGGATCTGGACGCCAATCCGGTTCTTGGCTTCGCGACCCCCAGCAAGGCCTCGGCCGTCACGCTGAGCCTGATCGCGCGCTTCTAGCGCGAAAGGAGACGCCATGCGTTTCATCAAGTTGGCGCTCCTGATCCTGGCCATGGCCTCGCTTGCGAGCGGGGCCATGGCCGCCCGGCAGACCTATGCCCATCAGGAGTACTTCGAGCATTACGAGGGCACGGCGACCTGCCTGGAGTGCCACGAGGAGGAGGCCGAGTCCTTCTTCCACAGTCAGCACTACCAGTGGCAGGGCGAGGCGCCCGGCATCGTGGATTCTGGCGGCCGCAAGCTTGGCAAGATGAACACGATGAACGACTTCTGCACCAATCCCGCCGCCAACTGGATCGGGCAGTCGAAGAACGACGCCGGCACGATCCTGGCCCGCGGCTGCTCGGCCTGCCACGCGGGTCTCGGCAAGCAGCCCGAGCCCGAACTGAGTCGCGATCAGCTGGAGAACATCGACTGCCTCATCTGCCACGCCAAGGGCTACCGCCGCGAGGTGTACGAGACCGAGGACGGCGGTTGGGAGTGGCGGCCCATCCTCTGGAAGAACCAGCGGGGGCTGGACTCGGTGGCCGGTCGGATCGTGTCGCCGGAGCGCGGCATGTGCCTACGGTGCCATTCCGGAGCCGGCGGCGGTCCCAACTTCAAGCGGGGCGACATCGAGTACGCGCTCAAGGAGTGCGAGCCGGAGTTTGACGTGCACATGGCCTCCACCGGCAACGACATGCACTGCGTGAGCTGCCACGCCGGCGACGACCACCGGGTGCGCGGCCGCGGCGCCGACCTCTCGGGTACCGATTCGCCGGGCGCGCCGCTGGACTGCACCGAGTGCCACGATCCGCAGCCTCACGATCAGAAGGCCCTCGATCACCATACGGCGCGGGTCCACTGCACCGCCTGCCACATCCCGACCTTCGCCAAGGACGACGCCACGGATATGCGTCGCGACTGGTCCACTCCGAAGTACCACGAGGAGGCGGACAAGTACTCGGCCACCATCACCTTCGGGAAGGACGTGGTACCGGTGTACGCCTGGTACGACGGGCGCACGAAGAGCCAGTTCATGGGCGAGAAGGTCTGGCGGCGCGAGGACGGGGCGATCCCGATGATGACCCCGGTCGCCGATCGGGGCGACAAGAAGGCCAAGATCTACCCCTTCAAGCTGCACGAGGGCGTGCTGCCCCTGCTCGACGGCAAGGAGTGGCTGGTGCCGCTGCAGGTGGAGGAATTCTTCGCCGACGGCGATCTGGAGCACGCCGTGGCCGCAGGCGCCAGGGCTGCGTACGGCATCGACCATCCCGAGTACACCTGGGTGGAGACCATCCGCTACATGGGCATCTACCACGAGGTGGTGCCGGCCAGTGAGGCGCTGGGGTGCCTCGACTGCCACGGCGAAGATGGCCGGATGGACTGGCAGCAGCTCGGCTACAAGCACGATCCCATGGATCGCATCTTCGACTGACGTTCGGGCCCGGACAAAAAAACGAGCCCCGACCGGCGTGCCGGCGGGGCTCGCTTTCTCGTGAGGCCGCTCTACTGGAAGAGGACCTTGATCGAACTCCAGGTCACCGGATCCGCGGCCGACACGGCGTCGCCGGGATTCGTGCAATCGTTGCTGATCTCCTCGATGTTGGTGCGGCCGTCGCCGTCGCTGTCGTCGCCCTCGATATCGGCGAAGACATTGCTGGCACCGGCCAGGTCGACACCGTAGGGATTCAAGGCGAATCCTCCACCGTGGCACATGGAGCAATCGACGGCCAGAGCAACCAGATCATCGCACATGTCCGGATACTCGGCGAGCATGGCGTCTCGGATCACACCAGTGGCCGACGCGTCCTGTACCGGCGCCATCAAGAGGCAAAAGGCCAGCACACTCAGAATAACGGTAATCTTGCGCATCATCGTCCCTCCTATTGGAAAAGCCCCAGTCGTTTCGGGTCGCGAATGCAGCTTCCGCCATTCTCAATTCGTATTCAAGACTTAATTCGTTGATAACGATTCCGACTGTTCGCATCGCCTGTGCGCGACTATCCTTGGGGCCAACGAAGACGAAAGGACCGTCCATGCGTATCGGATTCGGCCTCGATCGGCATCATCTCGTTCCCGGCTCGCGTTGCATCCTCGGGGGCGTCGAGTTCCCCGACTGCCCCGTGGGGCCTCATGGCCACTCTGACGGTGACGCCATCTGCCACGCCATCGCCGACGCCATGCTGGGCGCGGCCGCGCTGGGGGACATCGGTCAGCACTTTCCCGACACCGATCCCGAGTATGCCGACGCCGACAGCTTGATGCTGCTCGAGCGCACGGTGAACCTCGTACGCGAGGCGGGTTGGCTGCCGGGCAATGTGGATGTGACCGTCATGGCCGAGCGCCCGCACCTGGCCAACAGCCGCGACGCCATGCGCGCCAACGTGGCCCGTGTGCTGGGCCTGGATCTGGGCGCGGTCTCGGTCAAGGCCACCCGCGGTGAGGGGCTCGGACCCGAGGGTCGCGGCGAGGCGCTCACGGTGCATGCTGTGGCGCTGCTCGTTCCCGCGCAGTAGCTTGCCAGGATGATGAACGACACCTTCTGGAACCAGCTCCGCGCCGGAGCCGAGGAACGATTTGCCGGTTTTGGGCACCTCATGCCCTTCCGTGTCCAGGAGATTCTCCTGGTCGCCTCCATGTACGACGCCTTCACCCTGGAGGAGGGCGGTCGCCTCACCGAGCTGCTGCTCTCGGAGTATCGCGAGCTGAACCTCAGCTTCGCCCCGCGCATTACCAAGGCCAGCAGCGGCCGCGAGGCCATCGAACTGCTCGAGGCCCGCCGTTTCGACCTGGTCATCACCATGTCTCGGCTCGGCGATCTGCAGGCTGCCGAGCTGGCCTGCCGGGTCAAGAATCGCCAGCCCGACCTACCGGTCTACGTGCTGGTGCTGAATCCGCGCGAGTTGCAACACGTGCAGGTGCAGTGCGACGCCGGGGAGATCGACCGCGTCTTCCTCTGGAACGGGGACGTGCGCCTGCTCCTGGCATCCATCAAGGCCTGGGAGGACCGTCGCAACCTGCCTCACGACACCCGCTACGGCGATGTCCGCGCCATCCTGCTCATCGAGGACTCGGTGCGCTTCTACTCCATCTACCTGCCGCTGCTCTACACCGAGATCGTCAACCAGACCCAGAACCTCATGGACGAGGGGATCAACCTCAGCCACCGCCTCCTGCGCATGCGAGCCCGGCCCAAGATCCTGCTGGCGACCACCTTCGAGGAGGCGTGGAGCTGGTACGAGCGCTACCACGGTTCCCTGCTCGGCGTGATCTCCGATGGCCGGTTCCCCTGGGCGGGCGAACTGGTGGAGAATGCGGGGGTGTCGTTCCTCAAGCAGGTCAAGGCGGCCGACCCGCACATGCCCACGGTGCTGCAGTCCACCAACCAGGCTCTGCAGAAGGAAGCCGAGGCCACCGGTTCGGGATTCATCGACAAGAAATCGCCCCGCCTGCTGCGGGACCTGCGCCAGTTCATGGCCGACAACTTCGGATTCGGCGAGTTCGTGTTCCGGCTGCCCAGCGGCCGCGAAGTGGCCCGCGCGCGCGACCTGCGCGGCATGGTGAAGGTGCTGCCCGACGTGCCCGGCGATTCGGTGCTGCACCACGCGCGTCACGACCACTTCTCCACCTGGCTCCGCGCCCGCACCGAGTTCGCCCTGGCCGCCATCGTACGGCCCCGGAAAGCCGACGAGTTCGACACCGTGGAGGAGCTGCGCGCCTGGCTGCTCGACTGCTTCCGCCGCTTCCGCATGGAGTCGCAGCGCGGCGTGGTGGCCGATTTCTCCCGCGACCAGTTCGACGCCAGCAGCGACTTTACCCGCATCGGCGGGGGCTCGCTGGGCGGCAAGGCCCGCGGCCTGGCCTTCATGAATGCGCTTCTAAACCGATACCAGGTCACCGACCGCTTCGAGGGCGTGTCCATCGAGGTGCCGCCGACGGCGGTGGTGGCCACCGACGTGTTCGACGAGTTCCTCGACCAGAATCGCCTTCGCGAACAGGTGATCGGACCCGAGGTGCGGGACGAGGACGTGGTGCGCCTGTTCCTCGATCAACGGCTGCCGGAACATGTGATCGACGACCTGCGGGCGTTCCTCGAGCAGGTTCGCTACCCCATCGCGGTCCGCTCTTCGAGCCTGCTGGAGGATAGCCAGTACCAGCCCTTCGCCGGCGTCTATGCCACCTACATGTTGCCCAACAGCCACGACGACATGAAGGTGCGCCTCGACCAGCTCTGCGATGCCATCAAGCTGGTCTACGCCTCGGTGTTCCAGGCGAGCGCCCGCGCCTACCTGGATGCCTCGGGAAGCCGGGTCGAGGAAGAGAAGATGGCCGTGGTACTGCAGGAGGTGGTGGGCAATCGCCATGAGCACTACGTCTATCCCGACTTCGCCGGCGTGGCCCATTCCACCGACTTCTATCCGGCGCCCGGCATGAACTCCACCGATGGCGTGGTCTGTGCCGCGCTGGGCCTCGGCCGCGTGGTGGTCGACGGCGGCAACGTGCTGCGCTTCAATCCCCGACAGCCCACCAAGCTGCAACAGTTCGGCACCATCGACGACTGGCTCAAGTGCAGCCAGCGCGAGTTCATGGCCGTGGATGTATCCCGCACCGACGCCTATCCGCAGTCGAACGAGGATTACAACGTGGCCACGCTGGATCTGTCGGTCGCCGAGGGGCACGGCACTCTGGCGCCGGTGGGCAGCACGTTTTCGTCCGAGAACCAGGCCATCTACGACGGCATCACCCGGCCCGGTCCCCGGCTGGTGAGCTTCGCCCACGTCCTCAAATCGGGCATGTTCCCGCTGGCTGACGTGCTCACCTTCCTGCTCGAACTGGGCCGCAACTGCATGAGCACCGCGGTGGAGGTGGAGTGGGCGGTCACCCTCTCGCCGACGCCGGACCGCCCGCACCGGTTCGGCTTCCTCCAGATCCGTCCCCTGGCCATGTCCTCGGACGGCGCCAAGCTCAGCGCCGACGACCTCACCGAGGGCAATCCGCTGGTGAGCACCGAGGTCGCCCTGGGCAACGGCCGCTACGACGATCTGACGGACGTGGTCTACGTACCGCCCGAGCGTTTCGACCGTGCGGTCACCGTGGCCATCGCCGCCGAGGTGGCCGATCTCAACGCGCGTCTCAAGAAAGCCGGCACGCCCTACCTGCTGCTCGGTCCGGGACGCTGGGGCAGCGCCGATCGCTGGCTGGGCATCCCCGTGCGCTGGGATCAGATCTCCGGCGCCCAGGTCATCGTCGAGACCGATCTGCCCGACTTCAAGGTCACGCCCAGCGAGGGCACGCATTTCTTCCAGAACCTCACCAGTTTCCAGGTGGGCTACCTCACGGTGAACCACGGCAAGCCCCGCACGGTCTGCGAGTGGGAGCGCCTCGATGCCATGGAGGCGGTCTGGGAAGGGCAATACGTCCGGCACCTGCGCCTTTCGAACCCCCTGGAGATCCTCATCGACGGGCGCAGCCGCCGCGGCGTGGTCCGCGAGGCAGATTGACGTTGCCGTTTCGTCGCGCTCAGGTTTGAATACGAGGACATGGGAGGTCTCGTCGTGACTCAGGACGTGCCGGCCGAGACCGGCGTTCGCGACAGCTACGGCATCGACTACACCCGGCCGGTGTTCGCCCAGCTCGAAAACCTTGGCGACCGGTACTGGGAGTGGTCGCACGTGCATCTCACGCCGGCGTTCCGGCGCGAGCTCGCCGCTGCCCGCCCCGATGCCCAGTACCCGGATTCGTTTCCCATCTTCGCCGGCGCGTGGCTGGAAGCGCAGACTCACATCCGCTGGCAGAACGTCCTGGCGCTGTGGGGGACCGTAGCTGCGGGCTGCTTTGTGGCCGGTGTTCTGCGGCCCGAGGTCTCCATCGGTCCGGGCGTGGGCTGGTTCCTCGGTGGCTTCCTGCTCTGGACCCTGGTGGAGTACCTCCTGCACCGGGTGATCTTCCACAAGATCCCGTCGTCGACCATGGGCGTGAAGTTTCACTTCCTGGCCCACGGTATCCACCACAAGGACCCCTGGGACAAGACCCGCCTGGTGTTCCCCATCCTCGGCGCCATCGGGCTGGCGGGAATCCTGTTCGCGATCTTCTCATTGCTGGCGCCGCAAGGCGTCGCGCTGATGCTCATGTCCGGGCTGCTGGTGGGCTACCTTTGTTACGACATGGGGCACTTCGCCTGGCACCATGCCAGGTACAAGGCTGGCTGGTTCCAGTACCTCAAGCGGTACCACCTGGCCCATCACTACCAGGATATGGACAGCCGTTTCGGGGTGAGTCAGCCCTTGTGGGACTGGATCCTGCGCTCGGGGGACTTGAAGGTCTGACCGGAGAATCGCGGCCCGGAGCCTAGAAATCGTTCATTCAACGGCACTTGCCGGGGTTGGTCCCTGGAATCGTTCGGCCGGCTCCCGCGCCGGCCGAATTTTTTTGATTTGCCGGAAACGCTGTCTACCTTTGCGGCAACACACGGATTCTGGCCCCGCCTGGCCAGACTTACCCGAGGTGATTCACCAGTTCGAGGAGTATCGAAATGGCTCAGAACGTTGCCCAGTTCATGGATGGTCTCAAGGCCAAGAATGCGGCCGAGCCCGAGTTCCACCAGGCTGCTGAAGAAGTCGTCGAGTCCGTATGGCCCGTGCTGGACAAGCGCCCCGAGTACCGCACCGCCAAGATCCTCGAGCGGGTCACCGAGCCTGAGCGCGTGATCCTGTTCCGGGTGCCCTGGGTGGACGACAAGGGTGAGATCCAGGTCAACAAGGGCTTCCGGATCGAGATGAACAGCGCCATCGGTCCCTACAAGGGCGGCCTGCGCTTCCACCCCTCCGTGAACCTCGGCATCCTCAAGTTCCTGGCCTTCGAGCAGGTCTTCAAGAACAGCCT
>PIVY01000331.1 GCA_003353795.1 bacterium
CGTCACTCACCAGGAGCGCTATGCCGAAGCGGGTGAGATGTTCGAACGCGCCCTCGAGATCTACGCAGAGAAGCTCGGTCTGGACCACCCGCAGTACGCCCGAACCCTGTTCCGGTACGCCGAGTGGCACGTAGAGCAGGGCCTGTTGGCCGAAGCCGAGCCGCTGCTGGACCGCGCCATGTCGATCCAGAAGCAGAAGCTGCCCCCCGAACACCCCAAGGCGCTCGCGACCCGCGCCACCTACGCAGCACTGTTGCGAACAACCGATCGCGACGCGGAAGCAGCCGAGTTCGAGTAGGAATATCGACTACTCCTTGCGCCCCACCTCCGGATCAGTTGCTTGGCCACACCCCGTCCAAGGCAACCGCTACGACGACCGACGTTCCACCCGTGCTGATCAACACCTCGCCATCTCCAGTGTTCGGGTTGTATGTGCCGTGCACGGTCGTCGGCGCGAGGGTGTGTAGCATCTTCGAACTCGTCCTGACTCCGGTGAGGGGATCGTAGGTCCAAGCCTTCGCAGTCTGCCACCAGGAACCGTCGGTGCCCACTCCGACCATCTTCCCGGCCCAGACATCGAGGTCGCTGAGTGCACCGCCATCGACATCCAGCGAGGTCGAGCCCAGCTCGGCCAAGGTCGTCGGGTCGAGGCTCAGGAACGTGGAGCCGTCCCCCAGCAGGACGTTGAGTTCATCGAAGTACATGTCGTGCCCGATCCGCGGGCAGCCTTCGGTGCCGAGGTCGACCGGCACACCCCAGAAGTTGCTGCTGCCGTCGCGTCGCCACACCTTCGCCATGCCGTCGTCCACGGTGCTGATGTAGAAGTCGCCGTCTTCGGCCTTGTCCAGATCGCAGTAAGTTCGATCCACATGGCCATCGGGGAACGGCACAGTGAACCAGGAGTTCAAGGTCGGACCGTCCGCCCACTCGACCACGTAGCCATCGGCGTGCAACGCCCAGACAGCGCTCGATTCATGGCGGTCCCAGGACATTCCGACCGGGGCGGAGTTTGAGCCATTCCAGAGCCAGTACGTGCCCAGCTCGGCGCCAGTGGTGAGATCGACCTGCACCATCTTCCCATCCCCGGTGCCGACGAGGATGACATCGGCATAGAAGCCTCCTCCCACTGCAGTGGTCGACGGCACGGTGGGCGATGCAGAGACCAGGACGCGGAGAGAGCCGAGCGTGCACCCGGCGAAGACGAGGCCGAGGCAGACGAGAGTGCGCTTGGTAGACATTTCTTGGGACTCCTTGTTGGGCGTGATTTGCCTGCGCGTCAGGCGCGCTGTCCCCCCAACGCCGAGTCCGACCGAGTCTCCTCAACGAAGCAATGAACTCCGCCTGCAGCTGCGTCGCCGCGGAATCTGTTGCTCCGGCCGATAGGGCGGCCCCGCCGCTACTTCTGCATCGCGGCGAGGTCGTCGAGCAGCGCCGCGATCCGCGCGGGCGGGCCGCCGAGGGGGGCACAGAGTTCCTCGACCACCGCGATATTGACACGGGCGGTCGAGAGGTCTCCGCGCCTGCAGGCGATCCGCGCTCGCGTACAGGCGAGCTCGGCGCCAACGGTGGCCAGGCCCGCTGCTCGAGTGCGAGTCTCGGCGTCAGCGAGTAGCTCCTCGGCGAGCTCCCACTGGCCGCGACTGGCCGCCACTTCCGCCTGGGTTCCGAGCAACAGGCCAAGTTCCTGGGCTCTGGCGTTGTCGCCCAGCGCCTCCCACGCGCCTTCCGCGGCGCTGTCCGCATCCTCGAGTTCCCCCCGCTGTAGGCGCAGGCAGGCGAGCTCGATGCACACAACTCCGGTCCGCCATCGGTCGCCCAGGGACCGCGCTCGCCTCAGGGCATCGAGCAGGACCGGCAGCGGCGTGTCCAGGTCACCAGACTCGCGCTGCAGGAGGGCCAGGTTTCGCACGGCGAGGAGCTCTTGGCCGGTGGCGCCGACCTCGGCCAGGATCGCTATCGCCCGGCGATACGCCAACTCGGCTGCATCTGCCTGGCCAAGCTCG
>PIVY01000032.1 GCA_003353795.1 bacterium
TGCAGGTTGTGCGCCTCGAAGCGGTACTCGCCCGAGAACTTGAGGCGGTCCTTGAGGCTCTTGGTCTCGAGGTCGCGGACGCGCTTCTCGAGCTTCTTGACCTTCTCGGCGTCGGTATCGGCGGCCAGCGCGACGGCGGACATGGCGAAGGCCAGCAGCGTGATGATGAAGAGGAATTTGCGCATGGGTTTGCCTTTCGCGGTTGCGGACTAACCGCAGGTCATGGGCTCTTCGCTGTCGGCCGCGTGGTCGACGCAGAACTTGCGGATCTTGTCGAGGAGCTTGCCGCCCAGGAATGCGGGCACGGACTTGCCGTCGGTGGTCTCGAGGACGGCCTCGGCGTGGGTCTCGTCGATGGCGTCGAAGACCTCGTCCCACTGGTCCATGATCAGTTCCAGCGGGGAATACTCTCCGGCCTCGGCATCGACGCCGTGGCAGGTCTTGCAGTAGGTCTTGAACAGGGTCAGACCGTTCATGTCGGCGGGATCGGTGGGCTCGGTGGGCTCGTCCGCCACGGCGCTGACGGCCAGCACGAGCAGGAACCCGAGGAGTACGATGAGACGGGTCATGGTGAACCTCCGGTGGTGTTTGGGTGCCTGAGGAACTGAATTCGAAATCTATCTTTCGTTTAATCAATATTTTTATTTACTGCGAAACTTTAATAAGCAAGGGGCGGGCCTGTCAAGAAATTTACAGCCGTAAAAAATACCTAAATTGTTCCAGGACAACAGGTTGTGAACTAGATTGTCATAATCATTAGCATTTAGGGCGGGAGAGTCTAGATTGTCGATATTCAATTGTGCTACCATGGCGGCCGAGACACCTTCCCCCGGCCCGTTTCCGGAGGTATTGCTATGCGTCGGTCCACTCGCTTGCTGTGCGCCTGCTTGCTGCTGATCGCAGCCACTGCATCGGCAGATTCCTGGTACGTTTCCGATACCGAAGGCACCATCGGCGGCACCGGCGCCATCGACGATCCCTTTCTCACTATCCAGCAGGGTATCGACGCCGCCGCGGCCACGGGCGACGAGGTGTTGATCATGCCCGGCACCTATACCGGCGCCGGCAACCGCGATCTCGCCACGCTCGGCAAGGCGGTGACGGTCCGCGGTGACAGCGGCCCGGAACTGACCGTCATCGACGTCGGCAGCGGCTCCCACGACGGCTTTTTTCTGAACGATACCGGTGAGGATCAGGCCACCCGCATCGAGGGTCTCACCATTCGCAATGGACGCTACGGCATCCGGATGGACCTGCGCGGCACTGCCCCGGTGCTCGAGAACCTGGTGATCGAGGGGCACATCTACGCAGGCCTGCGGTACCAGACCCTCGACGCCTCCCTCGACGCCCTCGACATCGTCGATTGCGTGTTCCGAGGTCATCCCTCAGACGCCGTTCACCTCGACATCATCACCGCCAAGAGCGCCAGTCGGCGCGATCCCTTCGCCATCCTGTCCGGGTGCCACTTCGAGGACAACGGCACCGGCATCGACTGCATCCGGCCGCTCGCTCCCACCTGCCGCGTGGAAGACAGCAGCTTCGTCGACAACGGCAAGGCGACCTGGGGTTCGCTAGAACTCCTGCGCTGCGAGGTGACCGGCGGGGAGATGGGTTGCGACGGAGCAAACCAGGGGTACCCCCATCACATCGTGGCCACCGATTGCACCTTCACCGGCGTGACCGACCGCGTTGTCGGCCGCCCTGCGGAACTGCTGGCCACGGGGTGCGTGTTCCACGCGAACATCGGCGACATCCACCACGGCGGCCCCTACGAAGAGTCGTACCAGTCGCTCGAGTTCGTAGCCTGCGACTTCACGGCCAACGCCGGCAGCCTGGAACTGAGGGGCGGCCAGGCCACGCTGGTCCTGACCGACTGCCTCTACGCCGGCAACGGCGGCCCCGTCCGTTTCGGCAATGCCTACGGCGCCGGGTCCCTCACGATGACCGGCTGCACCCTGGTGGGCAACGCCGACGATGGCGTCGAGGTGACCGCCGCCAATGGCCCCGCCACCATCACCGGCACCATCATCGTGGCCAACGGCGGTGGCGGAATCGACTGGCTGCCGGCGGTCGCGACCTGGTCGGTGGATTGCTCGGACGTCTGGAACAACAGCGGCGGCGATTACCTGGGCCTGCCCGACCAGACCGGCCTGAACCAGAACATCTCCGGCGACCCCGTCTTCTGCGACGCCGGCGCTGGTGACTACTCCCTGCGGTCCGACTCGCCCTGCCTGCCCGGCGCCACCGGCTGCGGCCTCATGGGGGCCCGCGATCAGGGCTGCACAGCGTCCGCCGTGTGGCACGTCGCTCCGTGGGGCAACGATGGAACCGGCACGGGCAGCGCCGTAGACCCGTTCCAGACGGTACAGTTCGGACTCGATACGGCAGGAATCGGCGATACGGTGATGGTGCTCGACGGCGTCTACGAAGAATCCCTCGAAATCACCCGCGGCGTGACGCTGATGTCCGCGTCCGACGACCCGTCCCTGTGCGTCCTGAGCGCCGCTGCCGATCGTCGTGTGGCCACCATTCATACCGCCACGGACACCGTGCGCATCCGCGGCTTCGACGTCTCGGGCGGTCGCCCCCTCCAGGGCGACTACGACGGTTTCAACCCGGGCGGCGGCATCCTGACCCACGGGCCGCCGCTGGTGGTGGAGAACTGCCGGATCCACGACAACGCAACGCCCCTGGCCGAAACCGGCACCGGCGGGGGCGGCATCCACACCCGCGATGGCACCTACCTGCGGCTGGTCGATTGCGAGATCTACGACAACGTCAGCTACCGGGGAGGCGGTCTTCTGCACCGGAGCTCTGAGGGGCTCGACATATTCGGTTGCCTCGTGTACGCGAATCACTGCGAACGCCAGGGCGGCGGCATCTGGATCTTGCCCGCGGGCGCGAACTCGGCGACCTACGTCGTCGCCGGGTCGACCGTGGTTCACAACACGGCAGGGGTCAACGGCAGTGGCCTGGAGTGCTACCTGGCCGACCTGACGCTGGACAACACGATCGTGGCGTTCAACACCGGCGGCAGCGCACAGGTCCGCCTGCGCGATTGCACGGGTTCGCTCTCCTGCAATGACCTCTATGCGTCCGGCGACGGCGTCGACTACGACGCCGACCCCTTCCTGCCCCACCCCACCGACATCAGCGCCGACCCGAGATTCTGCCTCGAGTATCCGGGTGATTTCCGGCTGGCCGCGGACTCGCCCTGCGCCGCCGACGCCGGACCCTGCGGCCAGATCGGCGCCCACGGTGTGGGCTGCACAACCACCGCGGCGCCGGAGTTGGCGCCCGACGTCGCGGTGCTGCATCCGCCGCGGCCCAATCCGTTCAACGCGCGAGTGATCCTCGACTTCGCCATGGTCCGTCCGGGCCGCGCGCAAGTCGACGTGGTCGACGTGCGCGGTGCGGTGGTGGCGACGGTGGTCGACGAGGATTTCCCGATGGGTGAGCACTCGGTGACCTGGGGTGGTCTCGACAGTCGCGGTCGCCCGGCGGCGGCGGGTGTCTACCTGGTGCGGCTACGAACCGGTGACGGCGTTCAGATCGCCCGCATCTCTCTCGTCAAGTAAGCGGCCGTTCGAGCCGCGGGCGCCACCGGCGCCTGCGTCTCGACGGCTGGGCTCGCCGCGGGATACTGACTAACGGACAAGCATGAGGCGTCGAGTCCGGGTCTGGTCGGCATGGATCAGCCGGGCCAGATACGTGCCGCTCGCGACGGGCTGGTCGCTGTCGTCCCGGCCGCGCCAGACCATGCCGTGCGCGCCCGCGGGCAGGTCGCCGCTGAACAGGTGGCAGACCCGCCGACCGCGTACGTCGAATACCGCCACGTCAGTTCGCCCGGCGCTGGGTAGCCGGAAACTCAGATTCACCGCCGGGTTGAATGGGTTCGGGTAGGGCGCGTCGAGCCGCAGTTCCGGCAGGGACTCGGGCACCGCCACCCCGACACCGTTGGACGATCCCGGCGTCGGCGTTCCGAACGCGATCCACGGCCAGCCCGCGTCGGTCTGTCTGCCCAGGCTGACATCGGCGACCTGGGCTCCGAATTCGATGCTATCGAGAAGCTGGTTGCCATCGGATAGGGACGTCCAGAGGCCGATGGCTTCGCCGCCGGCGGCGAGCTTGAACGTGGCGTGAAGCGGGCCATCGGTCGGGTCGTCGTCACACCAGATCACGACGAATCCGCCGGGCTCGAGGATCATCGACGGCAGCGGCCAGCGGGTGGAATCGTCGAGGTCGTCGGAGAGGTACATGCCCCCCAGTTGAACCGGCGCCAGGGTGGGATTGTGGATCTCGATCCAGTCCTCGTAGGCCCCGGTCTCGTCCTGGATGCCCGTGTCGTTGCTGGCCAGGAACTCGTTGAGCACCAGGAGCGGTTGGAGGGACACGGGATTCGGGGCGCCCGGCGTGGCCTGATCGGTGACCGACCAGTTTCCGCCATCGGGAACCCTCGCCAGGACCTCGTCGACCGCAAGAGCAGGGTAGGCGACGATGTCGATGTTTGCATCGTCGGGCGCATGGAGTCCGAGGACACCGCCGCCCACATCCACCGATACCGTGGCATGCAGCGGCCCTTCCAGCGGCTCGTCGTCGAGCCAGACGATCAGGTGCGTCCGGCCAGCGAGATCGCCATCCGGCAAGGTCCACGCGCTCGGCAGGCCGCCGGCTGCGCTGATGGCCAGGCGATCGAGCGCCACCGGCACCGGCAGTCGGTTGTAGATCTCCAGCCAGGGATCGAAATCGCCGGCCTCGTCCGCGATGGTGGCGGCGTTCTGCGCCATCACCTCGTTGAGCAGCAGGAAGTCGTGGATCCGGGGAGCCGCGTTGGGCGCCGCCGGCGTCGGATTCCAGGCGTAGGTCCAGTCGCCGACACCGTCCGGGAACCGCTGATACGAGTGATCCTCGAGTTGCTGGTCGAACCCGACCTGGTCGAGCAACGTCATGCCGTCGGGAGCGAAGAGCGCCACGGTCTCCCCATCGTCCGACAGGCGGAAGCCCAGGTGCCGACTTCCCTGCAATGTCTGGTCGTCGGCCCAGAGCACCAGTTTCCGGCCGGGCCCGATGACCAGGCCGCCGGTGAAGCGGTGCTTGGTGGGCACGTTCGGATCGTCGCTGATGAAGCAACCGTCGAGGGAGATCCTGCCTGCGGCGTTGTTGTGCAGCTCGATCCAGTCGTCGGACTCGCCGTACTCGTCCAGCACGGTGGCGTCGTTGTCGGCCATCACCTCGTTGAAGACCAGTCCGCCGAGATCGTGGATGTAGACCGGTTCGATCCAGTCGACCAGCGTGGTGTCGCCCTGGGAGCTCACGTGCGCGAGCTGGTACGAGAGCGAGACCAGGGATGGCGCCGTGGTGTCCTGGAACTGGTAGACGGTGGGCGTACCCGAGGTCCCGGCGCCGACCAGTTCACCGGTATCGGTGTAGGAAGCGAGCAGGTCCACGGATCCGTTCGCGCCGTCCTGGCGGTAGACCAGGAAGCCGGCGTTGTCCTGTTCGCTCTCGGTGCGCCAGGTGAGGCAGGCGCCGGGCTCGCACGCCTCGGCGGCGAAATGGCTGAGTTCGACGGGAACCCGGAATTCGTCCATGAACGCGGCCAGTTGCGCGACCACCACCGGGTGCCGGTCGGCAATGAAGGCCCGGGTGACGGCCAGGATCCAGTCGTAGTAGCCGCCGGGCCAGTTCCAGCGACCGCCCTGGCGGTTCTTCTCGCCGGCGTAGGCGGCGGCGTTGGCATCGAGGCGGGCCTGCAATGCAGCCACCGACATGTCGCCGGCCAGGAGTTCGCCCGCCCGCGCCGAGAACCGCGCCTTGAACTCGCTGTTCTGCATGAGGCGGTGGAACATCTCGAAGTAGGGCTGGCACCCGGCCCAGCTGCCGGAGTGCTGCACCGGCGGTCGCCGGGCGTCGTACTCGGCCTCGGTGAGCGACGTGAACCAGCGGAAGTGGTCGGAGTTCAGGTTGTCGGCCAGGAACAGGCCGTCCTCGTCCCACATGACGTAGCGCCAGGGTTGGTCGCCGGGCTTCAAGAGCACCAGGTTACCGCAGTACACGTTGTCGGTGGTGGCGCCGAAGATGTTGATGAACATCCAGTTGATGTACGACGCGAGATCCAGGTTCTCCTCCACCCAGGTGTACCAGGCGTGCGACTCGGGATCGGCCACGTCGTCGAAGGAGGCGAGGAACGAGACCCAGACGCCGGCATCGCCATGCTCGCCGGCGCAGTCCTTGATCAGGATATAGTCGGGATCACCGAGATCGTGGGTGAACTCCACGAATTCCTCGTCGATGCGTTCCTTCAGCGAGTAGGTCCCCCAGTACTCGCCATTCAGGTAGGCCACCACGTGGCGGTTGCGGGCGGCCAGGTGCCCCTGCTCGCGAAAGAGCGCCTCGGCGGCATCGGAGATGATGGAGAGGTCCGGATAGCGGTGGGTCTTGATGATCAGGCGGCGGAAGTCCGCCGGCTCGCTGCCGAAGAAGTCGTAGGCGATCGCAGCCGGCGGCGGACCGTGATCGAAGTAGAAGCGCATACCCTTCTGATCGTAGCAGCGGCTGTAGCCCCCGTGGAGGCGCAGGCCCACGTCGGTGGAGAAGACCGGTTCCAGGGTACCGTCGTAGTAGTCGACGGTGGCCGGATGTTCCCACGCGTCGCCGTGCTGGTAGATGTTGTCGAAATCACCCCAGACATAGATGCCGGTGGCCGGATCCCAGAGACCCGCCGGCGCGGTCTGCACGTGGACGATGGGAAGCGCATGCAGGGCCGGGTCCAGCAGCATGGGCGACACAGCCTCGGCCACCACGACGGTGGTGTCGCCAACCCCATCGACAAATGCCACGGCCAGCGGCGCCGTGTCGTCCCAGCGGAAGTGGTAGGTGAAGGTGGCGGCGTTGACGCGTACGAAACCCGGCAGCGGTTCCGCCAGATCGATGGGACCCGCGCCGGTGAAGGTGGCCTCGATGGCTCCCTCCAAACCGTTGGCGATGATCTCGGGTTCGGGAGCCGGTCCGTGCGGCACGACGCGGTGAGAATAGATGACCGTCACGTCGGTCGACGCCAGGATCGGCATGGTCCCGAGCAGCAGAATCAGCACGGTCGTCGTGTTCCGGATCAACATGTCGGCGCACCCCCCATCGAATACGTTGGGTACAATTCGACCATGCCTGAACGATGCGTGTCGAGTCGACCGGGCCTGGCGTGGTATCATCACGGCGATTGTCGAGTCCTTGAACAGGCACCGAGGAGGGGCCCATGCGTCATTGGATCATCGTGATCCTGTGCATCGTGCCCGTCGGCAACGTGGGGGCGCAGGACGACCCGACCTGCCAGGGCGGAGACGGCGTGTGGGACGCCACCGTCATCGAAAGCCTGCCGTATTTCACCCAGGGAACCACCCGCGACTACGCCGACGACTACGACGCCTGGTGCATCGGCGGCGAGGAACTGGCCCCCGATGTGGTCTACGTCTACACGCCGACGGCCGACGGCGCGATCACCATCGACACCTGCGGCTCCGGCTACAACACCACGCTCTACGTCTTCGACGCCAACGCCGCTCACCTCGCCTGCAACGACAACCGCAACGACGGCGATCCCTGCTGGGTGGCGACCGCGCGCATCGACCGGCTCGACGTCACCGCGTTCGTGAGCTACTTCATCGTTGTCGATGGCGGCACCATCAACAATGATGGTCAATACGACCTGGTGATCACCGAGCACGCGCCCTACGAGTTCGCGCCTCCCTGGTACGCCGAACCCGAAAACGAGCCGCCCCTGGTCGACGGCTACGTCGACACTTTCAACGGCGGCTGCGACGCCGACGACCCGGAGTTCCAGTACCACCCGTTTGACACGGCCTTCGGCTACAATGCGAGCCTGCACGGGCGCTCCGGATGGTACGCCGACACCGACAGCCTAACCGTTCGCGATAGCGACTGGTTCTTGATCAGCGATACCCAGGGGGAACTGAATCTCACCATCGAGGCCACCGAGCCCTGCCAGGTCTCGTGGTACGAAGTGGGTTCAACCTGCGCCGATCCGATCCTCGGCGGCACGATGTTTGGGGTACCCGGCTACGTCCGCGAAATGGTGATCTACGGCCCCTATGCCTCGTCCATCCGTGTGAAGGTCACACCTGGATACTATGCGCCGCCTGATGGTGAGCACCACGAATTCGAGTATCTGCTCGGCGTGCGCTGGGACGATGGCTGGGAGCGCCCGTACCCGACTCCCCTTGGCGACGAATGCCTCGACGCGTCGGTGATCTCCCACTCCCGCAATGGAATTAGTGCCCCAATCGACGACTTCGTCGACGACCACGCACCCCACAGCGTCTGCGTGGATTCGGCCGACGTCTACAACGACGGACTGGTGCAGATCTACCTGTACGAAGACCAGCGCGTTCACGTGGGTGCGGGCGACATCTGGCTTCCGGAACCGGCTAGAGGCGACCACCGGATCCCCGAGATCTGTTTCTATCTCGTGACTGACGCCCGCCTGACTCCGGGGTCCTGTGTCGATGCCGTTTGTGGCGAGTACAGCCAGTGGGGTTTCACCCACACCTTCACTGCCCCGCAGTCGGCGTGGTACTACATGATCTGCGATTTCGACAACTTCGACGGCCAGTACTCCCTGGGCGCCAACATCACCTTCCCGGAAGAATCGCCGTACGCGCCTCCGCCTCCGCCGCCCCTCGGTGACAACTGCGCCACGGCCCCGCTCATCGGCCCCGGCCCCGGCCCCTTCGCCTTCGCCGGCGACCTCGACCACGCCACCAACCAACTCGACCCCGGCCGCGACGGCTGCCTCGACGATCCCGGCGTCCACTGGACCGGTGGCGACATGGTCTACCGCGTGGATCTGCGGGCCGGCGACCGCCTCACCGCCGATCTCGTCCCCGACGGTGATTGGGACGCAGCCCTCTACCTCGTCTCCGACTGCGAGGAGCCCATGGGAACCTGCTTGGTCTCGGGACTGAACCTCGAGCACGTGGCCCTCGAGGACCAGACCCTCTGGCTCGTGTGCGACTCGTGGGGCATCGGCCCGCGACCGTACACCCTCTCCGGCAGCCTCGACTCGACCACGGCCGCCCCTGCGACTGCGGCCCAGGCCGGCGTCACGTCCATCCAGCCCAACCCCTGCAATCCCAGCACGACGGTGGAGTACGCGCTCTCACGCCCCGGCCCGGTGACCCTGGCCGTCTACGACCTCCGCGGCCGCCTCGTGCGCACCCTAGTCCAGGCCGACCGCCCCGCCGGCAGCCACCACGAACGCTGGCACGGCGACGACGCCCAGGGACGCCACGTCGCCAGCGGCGTCTACGTGCTCCGCCTCCAGGCCCCCGGCCTCACCCAGACCCGTTCCCTGGCCGTCCTCCGCTGACCCGCAATCGAAAACCCACTCAGCGAGCGGTCGCCGTGGCGCGGCGAACTCCGCAAAAAGAGGGCGGCCGAATGGCCGCCCTCGATGAGGACATCGCCGCGCCACGGTGACCGCGAGCGCCCTAAACGTCGAACTTAACACCCTGCGCCAGGTGGACCTCGCCACCCCAGTTCAGCGTGTTCGTCTGTCGCCGCATGTAGGCCTTCCAGGCGTCCGAGCCGCTCTCGCGACCGCCGCCCGTCTCCTTCTCGCCACCGAACGCGCCGCCGATCTCGGCGCCGCTGGTGCCGATGTTGACGTTGGCGATGCCGCAGTCCGACCCCTTGTAGCTCAGGAAGGTCTCGCCCTCGCTCATGCTGTCGGTGTAGATGGCCGAGCTCAGGCCCTGCGGCACGTCGTTGTGCAGCTTGATGGCCTGGTCCAGCTTCTTGTACTTCATCACGTAGACGATGGGCGCGAAGGTCTCGTCCTGGACGATCTGGGCCTTGTTGGCGATCTCGATGATCGTCGGCAGCACGAAGGTGCGGCGGCGGTTCTTGCCCGCGCGCTTGACCTTGCCGCCGTACAGCACCTTGCCGCCTTGCTCCTGCGCCGCCTTGATGGCGTTCTCGTAGTCCTCCACGGCGCCCTCGTCGATCAGGGGGCCCATGAGCGTCTTGGGATCCAGGGGATCGCCGATGTTCACCTTCTCGTAGAGACCCACGAGCTTCTTGATGAACGTGTTGTAGACCTTCTCCTGGATGATCAGGCGGCGGGTCGACGTGCAGCGCTGGCCGGCGGTGCCCACGGCGCCGAAGAACGAGCTCGCCAGCGCGCCCTTCATGTCGGCCTTCTCGCTGATGATCAGGGCGTTGTTGCCACCCAGCTCCAGGATCGTGCGACCGAGGCGCGCGCCCACGACCTCGCCGATGCGCTTGCCCATGCGGGTCGAGCCGGTGGCCGACACCAGCGGGATGCGCTTGTCGTTGATCAGGCGCTCGCCGATGGTCGAACCGCGGCCCACCACGACTGCGCTGACGCCTTCGCTGAGTCCGTTGGCCTTGAACACCTCGTTGACGATGTTCTGGCAGGCGATGGCGCAGTACGGAGTCTTGCTCGACGGCTTCCATACGCAGGTGTCGCCGGCGATCCAGGCCAGGGCGGTGTTCCAGGCCCACACGGCCACGGGGAAGTTGAAGGCGCTGATGATGCCGACGGTGCCCAGGGGGTGCCACTGCTCCATCATGCGATGTCCGGGGCGCTCGCTCTGCAGCGTCGGACCGCTCAGGAAACGACTCTGCCCCACGGCGAAGTCGCAGATGTCGATCATCTCCTGCACCTCGCCGAGACCCTCGGTGAGGATCTTGCCCATCTCCAGGGACACGAGGGAGCCCAGGGCGTCCTTCTTGGCGCGCAGGGCCTCGCCGACCTGGCGGACGATCTCGCCACGCAGCGGAGCCGGCATGGCCCGGAACTCCACGAAGGCCTTCTGGCTGGCCTTCATGACCTTGGCGTAGTCGGCCGCCGAAGCCTGGGTGATCTTGCCCAACAGCTCGCCGGTGGTGGGGCTGTGAACCTCGATGATGTCGTTGCTGCTCGCGAACCACTCGCCGCCGCAGTTGGCGCCATCCATCTTGGCCTTGAGGCCGAGCTCGCGGAAGATCTGAGCCTTGTTCATCGGTCGTCTCCTTGAGTGATCTGTCGATCCCAAGTTTTGGGGTTGGCGAGACCACAAGCAGCCATCTGCCGCGTTGCACTCGCTTGAATTAGCTTCACTAGTCCTGCGCTCGCGCGCCTTGCAACTGACCGCTTGTGATCTCGCCAACCCCAAAACTTGGGACCGACAGAACACTAGCTAGTAGGTTTCGGTGTGCTCTTTGCACTCGATGTCCATGGTCGCGAGTTCGTCCAGCACCGGGTTGTAGATGCCGGGCAGGACAGGGCGCAGAACACCGGTCTCGGTGATCTTGCCCTCGAGGATCATGTGTGCCCCGATGGCCGCGGGCAGCGATACGGTGCGGCTCATGGAGCTGTCGCCGCCCTCGACACCGAAGTCGATGAGCTTGGACGTGACGTGCTCCTTGTGGCCGTCGGGGAACGTGGCCTGGAAGTCGTGGAAGAGGACGATGAGGTCGAGTTCCCCCTCGTCGAAGGCGAGCTTCTCGAACATGAGGTCGCCCATGGCGTCCAGCATGGTCGTCTTCTCGCCCTGGACCTTCTTGTCGGAGAACATGCCGAGCCAGTTCAGATTCCAGCAGGGCAGGCTGTCGGGAGGAATGCCGGCTTTCCTGGCGAACGCGAGACGCAGGTCATCGCCATTGGCCAAACCGAGATGCTCGCGCATGACCTCGGCATACGTCCGGCCTTTGACCTCGAACTCATCCAGGTCCAGCAGTCCCTGGGTGCGGTAGCTGTAGATGCAGTCGCACCAGCCCATGTTGCGCAGGGTGCCGCGGAACAGGGTCGGAATGCCCTCGAGTCCGTAGACGTCCTGGTAGCTGATGCTGTCGCGGTTGGGGTAGGCCTCGAAGTCGCCGAAGCCCGGGACCTGCAGCACGTGCATGTCGCGGAAGAGGCGCTCCGGAGCCACCTCGACCTTGCGGCCGTTCTCCAGGTACTGCGCGCCGTTGCGGCTGGCCACGAGCACGCCGCGAGGCGCCCAGCTGAACTTGTAGCCGAACGGGTTGTCGTTGTGCTGGGGCGCGGGCAGGCCGCCGCAGTAGCTCTTGAAGGCCACGATCTCACCGCCGCGTCCCTTGACGTCGTCGATGATCCGCATGGCCGACATGTGGTCGATGCCGGGGTCGACGCCGATCTCGTTGAGGATCACGAGACCCTTCTCTCGGGCCTCGCCGTCCAGCGCCTCCATCTCGGGCGAGACGTAGCTGGTGGTCACCATGTTCTTGCCCGCGTCCAGGCAGTGGCGGGCGACCACCGGATGCAGCGGAGGCGGCACCAGGCTGATGGCGAGATCCGTTTCGGCGATGAACTCGGCGAGCTTCGCCTCGTTCCCGAGATCAAGCGGATGAGCTTTACCATTCGGATGACCGTCAATGAGAGCCTCGGCCTTGGCGACGGTGCGACTGGCGCAGGTCACCTCGTAGCCTCGGTCCAGCAGGTAGCGTACGAGCGGCCTTGCGACCAGGCCGGCGCCGAGTACCAGAACCTTCTTCATGTGAGCGTCCTCCGGTTGCGAGTTACTGTCCCAGGAACTCCTCGAGGTATCGGTAATCCGGAGTGAGCTCACCCCGGTGAACGATCACGGCTTTTTTCAGTTCGGGAGGCAGATCGAGGTCGGCGAAGGAGGCCGACCAGTCGCACTTGTCCAGCGCCGGAACCAGATCGCTCAGGACCTTGCTGAAGTGCTGGCTGCTCTCGCGCGAGAGTTCGCACGGCAGGTTGTCCACCGCCATCACCGCGGGGCTGGGACCGTCGACGGTCTCCACCACCTCGCCGGTGTCGGGATTGAACGTGAAGCTGGGCTTGTCGGGCATGGTCGCGTGCAGGGTGATCTCGATGGCGCCCTCGTAGTCGCAGCTGATGTCGCCGATGACCTGCAGCTTGGGGTCGCGGTTCTTCTTGATCCACTCGCGCGTGACCAGGCGCGGATAACGGGGCTCCCAGTAGATGGTGTTCAGGAGCACGTCGAGGTGCGGGAGGTACTCCTCGAACCGGGCCTCGTAGCGCTCAGGATGGTCGTAGTACTCCTGCAGATCGAATTCGCCGCCGTCCTTGCGCTTGGCCATGTGCTCCTCGCGGAACTCCACCACGCGGATGGGCATGGTGGGCGCCTTGCCGGCCAGCAGGTCCCTGGGAGCCACCCACTCGATGGGCAGACACTCGAGCACTTCGGCGCAGCCGGCGGCCACGTTGCCGTAGCCGGCCATGCCGATGGTGATGCAATGGCGTTCGGGGTTGAGCTGCTCGCCGATCACCCGCAGGTGCGCCTTGGCGCCCTCGAAGGTGGAGTATTCGAAGGTGCGTTTGATCTCGGCCAGCGGTGTCGGAATGCCGCGAGCCTTCATCCGATGGCCGAGGGTCCAGAGGGTGTCGATGGCGCCGGCATAGCCCGCATGGATGGAGAAGAACAGCAGCCGCTTGCCGTCGTCGCCCACGATGCGTTCGTAATCTATCAGACTGCAGTTCAGATCGAGGAGCTGCTGCAGCATGGGCATGTTGTAGTCCTGCCCCTTGATCACGTGGGAGAAGTACATGTAGTTCTTGTTCTTCTCCAGCAGGTGCTTGGGGATCTCCTTGACGGACATGACGAAATCGCACTCGCCGAGGTTCTCGGCCAGCTTCACCCCCACGTCCTGGTAGGCGATGTCGGAGAAGATGCGATTGGCGGACGGCTGGACCCGGAACTCGAGGCCTTGCTTCTGCAGCTCGGCGAGATCGGTCGGGATCAGGGGGACGCGGCGTTCCCAGTGGTTCTTGTCCTCGCGGCGGATACCAATCAGCACGGCATTTGCTCCCTGTCTGGCGACTGCATTTCCGGATCAAGGCGCAAAGCTAGGTGGGGCGCAAACCCGAGTCAAGAATGGGTCTAGAGGTACTTCTCGAAGACCACGTAGGCGACCGGCAGAATCAGGCCCAGGGCCATGAGCACGCCGCCGCGACCGGTCAGCCCCTTGCGTCCCTTCACCAGGAAGATCCCGCTGAGGGCCAGGATCCCCAGGATCACCGCGTAACCGTCGGCGATCCAGGTCCAGGCGCCCTTGCCCTGGTTGAGGTGCATGAAGTTGACGTCGCGCAGGAGGGGGCGCGGCGTGAGCACCTCGGAGAGGACCTCGCCGGAGACCAAGTTCACGTCGACGGTCCCCGAGGGGGTGATGACGCGTAGCTGGGTCTCGGTAGCCCGCCAGACGTTGCGGATGGGCTCCTTGAGGTCGAGCTGGTCGAGGACCTGCGGCGTGATCTGCTCCGTGGGACCCACTCCGGGCGGGGTGATCGTCCAGGTGGAGCGGGTCTGCTCGTAGCTGGGATTCCAGCTGTCGGTGTGATTCACCGCGACGCCGCTGATCACGTAGGCGAGGGTGAGACCGACGGCCAGGAAGCCGAGTTCGCGGTGGAGGAAGCGGCAGACCTTGCGAAATTTCTGCAATTTCTATGACCTCTGTCGACGGGGAACATGACAGCGCGCCGTCAACGATAATCTCTCGACCGACCAGGGGCAAAATCGAACCCCAGTACCGGCCGCCCAGGTGAAAGCCCCGGCGCCGGTGGACTCACTGTCAGCCTGACTTTGCCGCCTACCGCCGCCGCCGTCGTTGTTGTTGAGCAATAACTATTGTTAATTGATTCCGGATTTGCAAAAATACTCAATGGGGCCCCTATCCGGGGGGATACCGAGACCAACTCACGTCGTTCAGATGGGGGCAAGCCGAATGGCACGCGCGATCGCCCTGCTCGTCATTGCCACTTTCTCCATGATGTCGGCTAGCCTGGCCACCGCGCAGAGCCTGTTCTTCGACGACGGTGACAATGGTATCGGATTCAACGTCGGGTTGAGCAGAAACAGGGACGCGACGGGATTCGGGGCCAACATCGGATACACCGTGAACGCAAGGCTCGACATCAGTATCGGGTTCTCGAGCACATCATTCGACCAGCCGGAATTCTACAACAGGGATCTCTCCTCGCAGGAGTTCTCCCCCAGCCTCGGCTACGCCGTGATCCGGCCGTCGAGGACATCGAACTTCGGCCTCGAAATCCGCGGAAGCTACACCTTCGTCAGCTTCTCCGGTAGCGCGCTGAGCGCCGCCGGTCTGGAGATGTCCGGCGATTCCTATGCCCTCGGTGGCGAGGTCTACCAGAAGCACGAAACCTCGGATATGCTCGAGATATACCCTGCGATCGGAGTCTACTACGGTCGCGCGTCGGCAACGGCCACGGACGATGCCGGCAACCGCGATGAACAGGTCGTTACCGACACGTTGATCACGGCCCGGTTGAGCCTGCTCATCGACAAGCAGGTCTACATCACGCCCGGCTTCAGCGCCTTCGACAACATCAATACCTTCTCCCTCACGGTCGGGCTAGTGTTCCCGACCAACACTCGATAGAACCTCATTGGAGCACCGCGGGATGCCTGCGAGCATCGAGGGAGGGATCAGTGATCCGGAAAGCTCTTGCCCTGGCGGTCGCCCTGACCTGCCTGTCCCTACCCGATAACGCCACGGCACAGAGCCGTTATTTTTCCAGGGACCAGAGCGGCATCAGCCTCGCCGCGGGGATCCTCAGCCCGTCGAGCAACCTCGGCCTAGCGGGAGAGATCGGATTCACGGTTCGTGGCCGGGTCGATCTCGCTGCCGGCTACGCGACTAGAGACTGGACACCGGGTCACGAGATGATGGCGGACGGCCCGCGTATCTCGGCCACCATCGCACTGTTGCGGCCATCGGAGTCCTTCCGAGGCGGCCTCGAGTTGGTGGGCCGCTACGCCAAACTCACCCCCCAGCAGGAGGAGCCGGTGTCGCCAGGCCAGGTGGCCAGCGAAAAACGGATCGACATCGGTGGCGTGATCTACTTCAGACTCCCCACCTTGGCCTGGCTCGAGGTCGTGCCCGCCCTGGGCATCTTTCGCGGCAAAGAGGAGTCCACCTGGTACTCCCAATACCTCGGTCCACGCGAATCCCAGAAAGTCGGCACCTTCGTCACCGGCGAGTTGGGCCTCCACATCGGGTCGCGGGTCGTCCTGGTGCCGGCATTCAACAACGCCGAATCCGAAGCATGGTCGTTATCCCTGCGCTGGCTGATCCGGACCGGCGGCTGAGCGGGCGTCAAGGACCGTGGCATGACAAAGCGCCGGCCCCAGGCGACGGGATCGTCGCTCGCGGCCGGCGCTCGATGGTATCCCCGATCTAGGACTTGGCGGAAGGAAGAATCACCGCGCCGGTGCCCTTGATGCGGTAGAAGGTGACGCCGTCGGCCGGCACGTCTTCCTTGACGAACTTCTCACCCTGGCAACTGGCTTCCTGCTCCAGGTAGGCACAGGCCTGCTCGTAGGTCAGAGGGATGCCCTCGAGGACGCCCTCGACGATGGCGGTCTCACCCATGATCTCGGGCGGGAACACGATCTCGCCGTCGTTGACCTTGAGCTGGATCTTCTGCATCTCCTTGTCGCTGGCGATCTCGATCCAGCAACCGCGGTGCTTGCAGACACCGACCACGGCACCCTGCACGCGCACGGTCTGGCCGAGGTAGTTCTCGGGGTGGGCCAGCACGGAGCTCACCGCAACGGTGCTCGCCGAGGAGACGCCGGAACCGTAGGTCTTGCCCTCGGGGGCGGTGCCGTCGGCCTTGGCCACCTGGGCCTTGGCGCCGTGGGCGCAGGACTGCGCGCAACTGCTCTCGGCGACCTTGGCCGTGGCGTCGGCCTTGGCGCAGCCACCGTCGGCAGCCTTGGCGCAACCGGCGGGATCGCAGTCACCGGCCGCGGCGTGCGCAGCGGCGACCTCTTCGGCGGTCTGCTCGCCGCCACCGCAGGCGACGAGGGCGAGGAGGGCCAACAGGCCTAGAAACAGGGTCGCGTGGCGCATGATGGTACTGCCTTCCGGTTTCGGTTCTCGGACGGGTGGCGCATATCTACTGAAATTGTGGTCTCTCCGGCCCCGGATTTCAAGTCCGGCGCGGCACGGCGAAGCGGAAACCGTCCGCCAGGCCGTTGCGCCAGGTGGTCCAGTTGTGCCCGGACGACCGCTGCTGGTACTCAACGTCGAAGTCGGCGGTCGCTAGCGCGGCGGCGAGATTCTCGTTGGGCCGGTGCAGCCATTCCAGGGTTCCGGTCTGCAGGTGCCAGCGGAGGGGGCGCCAGGTCTCCTCGGCCAGGCGTTGCGCCCACCACTCCTTGCCGCCATGGGGGTCGTCGCCGAGGCGCTGGCCGGGGTGGAAAAGGAAGGCGCCGGACTGGGCGACCACCTGCTGGAATTTCAGCGGATGACGCCAGGCCAGCTCGGCGCTGCAGAGGCCGCCCATGGACGCGCCCCAGGCGGTGCGCTGGCCGCTGCCCGGCGCACGCTCCTCCACCTCGGGCATGAGCTCATCGGTGAGGAAGGCCAGGTAGCGGTCGTTGAAGTGGTACTCACCGCTGCGGTCCACCGGCGGAATGAAGACCAGGTGCGCGGGATCGCACTGACGGTGTTCGAGCAGCTTGTCGAGGACCTGCGGAGTCTTGCCCCAGCCGTAGTACGCCTTGCCGTCCTGGAACCAGATCTGGGGCAGCTTCTCGTTCTCGTGGCCCGCCGGGGTGTAGATGAGCACGTGCCGTTCGTGGCCCAGGTTCTCGCTGGCGAGCTTGAGGCGGTGGGTGGTGCCCAGCGGTGCGGTCTTGGCGGGGATCCGGGCCCAGTTGCTGGGAGTGTAGTCGGGGCCGGCGAGGTGGCGGGCGTAGGGCCACCACGGGTTGTTCGACTCGTTGGTATTGTCCGGATCGGGACGCTTGTTGCCGTCGGCATCGAGGTAAGCGTACTCGAAGTAGGCGTCGTCGGGGAGGTCGAGTGGGTGCATGTCGGCGACCGGACGCGGCGCACGGCCCCAGTCGTCCTGGTCGCTGAGCAGGTGGGTGGCCCACGGTGGCGGTGCAAGGTCGATGCGCATGGGCGACCCCTAGGTCTTCAGTTCCCGCCCGGTCTTTGCTTTCACCGTGGCCACCTTGCTGTCGAGCCGCCCCTGGCCGCCCTCGCGGTAGTCCACCTTCACGTTCACCGCGATGCGCCCGCAGTCGGACTGCATCTTCTCGAAGCACTTCGTCACCACGGCCATCACCTCGTTCCACTCCCCCTCGATGCAGGTGCCCATGGGCCCGAGGCGGTACGGCAATCCGCTGTCGTCGATGATCTCGAGCGACCGCTTCACGTAGTCGCTCACCGAGGCGCCCTTGTCCGTGGGATACATGGAGAACTCGAGCAATACCATGGTCAACTCCCTAGAGTGCCTGCCGCCGTTTGGCCTCGCGTTTGCGGTCGTTCTCGTCGAGCAGGAGCTTGCGCAGGCGCAGCGACTTGGGCGTGATCTCCACGCATTCGTCCTGGGCGATGTACTCGAGCAGTTCCTCGAGCGACATCTTTATCGGCGGGGCGAGATTGGCCTTCTTGTCGGTGCCCGAGGCACGGACGTTGGTGAGCTGCTTGGCCTTCTGGGCGTTGACCAGGATGTCGTCGTCGCGGGTGTTCTCCCCGATCACCTGCCCGGTATAGAGCACCTCGCCCGGCGCAATGAAGAAGCGGCCGCGGTCCTGCAGCGCGTCCAGGGCGTAGGCCACCGCCGCTCCGTTGCCAATGCTGATCACGCTGCCGGTAAGCCTCTGGGGCAGCGAGCCCTTGAACAGCTCGTACTGGTAGAAGCGGTGGTGCATCACGACCTCGCCGCCGGTCTTGCGCAGCATGTGCGAGCGGAAGCCGATGAGGCCGCGGCTGGGGATGTGGAAGAGCAGGCGGGTGCGGCCGTCGCGGGGCGTCATCTCGATCATCTCGCCCTTACGCGCGGCGGCGTACTCGATAACGGTGCCGGTGTGCTCGTCGGGCACGTCGACGGTGAGTTCCTCCACCGGCTCGGCCTTCCTGCTGTCGATCTCGCGGTAGATGACCTGGGGCTGTCCCACCATGAGCTCGAATCCCTCGCGGCGCATGGTCTCCATGAGAATGGAAAGGTGCAGGATGCCGCGGCCGGAGACACGGAAGGTGTCGCTGGAAGCGGTGTCCTCCACGCGCAGCGCCACGTCGCGTTCGAGCTCGCGGTGCAGGCGCTCGCGGAGCTGGCGGTTGGTGGAGTACTTGCCCTCGGTACCGTAGCCCGGACTGTTGTTGGCCATGAAGTTCATGGACAGCGTGGGCTCGTCCACAGCGATCAAGGGCAGCGGCTCGGGCGTCTCGGGATCGGCCACCGTGTCGCCGATGTCCACTTCCTCCATGCCGACGATGGCGCAGATGTCGCCGCAGACCACGTGGTCGGTCTCGGCGCGGCCGAGATTTTCGAAGGTGTAGACGCGGGTGGCGCGGGTCTTTACCAGCCGACCGTCGCGCTTGACCAGGGTCACCGCCTGCTTGGCGCGCAATTCGCCGCGCACGACGCGGCCGATACCGATGCGGCCCACGTAGTCGCTGTGGTCCATGGCGGCCACGAGCATCTGCAAGGGGCCGTCCTGGTGGACCGGCGCCGGCACGTGCTCACGGATCTTGTCCAGCAGTGGCTCGAGGTTCTTGCGCTCATCCGACATCTCGTCCACGGCCCAGCCGTCGCGGCCGCTGGCGTAGACGCCGCGGAAGTCGAGCTGCGCATCGCTGGCGCCGAGGTCCACGAAGAGACCGAACACCTCGTCGAGCACCTCCTCGGGGCGCGCGGCAGGGCGGTCGACCTTGTTGATCACGACCAGGGGTGTCAGGTTCAGCTGCAGTGCCTTCTGGAGCACGAACCGGGTCTGAGGCATGGGTCCCTCGAAGGCATCGACCAGGAGCAGAACCCCGTCGGCCATCTTGAGCACCCGCTCCACCTCGCCGCCGAAGTCGGCGTGGCCCGGCGTGTCGATGAGGTTGATACGGGTGTCCCCGTACTGTACCGCGAAGTTCTTGCTCGTGATGGTGATGCCGCGCTCGCGCTCGAGGTCGCCCGAGTCCATGAAGCGCTCGCGAACCTGCTGACCGTCCCGGAACACACTGCATTGCTGGAGGATCTGATCCACCAGGGTGGTCTTGCCGTGGTCCACATGGGCTATGATGGCAATGTTTCGAATATCCATGGCGGCAATGTACGTCCAGAAACCGTCAAGTCAATCAGGATCCATCCGGTCCTTGACAAAAACGGCCTCCAGAGCAACCCTATGGGTGTTGTCGCCCAACAACAAGGGGTGCGCCATGGATCGCGAACTGGCCTCCGCTCTCACTGACCTCGGACTGACCGCCATCGAGGCCGAAATCTACGTGGCCCTGCTGGCCCAGAGCCAGGACGGTCCCGTCAGTGCCTACAAGGTGGCCCAGGACATGGGCCGCGATCCCGCCAACATGACCAAGACCCTGAGCGCCATGGCCAAACGGGGCGCCGTACGGGCCTCTGGCCGCAAACCCCGCCTCTATCAGCCCGTGGCTGCAGCCGACTTCACCGGCGAACTGGTGGCCCACCTCCAGGCACGGCAACGGCAAGCCGTGGAACTTCTCGAGAACGTCGGCAAGGTCCCCGACGACGTGTCGCTGCGCCCCCTCGAAACCACCGCAGCGGCCCTCGATGTCGCGCGACGGCTGCTGGGCGAGGCGCGGCGCGTGGTCCTGGTGGACGCATCGCCGGACATGCTCGGCGAGCTTTCCGGCGACTTGCAGCGGCTGGTCACCGAACAGGGCGCGTCCGTGCTGGTGCGGTCCACGGAGGCCGCGGCGATTCCGGGCGTGCGGGTGTGGGTCGATCCCGATGGCGACGCCATGGCGCCGGGCCCGTGGCTGCGGCTGGCCGTGGACGGTCGCGGCTACCTGGAAGCCGTGGTGCATCCCGACCACCGCGACACCCTGCTGCACGGCCACTGGAGTCGCAATCCCAGTCAGGCGTACCTGGGTCATCGGAACCTGGGCGCCGATCTCATCCTGGCCGACGTGATGGAATTGCTGCGCGAGGGCGCCGGCGGCGAACTGGTGCGGCGGCGCGCCGAGGACCAAGCGTCGCTGATCCTGCGTCAGGTGAGCTGGCGCAACCGCTGGCGCGAGTCGGGACTCGGTGACTACGCGCCACAAGGGCAGCCGGTCGCCGACGAGTCGGTAGCATTGGACCCGACGGAGATCGCCGAGACGGAGATTGCAGAGACCATGGCCGAACTGGCGGCCGAGACCGAGGTCGAGCCCCCGGCGCTCAAGGCCATGGCTGCCGCCGGTGGCAGCACCGAGAGCTTCGAGCCGGAAACACCGGGCACGGCATCCACCGCCGAAACCGCCGGCGACCCAGAGGACGAAGACGATCCGGGTCCCCTGAACTTCATCTTCCGGCGGCGCAAGAAGTCCTAGTCGGATTTCGATTCGCGGTACCGCGGCCCCACCACCAGCTTGACCGCCGCCGGCAGCACCTGCGCGTGCACCGGCGTGGTGCCGAGGATCTCACCGTCGATCTGTACCGGCAATGGCGGCGACGCATCCACGGTCACCCGTTCGGCCTTGAAGCTCTTCATGCGCGGCACCTTGCGCCGGCGCCAGGTGAGCATGCGGAAGAGGATGGCCAGCACATCCCAGAGGGTGCGACTGGAAATGATGGTGACGTCGAGCTTGCCGTCGTGGGGATCGGTGTCGGGAGTGACGCGCAGGTTGAGGTCGGGCACCAATCCGATATTGGTGAGCAGCACCGTGTTGGCGCGGCGCCGATGCAGGACCCCGTCGGCCTCGGCGGTGACGAAGGCGCTCTGACGGCGGAAGAGGTTGCTGATGGCGGCCCAGACGTAGGTACCGGCACCGAACAGGTTCTTCAACCGGCGCGGGCTGTCCTTGATGATGTTGGCGGGATACCCCACGGCGGTCATGAGGACGAAGTGGCGATCACGGGCCACGAGATAGCCCACGTCGAAATCCAGGACGCGGCCCTGGAAGATGGCGGTCACGGCGGGGCCGGGAAACCAGGGCAGGCTGAGCGTGAGCGGGATGACGTTGGCGGTGCCGCCGGAGATGTGCGCCAGTGCCACCTTGTCCGTGGTCTGCACCTGCCCGACCACGGCCTCCTGCATGGACCCGTCGCCACCGAGCACGCACACCAGATCGAAGCCGTCGTGGGCTGCGTCACGGGACCACGAGACGATGTCGCCTGGGCCACCCGAGTCCCGGCGAACCACCTCGAGCCGACGGCGCTCGAGATCCCGCTGCACCCGCTTGGCATAGCGCGGCGCGAGTCCGGGTCCGGACACGGGATTGACGATCAGCAGGGCTCGCGTGAAGTCAGCCATGGCGGCACCATAGTAGCCGCTGGACGGCGCTTGACCAGCACTGATCAGGCCAGGTCGCGATCCCAGGTGCCTTTCCAGGAACGAACCCTCAACACCACACCGTCCTCGCGCTCCTGTTCGGGTACGCCCTCGTCGGTGACCCGGACGGTCCAGGCGCCGAGCCACTGGTCGTCCTCGAAGGCGGTCACCAGCACCAGTTTCTCGTCCACGAAGTCGCGGATGAAGCAGAGTGCGCGGCCGTGGAAATCGTCGGCCTGATCCTGGCCGCTGACGCCGAAGCGGGTGTGGAAGTTCTCGCCGAAGCCGACGGAGACCTCCCACTCGCTGGTGGTGATGAAGAGGCCGTTCTTGCCATCAACCGCGGGACGCGGCACCTCGACAAGCAGCGCTTCCTTCTCGAACTCCTCGTAGGGATCGAAGCGGGCGTAGCGCAACCAGTCGGGGAATTCGCGGAACAGATGCTGGGCGAAGACCCGGGAGTGGTCGTTCAGTCGGGACACATCGAGCATGGAAGCCTCGCAGGGGGTGAGGAACACCGGTCGTGCTGAAACATGCGACCGGCAAGCGGGTTCCGGCACCATTCCCTCCGCGATGAAAGTAACGACAAAGGCGGCTCCCCGGCCAGAGGAAGCCGCCTATTTGATGGAATCTTCAAGAGATCAGTCGACGTGCTCGATGATCACCGCCACGGTGCCGTCCATCTCGGCGCGGAGGTCCGGCTTCTGCACGGACTCGGTCTCCACCTGCTCGCGGGGCAGGATCATGCTGTCGGCCAGGAAGAAGGCCACCCGCTTGGCGCGCTCGTCGGCCAGGGCCAGCGACTCGGCGGTCACGACCACGCGCACCGGCGAGTAGGGATGCCGGCGGATCTCGTCGGCCGTGCGCAAGAGCCAGTCCTCGCCCGTGCCGGTGAGCTCGCTCTCCTGACGGGTGAACAGCTCGCCGCCCGCCAGCTCCAGTACCCGATCGCCGTCCTGACGGTAGTCGAGGGCGGGCAGGCGGAAGCTCTCGCCGGCGTAGTTGTAGGTGTTGGTGCCCTTGTCGGTGGTGGTGAAGACGTAGCTGTAGGGATAGCCCACGCGCAGCATGTCGCCGTGATCGGTCTTGCCGTCCCAGCTTACCGACTGCGGTGGCTTGCCGCCGCCCTCGTAGTTGCGGCAGGGGCTGCCCCGAAAATCGGTGATGGTGAGCTGCCAGTGCCGCGGCTTGTGACCCTCGGGCTCGGCCGTGAAGAAGGTCGCCACCGGGGTGACCGGGATTCGCGGCAGCCAGCAATGCGGCGGCTGATCGCTGCGCAGGGGCTCGAGGTTGTTGAGGTGCGGCTGCAGGCCGGACACCGGGCTCACCTCGAGCGCCTGGTCGTCCATGGACGCGAAGAATGAATCGACCATGGCGGCGTCGAGCTCGAACTCGAAGGTGCCCTTGTCGATGGTCTGGCGCACCTTGTTCTCGGCCTCCACCACCATCTCGGGCAGGGCCGCGCCGGATTCGCCGTCGTCGGTCCACTGGTCGCCCTCTTCCTGGGCGTACACCGGGCCGGCCAGGAAGGCGGTCAGCGCCACGGTCAGCAAGAGTCGGGTGATCGTGTTCATGGCTCTCCTCGTCCTGTCTAGTTCAACCGGAAGACGATGGTGATCACGCCCCACTGCTCCACTGCGCCCTTGTTCGCGGGCAGCGGTGCGAACTTGAACTGGCGGATCGCCTTCATGGCCGCCTGGTTCAGGTCGCGATGCACCGAGGTCTGTTCGAAGTAGACGTTGTCCTTCACGCGGCCGTCGGGAAGCACGGTGAAGTGCACGGCCACGACGCCCTCCCAGCCCTCGCGTCGGGCCTTGTCGGTATACTGCGCCGGTGCGCTCTGCAGGATCTTGCGACCGGAGATCTGGCCGGAGATGGTCATGCCCACGCCGTTCTTGCCGGTGAGCTTGGTATCGGCTTCCTGGACCTTGGACTGGGGTTCGTCGGCCTTGACGTCGTCGACGATGTCGCGGGTGGCGGGCGCCTCGGCGATGCGCCCCCGTCGGCCCACGAGACCGCCGCCGTTGCCGCTTCCCGAACCGTAGTCGAGGATGGTCTTGCGACCGCTGTTCTGACCATTGCCGGAGCTGGAACGGGGAGCCGTCACGTCCAGCACGCCGGTGCCGCCCACGCCGCCGCGGGCGATGTTCGCCGGCGCCAGGGCAGATTTGGGCGCCTCGTAGGAGCCGGCGCTGGGCGCCCGCGACTGCAGCGCAGCGCCGCCAAGGTTGGCGGGCGCTTCGGCCACGGCGCCACCGCGCCGGGTCGCGCTCGAGGCGGAAACGACCGGTTCGTTGCCGGACGTCGCGCGACCGCCGCGATCCTTCAGGGCCCCACGCTGGGGCTTGAACGCGTCACGATTCTTGGGCTTCGCCGGACGCGGGGTCTTGTTCTCCACGTCCGTGACGTTGCCGGCGAGGCTGTCCTTGAGCTTGCTGGTGTCGATGACCTGGCGGGCGGGCGCCGGGGCCACATTGGTCTCCAGTTGCGCGGCCATGGCCAGATCCTGGCGCGGCGCGGTCACCACCGGCGCGATGTCCGGAACCTCGGCTGCGGCCAGTTCGGTCTTCTGGGGCTCGAGGCGCTTGGGCTCCAGCCTGGGAGGCGGCGCCAGTTCCTTCTGCTGCAGCTTGGGCTCGGCCTTGGGCAGCGTCGGTTCGGGATCGGGCAACGCGGGCTCCGGCATGGCCGGTGCCGCGGGCTCGGGCTTCTTGAAGGCCGAGTCGGTGGTGATGCCGTTGCCCGGAGGCCCGGGATCCAGCTTCTTCAGCTTCACCTTTTCGGCCACGTCCTCGCCATAGCGCGCCTCGATGTAGGCGATTTCGGTGAGTTCGTCCTGAGCGAAATGCTGCATGGCCTCTCGTCCGGCGAGGAACGTCAGCAGCAGCAACGCCAGGATGTGGATGACGGTACTCGCCGCGAGGGAGCTGCCGGTCTGGCGCGACCGATCGATGGCCTGCTGCATCATTGCTGGCCCTCCTTCGGCTTGGTGGCCAGAGCGATGCGCGGAGCGCCCGCGCTCTCGAGGGCGGCGATGAGGGCCTCGACCTCGCCGTAGGGCAGGTTCTGGTCGGCCTTCACCACGGCCACGCCGTGGGGCATGGCCTGGAACACCGGCGCCAGGGTGGGCTCGAGCTCCTCCAGGCTGAACTGGGTCTCCTCCACGATGATCCGGCGATCACTGGTGTAGATGATCTCGATGTTGTCGGTGTCGTCGGCCTGACTTGCCATGGCCTCGGGGAGATCCACGTCTACCTCTTCGCCCGTCAGGAACGGGGCGATCATCATGAGCGTGAGGACCACCACGAGCGAAACGTTGATGATGGGCACCACGTTGACCTTGGTGTCGACCTCGAAGACTTTCTTGCGGCGCGCCACGATCTATCCCCCGATGCGGTTGAGCAGGGCCAGGCTCTCGGCCCCGCTGGCCTTGGCGATGTCCAGAGCAGTGACCACGCGACCAAGCGCAACGATGTCGTCCGGCACGATGACCACGGTGCGGTCGTCGCGCAGGGAGAGCTTGCGCTCGAGCTCGCTGGCGATCTCGTCGTCGCTCAGCAGCGTCCCGTTGAGCTTGAGGCCCTCGGGCGTCACCGCCAGGGTGAGCAACGATTCGTCCAGCTCCTCGGTGGGCTCGACCTGGTTGCTCTCGCCCCCGGTCTGGGCCTGATTGACGTCGAATCCGTTCCACATCAGCGCCGGCATGGTGATCAGGAAGACCACGATCAGCGTGGTGGTCACGTCCGCCAGGGGCGTGATGTTCGCGTCATTCAGGCCTGCGGTCAGGCCCTGCTTGTTGTTCTTGAGAGCCATCAGGCGTTCACCGGCTGCGGCTGCTTCTGGGTCTGCTGGGCCGCGGCAGGGCTGGCGGTGCCACGACGCTGACGCTGGTACTGGTGCACCAGGGTGAACCACGACTCCCGCGCATCCTCGAGCTGTGCCACGCGCGAGCGGATGCGACGCACGTAGACGTTGAAGAACACGGTCGCGATCACGGCCACGATGATGCCCGCGGCAGTGGTCAGCAGGGCCTCGGACACGCCCATGGCCACGACGGCGCCGCCGCCGCTACCGGTGCGTGCGATGTCGGCGAAGGCGCGGATGATACCCACGACCGTACCGAAGAGACCGAGCAGCGGGGCGATGTTGGCCATGGTGCCCAGCACGCCGATGTTGCGCTCCATCTCGACCTGCTCCAGCTCGATGGCGGTATCGATGCGCTGGACCTGATCTTCACGAGGGCGGTTCATGTTGGCCACGGCCTGGGTCATGACCCGGGCGATGGGCGACTTCTGGCGCTGGCAGAAATCGAGGGCGGCGCGCGCGTTGCTCGCCTTGATGTGGCTGGCCAGTTCGTTCATGAAACGTCGTCCGTCCACGCTGGAGCTCATGAAGTACATGAGGCGTTCCACGGCGAAACCGACGGTGACGATGGAACAGACCAGCAGCACCACCATGGTGGGCGAGGACTTGAAAACTTGAATGAGGGACATGTCGCCGAACATGGGCTCTTCACCTTCCTGCATGTGCGATCTGCACGGAGCCGATCTTGCAATGTGCCAGCGAGCGCGGCGACAGCGGCCGCCAATGGCCCGATAGCGCTGGAGTCGATGCTACAAAGGAAGAACTCGGCAAGGAGTGTGCCACCGTTCTGGCAACGATGATCCATCCTGGGAAACGACGACTCCCCGGTATCGCGAGGATCCCGGGGAGCCGTTGGTGATCGTGTGGCGCGGGTCAGCTGCCCGCCGTCACGCCCGCGTCGCGGATGGCCGCGATCCGGCCCTCGGCCATGGCGCGCCACTCCTGCTTGCCGCCCGCCGAGATGATGCGCTCGTAGGCGCCGATGGCGCGGTCCCAGTCGCCACGCTCCTCGGCGATGCGTCCGATCTCGGCCAGCGCCGCGATGCGGAACGGGTCGGCTCCCGAGCCGGCTGCGGCTTGGTCGTAGCGCACCAGCGCGGCATCCGGGTCACCGGCCTTCTCCAGGCACTCGCCCTGCCGATAGCGGACCTCGGCCAGCGGTGAACCGGCCTGGGCCGCCGCGCGCTCGTAGGCGTCCACGGCGCGGGGCCAGTCGCCCAGCTCCTCCTGGTAGAGGGCCGCGATCTGCACCCATACGCCGCGCGCGTTCTCGTGGCTAGGATAGTCGGCCGCGAAGCGCTCGAGGCTGCCGATGGCCGCGTGCCACTCCTCCAGCTCCTGATAGCAGATCGCCGCGTTGTAGGCCGCCAGCGGCGCGTACTCGCCCACCGGGAACAGGTCGGTGAGTTGCTCGTAGGCGGCCGCCGCCTCGTCGTAACGCTCGACCTTGAACAGGACCGTGGCCGCGCGCAGGTGCGCCAGCTCGGTGAGCTCGTGGTCCGGGTGAGTGGTGGTGAAGTTCTTGAAGCCGGCCAGAGCCTGGTCCAGCGACTCGGCGCGATAGTAACTCTCGGCCAGATAGAACAGCGCGCCGGGAGCCGACTCGCTGTCGGGATAGTCGAGGGTCACCCGCTCGAAGGCGTCGGCGGCCTCGCCGAAGCGCTCCTGGGCAAAGGCGTCCTGCCCCTTGTTCCAGTAGACGTCCGCCGCCAGCGCCGACTCGGGATGGCGCTGCAGATACTCGGTCATGTCCTTGCCGCTGCGGTAGTAGCAGCTCTGGATGCCCAGCTCGGCGTCTTCGGTGCGCACATCGTCCGGATAGCTGTCCACGAACGCGGTGAAACGATTGATGGCCAGCTCGTCCTGCCCCTGATTATAGGCGCAGTTGGCCATGCCGAAGGCCGCGTCGGCGGTATGCTCGCCGGCGGGGAACTGGGTCTGCAGGCGACTGTAGCTGGTGGCCGCGTGGTCGAAGCGGCCGAGGCCGAACTGGGTGTCGGCGATGCGATACAGCGCCTCCTGCGCCTCGGCGGACTGCGGGAAGCGGGCCAGCAGGCTGCTCCAGGCCTCGATGGCCTGCTCGTAGTACTGCAGGCGGTAGTAGCAGTCGGCCTGGTTGGCGAGTGCCGTGACGGCCGCCGGGTCCTCAGGATTGGCGTCGAGGAACTCGGTGAACTGCACCAGCGCGTCCTCGTAGTTGTGCTGGTTGAAGAAGATCGAACCCACGGCGAGACTGTTGGTGCCGTTCTCGCTCTCGGCGTTGGCCAGGACCAGCAGGAAGCGCTCCTGTTCGGCCAGGGCCGCCTCGTATTCACCGGTGCGGCTCAAGGACGCCACCAGGCCCTGCAGTGAGGGCGCGGCCACGTTGCTACGCGGATAGCCGGTGAGCACCAGGCGGTACATACCGGCCGCTTCGCGATACAGCCCCTGGGCGAAGTAGGCCTCGCCGAGGTGATAGTACGTGCGACCCCGCCAGTGGCTGGGCGTGGGCAGCAGCTTGCTGGCGATGTAGTTGTAGTTGGTGAGCACCCGGTCCAGCTGACCGAGGCGCGTGTAGGCCAGGGTCGACAGGAACAGGGCCCGCTCAGCGACGTCGGTGTTGACGTGCTTGTCGGTCACGTTCTGGAAGGCCAGGATCGCTTTCTTGTACTCCTCCTGCTCGAAGTGGCAGAAGCCCTTGAGCACGCGCACACGGGGGGCCAGCTGGTCGCCCGGATAGCGATCGAGGAACTCGTCGGCCAGGATGATGGCCTGGTTGTGGTTCTCCTGCTGGGCGTACGCGTAGACCACCTTATGCATGGCCGCCGAGGCCACGGTGGACTCCGGGAATCGCTTGATCACGTCGGTCCAGGCGAAGATGGCCTCGCTGGGGCGGTCCAGGAGCAGACAGCAGTCGCCGATCAGGTACTGGGCATAGGCGGTGACCGCGGCGTCGGGGAACGACTGCACGATGAGTTCGAGCTGGCGCATGGATTCGTCGTAGCGTCCCTCGCGAAAGGTCACGCAGGCGATCTTGTAGCGCGCGTTGGGCAGGAACGGACTGTCGGGATAGTCGTCGATGAAGTCGCGATAGCTGCGTACCGCCACGGTGTTCTGACCGGAATGGTAGAACGCCTCGGCGATGGAGAAGGCCACGTCGTCGGCCAGGGGACTGTCGGCGTAGCGGCGCAGCACGGTCTTGTAGCGCTGGATGGCGAGGATGTACTGGCCGGTCTCCTCCAGGGTGCGGCCCAGGAAATAGAGACCGCGGTCGCTGGGGACCTGCTCGAAGTACTCGCGCGCCTCGTCGTAACGCTTGTCGTGGAAGGCGAACAGACCGAGGGCGAACTTGACCTCCTGCAGGTCGGCGTAGCCGGGACGCCGCTCGAGCAGCTCGCGGTAGGCCTCCTCCAGGCGCAGCCAGTTCCCATCGACGATGTACGCCTGACCGAGCTGATAGAGGCCCTCGGCCAGCAGAAACGTGTCGTCGAACTTATCGACCAGGCGCTTGTACTTCTCGATGGACTCGTCGTAGCGGCCGAGGTTGAAAAGGCACTCGCCCTGGCGCAGCAGCACCGAGGCCTCGAGATACTCGTCGCGGCCGCTGCGGCCGGACACGCCGTCGTACTCGCGCAGGGCGCCCTCGTAGTCGGTCATGGCGTGGTAGCACTCACCCAGCATGAACTGGGCGGCCGCCGCGCGGTCGCTGCCGCCGTAGCTCTGCACGAACAGGCGGTACTGCTGCATGGCGGCCGATTTATCGTCGCCCTGGGCGTAGGCTTTGCCCGCGGCATCCCAGAGAGCGTCCTCCGGCGGCACCAGCGACGGCTCGCTCGCCATCGCGGGTACGGTCAGACAGATCATCAAGAGGACGAAGAGGTGTTTCATCGGTCGCTCCCCTCGGCAGCACCTGCAGCGCCGCCGCCAATCTCGAGACGGATGGGTGTCCGGGTCCGGTCGTGGAAGCCGAGCACTTCCACGTCGCTCTGGTAGTCCCAGGTCTGGCCCAGCTCGTCGACGATGACGACGCTGGCGGTGTACATGCCGTCACCCACGAGACGGCCGTCGGTATCCTCGCCGTTCCAGGTCACGGCGTCGGGCGGGTTGCCGGCGCCCTCGAGACGACGGACTTCCTGACCGTCGGCGTCGGCGATGGTGACCTGCCAGCGATCCACCTCGCCGCGTACGGCGGTGCGGATGCCGAAAGTGACCGAGCGGTCCTCGCCGGACGGACTGAAGAGGGCGCGATCGCGCTCCACCTTCACGCCGTAAGGCACACCGAATCGCAGCGTGGCCGAGAAGATGTTCTGTCCGCCGATCTCCGTGTTGACGTAGGCATAGTCGAACTGCCAGTTCTGCCAGCGCAGACCCGCGCCGGCGGCCCACTGTTCCTTGCCGCCGTCGTAGCCGCCACGCAGGGCGACCTGACGCAGGGGCCAGGCTTCGAGGCCACCGTGGACGCTGGTGTCCATCCACTCGGTCTGCACCACGTCGGCCGACATCTGCAGCCGGCTCTTGAAGAAGTTGAGAGCCAGGCCGCCGCGCAGGCTGCGGGGCAACTGCTCCTCGTCCTCGATGAGCACGATCTTGGGCGCGATGGCGTTCTGAACCGAGAGTCCGATGCCCAGCGCGCGGTGGGGCCGGTAGTGGGCGCCGAGATCGAGGCCGGTCCCCGAACCGCTGGCGCCGCCGATGTTCTGCCGCACGGTCTTGAGATTCAGACCGAACGACAGCCGACCGAAGCCCTTGCCCCAGCCGAGAGCGAAGATGCCCTCGTCCTCGCTGAAGGTCTCGTCGAGGTCGGTGAAGAGGTCGGTGCGCTGGAAGTCCGTGCTGGCGGTGTAGGTCCCGCTCAGAGCGAAGGTTCCCCAGCTCGCCGTGGGCATGCCCAGGGTGATGAACCCGTAGCTGGTGTCCATGCCCAGCGTCGCACCCATGGCCGAAAGCTCCATGGTTCGCAGGCTGGCCAGACCGGCGGGATTCCAGTAGGACGTGGCCGCGTCGTCGGCGATGCCGCCCACGGCGTTGCCCAGGGCCAGGCTGCGGGCACTGGCGCCGTAGCGCAGGTAGCCGCCGGGCACGCCGCCGTCGTTGGCGGCCCAGGCCGCACCCCCGGTGAGCAGCGTCGCGATGACAGCGACTGCGATGACTCTCGAATGCGTGTTCATCGTGCCTCTCACTTCACGACCGCGATCTTGCGGCGCAGGTCCATGCCAGCACCGTGAATGCGGCAGATGTAGCCTCCGTTACCGACCACACGGTCGTTACCGTTGCGGCCGTCCCAGACGAACTGCTCGGTGGCCCCTGCGGAGACGGACAGCTGATCGCTGTGTACGATGTCGCCGTAGAGGTCGAAAATCGTGACGTTGACCGGTCCGGAGACCGTGGACTGGAAGAGGATCACCGTCTCCTCGCGCCCGGCCCGGAACGGGTTCGGACGGTTGGTCACCTGCTGCGTGGTGGACATGGTCGCGGCGGTGTAGAGGGTGACCGATTTGACGGCCTCGGTGACGCCGCCGGTCTCCTCGGCGTAGAACCGGAGCACGTGCTGACCCGGGGTGGTGAACTCCGGACCCAGGTCCTCGAGGGTGAACGGCTCGGCGTACAGGGTGCGCGGACGCGGATCGTCGGTGATGTCCACGTCGAACCACACGCCCTGCACGGGTTCGGGGCCCTCGACCACCGAGTTCAGGGTGATCTCGGTGCTCGGAAGTACGTAATAGCCGTCGCCGTACTCGGCGGCCTCGGGGAACAGCTCCAGTGAGGTGATCGGCGGACCCTGCAGCACGATGGCCAGGGGTGACGACATGGCGTCGCCCGCCACGGCCTGCAGCACGAGGTCCCGCGAACCGTGGTCGTCCACGTAGAGTTCGCAGGTGGCGGTGCCGTTGATGTCGGCCACCAGTTCGTTGGTACCCGAGCGGAGGGAGCCGATGCCCGCGTCGCCCTCCAGCAACCACAACGTGACCGCCGTGCCCGCCACGGCGTTGCCCGAAGCGTCTCGCGCGTCGACCCGCAGGGTGATGCGGTCGGCGGGGCGCAGCGCACGATCGAGCCGCTGGCCGGGCAGGTCCTGGGCCTCGAGGAGGCACACCGAGACCGGCGCCGGCAGCACCACGATGACGTCGCTGTAGAACTGCTCGCCGGTATCGTCGCCGACCCGCAGGTAGATGGACTCGGCGCGGTCGTAGCTCTGCATGGTGAACACGCGCTCGCCCATGGCGGTGGTGCCCACGGTGTCGGCCAGGACGCCGGCCGGGCTCAGCGTGAAGTCCGGTCGCGGCGAGTTGCCGCTGAACGCGGTCAACAGGAAGTTGCGATCATCGCTGGTGACGATCTGCCCGGTGACGATGTCCACGCGGCGCACCGTCATCTCGAAGGGCTCGCCGGCAATCGCGGTGTCGGGCACGTCCAGAGCGTAACGGACGCCCTCGGGCACCACGGTCAGCACGTCGCTGTAGGTGGTGCGGCCGCGGCTGTCGCGCACGCGCACGACGATGTCCTCGCTGGCGGCGTAGTGCTGCCCCGAGATCACCGCTTCGCCCGAGGTGAGGGTGCCCGACTGGATGCCCAGTTCGGCCGAGGCGGCGCTGCGGTCGGGTCTGAGCGCGGTCATCTCGAAATCGCCGCCCGCATTGATACGGTCGCCGGTCTCGGGATTCACCAGGCGGACGGTGACCGCGAAGGTGGCGGGCGGGCCGGCGGTGACGACGGCGGGATCCGGCAGGATCACGCGGTACTCGGCCTCGTTCACCGGGATGTCCACGCGGCCGGAGGCCACGGCGGGATGACCCGGATCCACGGCGAAGACCGAGATCAGGCCCGGGTTGCCGAGCACGATCTCGATGTCACGGCTGCCGCCGATGAACGGCGCGTCCGCGTCGTCGGGATCGACGAGATCGAGGGCGCCGCCGGAACTGGAGATCTGGATCTGACCGTCGTCGATGGTCCGCACCAGATTCCAGTACTGGTCCACCGCGCGCACGGTCATGACGAACGGCACCTCGGCCTGCTGGGTGAGCGGCTCGCCCAGCTTGCCGGTGCCGGTCAGGCCGCCCGGATCGGGCTGCTCGCCCGGCGAGACGAGCTGGATGCGCTTGAAGCCGTCGGCGAGCATGCGACAGGTGTTGGAGATGCCGATGATGCCCGTGGTGTCGGACACCTGGATGAAGATGTCCTCGGCCCGGCTGTAGGCCTGAGCGATATCGCGGTAGCCACCTTCGAGGATGCCCTGAACCACCTCGAGATGACCGCCACCGGGCAGACCGGTCTGGGCGCTCATCACGACGATGTCGAAGAGACGATCCTGGGTGGTGACGCGCTCGCCGGTGTTGCTGTCGATGAGCTCGACGACGAGCGGGAACGTTTCGGGCGGACCGACCACGGCGCTGTCCGGCAGGGAGACCGCGTAGTAGAGGCCGCCGGAATCCATCTCGATCACCGAGGAGAATGCCTCGCGACCGTAGTCGTCGTCGACGCGGACGATGATGTCCTCGACGGTGCTGTAGGACTGGTTGTTGATGACGCACACGCCGCCGATGAGCTGTGCTTCATCGGTTCCGAGCACGCCGTTGGCCGCGCCCTGGTTCGGCAACAGCGGCGTCATGCGGAAGCGGTTCTGCGCCGTGGGCACCACCAGGCCCGTGACCGGGTCGATGAGCTTGACGGTGATCTGGAAACCGGGCACCGGCCCCGTGGATGCCGTCGCCGGCACGGTGATCTCGTACTCGAACGGCGGATTCACCGGGATGTAGGTGGTTTGCGCCGGCTTGTTGAGATCCTGCTCGTCGTAGACCGTGACGTTGACGGTGCCCTCGTCGGTGAGGAATCCGTTGAACGTACGGCGGCCGTTGACGAAGGGCACGAAGTTCTCTTCGGGGTTTCCGTCCTGGGTGAACGAACCGTCGCTGGCGACCAGGCGCAGGATGCCCACGCTGGTGGAGTCGGCCAGGTTCCAGTACTGATCCACCGCACGCACGGTCATGGGGAACGGTTCGCCGGACCGCTGGGTCACCGGCGAGCCGCTCTTGCCCGTGGCGTCGAATTCGGGTCGACCGGACTCCACCACCTCGCCGGGCGCCACGATCTGCAGGCGCTTGTAGCCATCGGCGGTGAGGGTGAACACCGGGCTCGAGCCGGACAGACCGGTAGTGTCGGTCACGGTCACGAACATGTTGCCCGCGCGCGTATAGCTCTCCTGGAAGCTGATGGTGCCGTGGTCCAGCCGCTGGTTCGTGACGCCCACGACGCCGAGGCTCGGGCCGCCGGCAGCGGGCAGCACGGCCACGTCGAAGCGGCGGTCGGCGTTGATGATGGTGTGGGTGTCGGTGTCCCGCAGAAGCACGCTCACCGGGAACGTGGCCGGCGGGCCCACGCGCAGGGTCTCCGTGACGTCCACCGAGACCACGTACTCCAGGCCGTTGGGCTGCATCTGGATGGTCGAACTGTAGCTCTGGCGGCCGGAGATGTCGGTGATCCGAATGACGATGTCCTCGACCGTATCGTAGGCCTGGTCGGGGATGACCACCGTGCCGGCCGACAGCTGCGCACTGGTGATGAGCAGGGTGCTGCTGGCGGGCTCGAGGTTGGCCTTGAGCGCCTCCACGGTGACCCAGTTGTTGGCCGCTGGCAGCGGGTCGCCGTTCTCGTCCACCAGGCTGATGGTCATGGCGAACGTGGACGGCGGGCCGACGAATGCGGTGGCCGGCGTGGCGATCTGATAATTGGCGCCCGTCTGGACCTCGACGATGGCCTGCTGGCCGGTGATGTCCACGTTGTCCAGGGCCGAGGCCGCCAGGGTCACGTAGCCCGGCGAGGTCAGGAAAAGCGGCATGACGATCTCGCCGTTGACCAGGGGCTGGTTGTTGTTCAGCGGGTTGGTCGGCGTGATCGAACCGTCGTCGCTGGCGACGTTCACGCGCTCGGTGGCGGTGTCCACCAGGTTCCAGAACTGGTCGGTGCCGCGGACCCGCACGTCGAACTCGAGGCTCGCGGTCTGGGGCGTGGGCGTGCCGACCTTACCGTCCGATTGCGGTCCGCCCGGATCGGCGGTCTCGCCCGGCAGCAGCACCATCAGGCGATCGAAATCGCCGGCGGTGACGTTGATGGTAGAGGTGTCGTTGATGGCCGGCGTGATCAGGTCGGCGGCGACGAGGTCGTGGTTTTCGGCGGCCTTGAAGAAGAGGTCGAACTGGCCGGAGCCGTCGACATCGAGGGCCTGGTCGTTGGCCGAGACCATCTGGAAGAACCCGCTGCTGGTGAAGTGCACCTGCGGCCGTGCCGACACGCGGTTGAACCAGGCGTCGGTGGCGTACACCAGAGCCTGCATCGGGGCGCCCGCTTGCACCGGCACCGGGGTGCCCACCTTGCCCGGCGCGATGCGCGGTGTGTGGGTCTCGCCCGGCAAGAGCACCAGGAGTTCGGCGTAGTCCTGCTCGTCGGCA
>PIVY01000205.1 GCA_003353795.1 bacterium
CAGATCCACCGTTCGCTCCACCTTCTCCTCGGGAGCTGTGGCGGTGTAGTTGACCTGCAAGGTGTGGTCCCCGGCGACCGTCGCATCGACATCGGTCACCTCCACGTTGTTGCCGGTCACGGTGACCACGGTTCCGTCGTCGAACCAGGCGGCGCTCTCGACGGTCATCTCCAGATCCACGGGCTCGCCCACGGTGAAGACGAATGTGTTGGGATCCAGCGGCTCACCGTCGGCCGCGGTGAACGTCGACTCGGTCTGCTCCACGTTCAGCGCGACCACGACGTTGTCGGCCGCATCGGTGCGGGCGGCGCTGTCGTGAACCAGAACCATGACCTGATGCGCGAAGGGCCGCACCGGAACGGTCAATTCGTAGTCGATGATCTGGCGACTGCCGTTGTCGTAGTACGGGATCTCGCTGGTGACGACCTGAGCCGTGATATCGGCGCCTGCGGAGTCGTGCACGCGCAACCGGTCGACGCCCGACTCGTCGCGTGCCTGCAGGTTGACCATGCGGACGCCGCTGGCATCGGTGGCCACCAGATCGACTTCACCCTCGATGGGGCCGCCGCCGGTGCCCACCAGCGCGGCGTCCACCTCGGGCGCGCCACAGTCGAGGTGCATCAGCGGATCGCCAAGGACCACGTACTGATAGACCATCGCCCGGGTGGTGCTGCTCTGGGACGCTGCCAGCGCATCGGCCTCCGACGCCCACATCAACTCGCCCAGCATCCAGCGGCTGGTGATCGCCTCGTCGCGAATATTGATGGACGGCGGGGCCTGGGTCATGCGTTCGACGAAGAGCTCGCTGAGCAACTTGTTGCTGCCCAGATACTCGTAGCCGCTGCTGGCGTAGACCGCCACGGCTCCCGCGTCGGTGAAGAACAGCAACTTTTCGCCCATGCCGGGCTCGATGTTGCCGCTGGGGTGCGCCACGTTCTGGATGAAGTCGCCGAGGTGACAGCCCATGCCGCAGAACAGCCACGGCTTGCCCACGTTGGTGAGATCGTTGATGTCACGCCGGGCCACGGCTTCGCCGAACCTGAGATCGTGCTGGAACCAGGTCTCGTGCGCCATCAGCCAGTGGTTGGCATGTCCCTGATAGTGGGCCACCGTGCCACCGGCACTCAGCGCCGCGATGAGACCCTGCGGCGCACCGCTCGCCGCACACCACTGCCGAGCTTCGGTGAGGGTGACGATATCGGTGATCTCCGGGTGCAGCGGATCCATGTACGGCTCCAGCCAGACCGTGTCGGCCTCCAGGGAGACCATGCCGGCGTTTCCGGTCCAGAGATTGGCCATGTAACGCTCGCTGGCCCGGAAGGCGACCTCCGACGGCTGGAATTCGACGGTGAAGCCCTCGGCGCTCAACGTGCCACTGGACCAGGCGTCGTCGGCAATGAAGATGCCACGGCGACGCCACGTCTGCCCCGGCTGCGTATTCTCCACCTGCTGGATCTTCGTGAACAGTCGATCGAAATCGCCGACCGAGTTGCACGCGAAACGCCCCACGTAGAGGTCGGGTGGTTCGGAGATGGCGCCGGGAAACGCAACGCCCTCGTCGGCATCCTGGTTGGCATACCATTCATCGGAGGCGAGAACCTCCGGCGGTAGGTTGCTCACGCTCTGAACGTGGTAGTGCGTCGGCACCCAGTCGTGGGACCAGATCCGCCCCGAGCTGAGCACGCCGAGCTCACGCGCATTCTCGTTGGCGTCTCCCACCAGGACGAGCGACCAGCTTCCCCAGGTCGGACTGTCCAGGCCGTGGTTCACGAATCGCTTGATGGCATAGGGATTCTTGATGCCACCGGTATACCAGTCGAAGAGCTGCTGCGGCTCGATGACCTTGAACGTGAGGCCAGCCGTACCCGCGCGGTCGCGCCGGTAGTCGATCCACTGCTCGGCGCGGTCGCGGAAATCGGGGTGCGTGACCACGAGAACGTCCGCCGAGCCCTCGTCCAGTTCCGTGGGCACGATACCGTCGGTTTGCCGGGCGAGATTATAACGGATGTCCGCAACGCCATTGCTGGTCATGCGGGCGGCCGCATAGAACTTACGGACCTCGGTGGGCTGGGAGACCTGGAGCGAGAGCTTGTAGCCACCGTTGTCGGGCGGAAGGTTCGCACCGGCGAGGTTCACGTACCGCGGATTGCGCGGGTCGGTGATCTCCACCAGACCGACGTCGGTGCTGGTAAAGCCGGGGATCTCCACGTTGCTGGTTCCGGTGGTGTTGCCGCCGGGGAACTGGAGTCGCCCGAAGGGTGCTTGATAGTAAGCGTCGTATTCTACCTCGATCCAGTTCAGATACGAGAAGATCGGCAGGTGGACGTTGCCGTTGCGCATACGGAATGCAACGTTGTCGGTCTCGAACGCCACCGAGGGCAGGGTCTCCTCGTAGACCCGTTCCTCCAGCACGTTGATGTAGAAATCAGGCAGCGGCGCGACCTCGTTGTCGTCCACGGCCAGGTCCAGCGTCACCGTCCGCCCGGAACCCGCGTAGTTCGAGATCCCGGCGCGCACCGTGGCGCCGGCCTGCCCGAGCACGGGTGTCCAGAAGATCAGATTCACCCGCGCATCATCGTCGAGCTGCGTGTTGTAGTAGTAACGATCCATGGAGATGAGCGGAACGTTCTCGCGATAGGACACGGCCTCGTTGTAGTAGTCGGTACGACGGTACGAGGTCAGGGGCGATCCCGCCGACCCGCTCATGGCAATCTCTTCCATCCGTGCCCAGGTCTGGCCCGGATCGGGGTCCGACAGCTGCAGCCAGTAGACGTTGGCATCGTTGTTGATCTCGTTGGGGTCGCCGGCGTCACCCAGTTCGTAGACCGTCCCGTCCACGGTGTAGTTGAACGGGCCGTCGTCCCGCAGGCGAAGTCCCCAGAAGAGGAAGAGGTCGTCGCCGTCGAAGGCACCGCCATCACCCACCATGTGGATGGGCACCTCGACCTCGACGTAAGGTACCGACTGATCGTCGTCGGGATCGTCCAGTTCGGCGGCGTAGCGTCGCTGGTACAGGCGGATCTGCCCCTGCTGAATGGCCACACCCGATGGGATCAGTCCCTCGTCCACCAGTTCGCTGGCTCGGACTCGGTGCAGTTGAGTGAACTGCACCGGCAGTCGCACGTCGGGGTAACCCAACGGCGTGCCCTTGTCGTCCGGACGGGCGGCCTTGTCGGCGGCCCGCGCTCGGCGGTCGGCCTCGGTGGCCAGGCCGGACATGAGATCGCCGTTGAGCAGGAATCCGGCAAAGCGATCGTCGCCCTTGCCACTGCGGCGATTCGCGGCCCCCGCGGGAACCGACTTGCCGGCGTTCGGGTCGTCGACGAACCGCACGCGCCATTCACCACTGCGCATCGACTCGGTGGCCAGACCGTCCGTCGTCACGCGCACCGGCAGCACCGTGTAGTGCACGATCCGGCGACCGCGCCACCACGACACCTCGCCCAGCCTCACGCCCGGTCCGCGCGATAGCGCCGGGTCCGGACGACTCATGTCGGCAAGCACTGTGGCCGGAATGCCCTCGTCCGGAAGCGCCTCTCCCGGCCGCGGCACGAGGGGCGTCTCGAAGACTTCACCCGTCTGCTCGTCGCGGCGCATCACCGGCACCGGCTCGATGGCCAGTTGCCGCCCGTCGAGCGGCTGCCAGTCTTCGCGCACGACTTCCAGGCGGGGCGTGGTCCCCGGTGGGACCACCAGCCAGCCACCGGAACGAGGAACTCGCACCCGACCGGGAATACCGGTGGACACGAAACCCGGCAGGGACGCATCCCAGACCTGTTGGCCTGGTACGCCCGGCAGTCCGGCGCGCCACGTGGGCGCCGGAAGCTCGAGGTCGAACCGCAATTCGTCGCGGTTGCTGAAGAGGACGTTCGGATCGATCCCTGCGCTCGCCGACGCGAGCGTAACGCACACGAGCGCGAGTACGAGCAGTGGAATCCGACCCACGGGCAGAATGGCGGGCATGGAGCGCGTCTCCATTCTCAGGGGTTTCGTAGAGTTCGAGCAGGGGTGGGCAAGTGACATTATACCAACGAGATCGAATGCGGTCAAATGTCACCGATTCGGGCCGATTCCGACCACCACCCGCGCCGCCGGGAACACCGGGTCATTCGAACAAGTTCCGGATCGCCGTCCAGGCGAGCGATTCCGTCGCCGTGATACCGCTACCGTTGACCGTGGCCACGACTCCCGGAATGTCCGCGCCGCTGGTCAGGCCGCAGCCCACGTAGTCGTCGGGATCGACCCCGTTGGCCACCATGGGACGTTCGGGGACGGTGGCCGGAACCGGCGGGCCCAGGTTGACTTCCACCAGCGAAGGCGAGTCGACGGAGATGGTCACGATGCCGAGCACCGCGGCACCTTCGACGGTCACCGGAGGATTCAGGAACATCACCTGGTGATTCAAGTCGCTACCGAAATTCGTCCATCCGGCGCCAGCCGGACCGTCGACGTTCGTCACCGTCGGCGCCGGGCCGGTGAAGCTCAGGCTGCATTCGTACTGGCTCACCGAAGCAAACTCGCAATCGAGCACCACGATGTAGAGGTCGACGGTGCCCGATGTCGCGTCGATGTTCGACGTCTCGTCGGTAAACTCGATGTCGCTGAAGAACACGCCCATTCCGTTGCCCTGTGCCGTTGCAACACCGGCCAGGAGCATCACCATGGCCATAGCGGAAATCAGTCGTCGTATCATCGTGGTATCCCCCTCTTTGGCATGCATGTTTCGAATACGGCCTCAACGCAAACGGGGCGGGTTGCCCCGCCCCGTCACAAGAATCGAAAACGAAACTCAGTCGAACAGGGCCTTCACGCCGCTGAGTGTGTGGTTCTCAGTGGCCGTGATGCCAGTGCCGTTCAGGGTCGCCACGGTCGAAGGTGCGTCACTCACACCGCCGGTCAGGAAAGCGGTATAGAGAAGGTCGCCACTCGCGTTGGCGATGGCCGGGCCGTCCCACAAGATGCCCTGGGGATTCTCGGGGCCCCAGCTGGAAGGAGTGGAGGGGCCGAAGACGATGTCCTGCGGATCCGCAGCACTATACAGCATCTGCATGGTGCAAAGCACCACGGCACCACCCGAAGGAGTCATCGGGGTCGAGAAGCCGGCAAGGTGATTCGTGTTGGTACCAAAGTTGGTCCAACCGTTCTCGCCGGTGACCGTAAGCACGAAGATCGCCGTCTCATCCATCGTGATGCCCACCTCGTAGCCGCCAATCGATTCGATCTGAACATCGATGGCCACGATGTAGGCGTTAAACGGAGCGGGCGTCGGGTTCGTATTCGTGGTCGCGTCGCTGAACTCAGTGTTGCTGAAGAACATTCCCATACCACACCCGACATCACCGTACTCCAGCGCCATCGCACCTCCGGCCATCAGGGCCACCAAGGCGAGAGCTAGCAGTTTCTTCATGGTTTCTCTCCTGAAGCAAACGCAGGTCCTCAATACCTTTACCGGGGGAGGTCCCCTCCCAGCTGTCCGCCACCCGCGTCGGTGGACAGCTTCCGGCTTATCCGGGGCTCGGTACGTCCGTGTTAAGAGCCGTGGTCCGTGGCCAAGCTAACCCGAATCCGGCACGACGTCCGGTCTCACGCGATGAATATCCTTGCAAAGGGTGGTCCTGTCAAGGGCTCAAACCCCACGAGAAGCGATCCAGAACCGGGCGAAATCATGCAGTACCGTGTGCCCGGAATGTCACGCAGGTCCCTGGGCAACTTGCCCGGGGCGACACGTCGATACGCAAAAAAAGAGGCCCCGGGCGAACCCAGGGCCACTTAACCAGCTAGCTGGTGAGCAAGCCTAGTTGAACAGAGCCTTCACGCTGGTGAGGCTGTGGTTCTCGGTCGCCACAACACCAGGACCGTTGATGGTGGCCACGAAGCCGCCGTCGCTGGTCAGGTTACAGGGGATCAAGATGTCCGGGTTGCTGCCATCAGCGATGACGGGCACGCCCGGGATGCTCGGAGGATCAGCTTCGCCGTAACCGATGTAAATGATATCGGTGCCGGTGTACAGCATATTCAGGCTAGCCAGCGTGGTGCCGCCGTCAACGACGGGCAGCGGGGTCTGGTAACCACAGAGGTGATTCGTGTTGTTGCCGAAGTTGGTCCAGCCGTTGGGGCCGGAAGCGGCGAGCACGAACACTGTCGCCGGCATCGTGATGCCAACCTCGTATCCGCCGACGCTCTCGACGGTGGGGCCCAGCAGCACGATGTAGCCGAAGAAGGGAGCGAAGTTGTTCTCGAAGTTCGTGTTCTCGCTGACAAAGGGCTCAGCGAAGAACATTCCCATCATGTTGTCCTCGGAGTCGGCCAGCGCGCCGCCGGCGACCATGACCAACAAAGTCAGAGCTAGCAATTTCTTCATGGTTGCTCTCCTGAAGCAGCGCAGGTCTGTAGACTGGAGAGGCCGGGGGGAGGGTTGTCCCTGCTGCCCCGCCGCCTGCATCGGCGGGGCAGCGTTCCGGCACATTGGTGATTCGTCGGTCAACGTTGCCTACGGGCAAGAAGCGCCGATGCCACCGGTCATACGAACAACGTCGGACAGATTGATCACGCCGTCGTTGTTGAAGTCACCGGCGAACAGCGGGTTATCACCGAAGTTGCCACCAAGCAACTGGGTGAAAGCCACGATGTCCGACAGGTTGACGACGAGGTCGCCATTGATGTCCGGGCTGTTGAACTGAACATCCACGCCACCACCAGCAATGGGTGCACCGGCGACCATGACCAGAGTCATCTCGGTCGAGGGGTCGGTGTAACCGCCACCAGCAATGGGGTTCGAGAAGGTGGTGTCACCATTCTCATCCGTGGACGCGTCGGCAACGGTTCCGCCGGAGCAGAAGCTGAGGTTACCGAGCGAAGTCTCCAGCCACAGATCCTCGAAGGGATACAGGAAAATGGGATCGGTGTTGGTGTCGATGAGCTGAACCGAGATGGTCGCATCAACGACGGTGCCGGGGAACAGGAAGGCTTCATCGAAGCCATTACCCGCAGCGTTCGGCACGGAGAACACCGAGGCGCCAGCGGCGCCAGCCTGAATCTCAGCAGTCGACAAATTCAGATCGGGGACGCCGGCCCATGCCAGAGACGCCATACCCACGACCAGGATGCCGAGCAAGAACCTACGAAGCATTAGGTCACCTCCAAAAGTGATCCGTTCAAGCGAGGGTGGCTAACCCAGGCGGAGTACTTGTGAGAACCGCGCAGAGTCCTCCTTCCCACTCGGAGTCCATCACTTGACGAAGATTAGGTTACCACAGAGATATCGCGTAAGCAACCCTCTTTTTTCCCAACGTACCCATTATTTGCAATACGGTATCTGTCCAAACAGCCGCAAGATTCCCGAAATCGGCAAATAACGAGGAAATGGGAATGTATCAATTTTAAGCATTATAGGGAAAAATGGTGGGCGAGACAGGACTCGAACCTGTGGCCCCCTGCTTGTAAGGCAGGTGCTCTAACCAGCTGAGCTACTCGCCCACACCCGTGCGAAACAGGCGCCAGATGAAAATAGGTAACGCCACGCAATAACCGCCGACCAGAAGCAACGGCCCCAGTGACAATCGCTCGGCGGACAGCAGGACGTAGCCCAGCGTGATGGCAATCACACCGAACAGCAGGATCCAGATGTGGCGCAACATGGACATGGTCGATCTCCTGGTTCCGTGAACGTCGGCGCCTCTACGTTAGGTCGCCGGTCGGGCTCCGTCAACGTCGACGCTCGCGCATGAGCCGCCGATATTTAGCCACGGCGCTCTGGTGCTCCGCGTGTGTCTTCGAAAACACGTGTCCCCCCTCGCCGTCTGCCACGAAGTAGAGTTCCCGGCTCGAGGTATCGGGACGAGCCGTGGCCAGGATGGCGGCGTACCCCGGCGCCCCGATGGGACCGGCCGGCAGACCACTTCGCCGGTAGGTGTTGAATGGGGAATCCACCTCGAGATCACTGTACAGCAGCCGTTCGCCGCGTTTTCCGAGCCAGAACGCAACGGTGGGGTCGGCCTCCAGCCGCATCCCGCGGTCGATCCGGTTGTGGTACACCGCAGCGATTCGAGTGCGCTCGTTGGCCCGCTGCGCCTCCGCTTCCACGATGGACGCGAGGGTCAGGAGTTCGTGGCGGGTAAATCCCT
>PIVY01000206.1 GCA_003353795.1 bacterium
CGATGATGCGGCGGCTTGCTACCAGCTGGGCCTGAAGGCCGAGCACCTGGCGCCGACGTGGGCCGACATCCACTTCACCATGCATCCCCTGGCGCTGGCGCTGGGCAAGAGCGACGAGGCTGAGCGGCACCTTGCGGCGATCCTGGACAAGGGCGGTATCCCGGCGCCGGTCCTCGACACCTGCTACAACATGCTCGTGGGCGCCGCGCCCGACGCCATCATCTTCACCAACGGCGACAACGACACCTACGGCACCATGGCCCTGCAGTCCGCGCGCGGGGTCCGGCCCGACGTCCTGGTGCTCAACCTGTCGCTCATCACCCAACCCGAGATCCGGGAGACCCTCCTCGCGAACCTCGAGGACGGCGACCCCCTCGGCGCGAAGCAGCGTGCCGACCTCTATCAGGACTTCATCAGCAACTATGCCCGCGACCGCGAGACGTACTCCGTCAAATTCGTCGAGGCCGTGACTGCCAGATCTGCAGCGGGCGAACTGGAGCGACCGATCTATCTGGCCCTCACCGTCCACCACTCGGTCATCGACGCGGTGGACGATCAGCGGCGCCTGGAGGGGATGCTCTGGCGCCTGCTTCCCGGCGAGCGAGCAAACGGCAAGGACGACGTCGGGACCGACGTGGCGCGCACCTGGGAACTGTTCGACGGTCCCTATCGCCTCGAGTCGGCCACGGACATGTCGTTTCCCTGGACCACCCACCGCAGCGTGGCCACACTCATGGAAAACTATCCTGCCGTCATGTTCCGCGTGGCTGCGGCGGCTGCAGAAGCCGGAGACCTCGAGACCGCACGGGCAGCCTTGCGCCTGGGCCTGGAGATCGCCTCGTTCCACGGTCGCGAGGGAACCGTGGCCGGCATGACGGAGTACTGGCAGGAGCTGGAACCGGACAATCCGGAGATCCAGACCTGGCGCGGGAACTGAGGACGGGATCGGCGTGATCGAAGCCCACGAAGCAGACCGGTTGGCGCTCGCGGCGCGCCGGGGCGACACGGAAGCCCTGGCGCGGCTCTATGGCGAGTTCGCCCCGGCCGTACGGGCCTTTCTGCGGCGATTCACCGGTGACAGCGCCGCGGCGGACGACGTGCTTCACGAGGTCTTCCTTCACCTCATGGAAGGCCGCGGCCGGTTTCGCCCCCAGGGTCGGTTCCGCCAGTGGCTGTTCGCGGCCGCGGCCAACGCCGCGCGCGACCACCTTCGCAAGCTCGGCAACCGGCAGCGGCTCTCGGCGACCCTGGCGCTGACCGCTCCGCGGTCGGCGCCCCCTCCGGACGAGGCCCTGGCCGCCCGTGACGCGGTCCGTCGCGTGGAGGCCGCCCTCGAGGATCTGCCGCCGGAGTACGGCGCGGCCTTCCACTTGCGCGTGCGGGACGGATTCAGCTATCGGGAAATGGCCGCCATCACCGGCGATCCCGAGGGCACCCTGCGCTCGCGTGTGTACCACACCCTGCAACGGCTCCGCGACCATCTCGCGGCCGCCGAAGCCCGGCCTGACGCCCGGGCCGGAAGCGAGGAATCATGAATGCGGGCCACCCCACCGGCGAGCGGCTGAATGCCTACCTGCTCGAAGACCTCGACATCGCCGAGCGCCGGCAGGTGCGCGCGCATCTCCAGGCGTGCGCCAAGTGCCGGGACACCGTCGAAAAACTCGAGGTAGCCCTGACCGCCTATCGCGATGCCGATCCGGGAGGTGTCGACGACGCCGCTCTCGGACGATTGCTGATCGCCCGACCGGCCCCGCGCGCACCCGGGCGGCGATGGGCCACGGTCGCCATGGCGGCCGCAGCGGCGACGGTGATCTTCCTGGGAGGATTCTGGACCGGACAGCGCGGCGCGGCACGTCCGGTGACGCAAGGGCCCATGCCGGAGCCGAACGCCACGACGGACGTGGTCCGGCATCAACCCGATCGCAACCCGCCCACGGTGACCTTCGCCGTGGCCGACGCCGATCTGCTGGGCGGCCTGGCGCCGCGGGACACCACCTGGAACTGAGCGGGTCCGCCCGTCAGACTAGCGCCGCTGCCACACCGTGGCCTGCGCCAGCGTGTGCTGGAATTTCCGCGCGGTCTCCCTGATCACGAACTCCACGTTCCGCGGATCGCCCACCGGCGTGAAGTGGTTCTTCAGCGCAGAGTGCAGACCGTCGAGCGTGGTCACGTTCTCCCCGTCGACCTTGAGACCGCCCAGCCACTTGTCCCGCGGCGTGAACTCCTCGAGCCAGGTGTAGGGCGACGTGATCACGAGCAGACCGCCCGGATTGAGGCGCTCGTGGACGGCGGCCAGCCATTTCCTGGGCTCGTACAGCCGGTCGATCAGGTTGGCGGCCAGGATCAGGTCGTAGCCCTTGAACTGGGCCTTGAGATTGTGGGCGTCGCCCTGCCAGAACTCGACCTTCTCGCGCAGGTCGTCGAGTCCGAGTTCGTCGAGGCGCGCCTCGTGATAGCTCACCAGCTCGCCCTCGTCGGTGATGGCGTAGCGGGCGTAGCCCTTCTCCTGCATCTCGTGGCCCACGCGGATGAAGCGGGCGGAGAAATCGATGCCCGTGACGTGGTCGAAGGTGCGAGCCAGCTCGAAGGTGGCCCGGCCGGTGGCACAGCCCAGGTCGAGCGCGCGGCCGGTGGTGCGTCCTGCGGCCGCCTCGGCGCAGATGTCGGCGAGCTGTTTCGGGAAGTTGGCGACGCCGAAGTACTCGCCGCCGTAGTGGAACTCACAGTACTGGGCGACCAGGTCGTCGGTCTCGTAGACGTCCTCGCGCAGTACCACCGGTGCCTCGCTCTCGATGTAGCGGAAGCCGGCATGCTGGTAGAAGTGACGGCGGAAGGCGTACCGGGCGTCGCGCGTGGCCTCGTTGCCCGTGGAGATCCAGGAGCCGCCCTTGATGAGGTTGTGCTTGGTGTCGAAGGTGGGCGTCGAGAAGTCGTCGTAGAGTTCGTGCACCTCGAAGCCGGTAAAGCCGGAAATCGGCGTCTCGGTGTGTTGCCACACATTGCCCATGACGTCGCCGAATCCGGCGGTGACGTGATCGGTCACCGGCGTCGAGGAGGCACACTCGGCGAGGTTGATGTTACCGGGCTCATGCTTCCATTCGGACTGATCCTTGATGCCGGACACGTCGAGCAACCGGTGCCACTCCTCCTCGGTGGGCAGGCGCACCGGTCGGCCGGATTCGCCGGTCTTCCAGTTGCAGAAGGCCTTGGCCTCGAGCTGGTTCACCTCCACGGGCCAGTTCCAGGGCATGGGGATCTCCTGCACCAGGCAGCGCAGCTTCCAGTTGCCGCTGCCGTCGGGGATCCAGAAGCGCGGATGCTGGGCTTTTTGGTACCCGCACCAGTCCCAGCCCTCGTCGGTCCACCAGTTCTCGTTGTCGTAGCCGCCGGCCTGGACGAACTCGCGAAACTCGCCGTTGCTCACCAGGTACTTGCTGGCGCGGAAGGCGGGAATCTCGGCCTGGAGGCGGCCGTACTCGTTGTCCCAGCCGTAGAGGCCGTGACCGCGCTCCTTGCCCAGGCTGACACGTCCGGCGGCAACGTCGAGCAACGCGTTGGCGGGCGCGTCGCCGCGGCGGTCGCACACGGGCCAGTCCTGGTGGGGCTGCACCAGGTCGAGGGGCAGCTGGCGGATCAGCACCGAACTGGTCTCCAGGTGGATGCGTTCGTGCTCGATGCCCATCATGACCACCCAGAACGGGGAGTCCCAGCTCACCGGCAAGGTCAGGGGCATGTCGTCGATCAACCGGTCAACCACGGCCCGCACCTTGCGGCGGTACTCCCAGACCTCGGCGATGGGAGGCCAGTCGTAGTTGGACTGGTCGAGGTCGTCCCAGCTCATCTCGTCCACGCCGATGGCGAACATGGATTCGAAGCGCGGATTCACCCGTTCGGTGATGGCCTTGGCGAGCACCAGCTTGTTGATGAAGAAGGTTGCCGTGTGGCCCACGTAGAAGATGAGCGGGTGGCGCAACGGGTCGGCCCGGGTGTGGTAGGCCGCGTCGTCGGCCATGACCTCGAAGAGCTTCTCGTACACGTCGTAGGTGTCGTGGAAGTAGCGGCGGATCTCCTCGCGCTTCTGCTGCGGCTGTCCGACGTCGAGGCGGGGCGTGCGGGCTGGCGTGGGCGTGAGCGACATCGTCGTCCTCCGTGTCCAGTGGCGGCGCGTGTTCAAGTCGAGGTGACAGTTTAAGGACGGCCGGCGGGACCCGCCCGAAGCAGATGCCTCCGATCCAGAATGTGTGCTAGATTCCATGCGGAGGTTACGCACGAAATCTGCCGGCAAGGTGCGTATGGCGCCCTTGTTGCGACGCGAAGACGGAGGTGACCGTGATGACCAGCGACAGCCGGACCCACCCTCCCGTGATCGTGGTCTCCGACGGCACCGGCGCCAGTGCCGAGCGCCTGGTGCGGTCGATGATCGTGCAGTTTGGCGATCCCGACGTGCCGCTGATCAGGCTGCCCGGTGCGGGCACCATCGAGGCCATCGACCATGCCGCCGATCTCGCGGTGCAGCGACAGGCCATGATGGTGGTGCACACGATCCTCGTACCGGAACTTCGCCACCGCCTGATCGCACGCTGCGCCGAGCAGGGGATCGTGAACATCGATTTCGTGGGCGGACTTCTCGACGTTCTGGGCCAGCACCTCGGCCCGCCCGACCACTTCCGGCCCGGACTCTTCCGTCGTCTTCATCACGAGTACTTCCAGAGGGTCACGGCCATCGATTTCGCCGTGCGCCACGACGACGGCCAGCGCATCAACCACGTGGATCAGGCCGAGATGGTGCTGCTGGGCGTCTCGCGCACGGGCAAGACGCCGCTGTCCATGTTCCTGGCCATGCAGGGCTGGAAGGTGGCCAACGTGCCCCTGGTACCCGGCGTCGATCCGCCCGTGCAGCTCGACCGCTGCGACGCCCGGCGGATGGTGGGCCTGATGATCACGCCGGACCTGCTGGTCGAGCACCGCACGCACCGCGAGTCGTCTCTGGGCACCATGCCCCTGCGGTACGCCGAGTACGATCGCGTCTTCCTCGAGGTGGAGAACGCGCGGGCCTACTTTCGCAAGCGGCGCATCCCCACCGTCGACGTCACCAACAAGCCCATCGAGGCCAGCGCCCGCGAAGTGGTCTCGCGGGTCACGCGGCGGCTCGGCGTGGAGAACCTGCCGGGGCACGAGCTGTGAATCTGGGCGTCGACAACCTCTGGGCCTACCTCGCCGCCTGCATGGTGCTGACCGTGGCGCCGGGTCCCGACAATATTCTGGTGGTGTCGCTCGGACTGGCGCGCGGCCGGCGACCGGCCGTGCTGGCGGCCTGGGGCATGGTCTCGGGCGTGCTGGTGCACACGCTGGCGGTGGCCGCCGGCATCAGCGCCGTGATCGCCGCCAGCGAGCTGGCCTTCACGGTGATCCAGTACGCCGGCGCCGCCTACCTGATCTACCTGGCCTGGCGCATCGTCCGCGAGCGTGGCGGCGGCCCTGCGGCGGCGGCCGATCACGCGCCGGTGGGCCTGTGGGCGCTCTACCGCCGCGGTTTTTTGATGAACGTGCTCAATCCCAAGGTGGCCATCTTCTTCCTGGCCTTCCTGCCGGGATTTGCGAAGCCGGATCTGGCCATGCCCGTGTGGCTGCAGATGGTGGTGCTGGGGCTGGTGTTCATGGCCCAGGCGCTGGTGATCTTCACCACGTTCGCGCTCTTCGCCGGCATGCTTGGCGAGATGATCGCGCGCAAACCCTGGTTGCAGAGAATGTTCGACTGGCTCACGGCGGGAGTGTTCGTGGCGGTGGCGGTGGGGTTGCTGGTGGGCTGGTGATTCGTACCGGCTAGATGATTGGAGCCCCCATGGCAGACCTCACCCATCTCATTGATTCCGTTCGCCAGCAAATCGATGCCTTCGATCCGGGAACCGAGCTGGAACGGATCGGCGTGAAACAGACCTACGTGGGAGCGCTGTTCGCGATCTGGATGTCCCATCAGTACGGATACTGCGAGATGCCGGACATCCGACCCGGAGACGATGAGGACCGGGAACGATCGATCTACGAGGAGTACCTCCGGGTCATTGCAAGAAACCGATATCCGCAACAGGACGACCGGCTCGGCGAGTTCTACTTCAACTCGGCCGGCATGCGGGTCGCCGCTGCAACCCACTGTACGTTCAAGTATTACTTCAAACCTCTAGCCGGACGGGAGGCCTGCCGGAGTCAGCCCAACCTGGAGCATATGGCCGTGGATCATGGACTCATTTCGGCGGGTGACCGCGCCTTGTTGCAGCGCACACGTCTGGACATCAACGCCTACAAACACAGCCTCGGGCGCAAGCGCTGGCGCGATGTGAGGTCCTTGAAGGAACTGCTGTGGGGGCTGCGAGCCGTCGTCGGCGTTGCCCATCGCTTTCCGCAGCTGCCGGCAGCGGACTCAGCCCGCGGATGACGCGTTCGATGGCCGACCGAGCACCAACACGGTCACGTCGTCGCTCTGATTGCCCTGCTCGTACTCGGCCACCCGTCGGCAGATGGCCTCGGTGAGCGACCGCGCGTCACCCTCACCCATGTCCCGCAACCAGGCCTCGAAACCCTCCTCGTCGAGCATGGTGCCGTCGGGCGCCTCGGCCTCGATGACACCGTCGGTGAAGAGGACGAGGCGGTCGCCGGGATCGAGCCGTTCTTCGTTCGCGCCGTACTCCATGCCGGGAATGAGCCCGAGGATGGTGCCGGTGCTCGTGCCGAAGGCGGACATGGTGCCGTCGGCGGCGAGTCGGTACGGCGGCGGGTGGCCGGCGTTGGCGTAGCGGACCGCGCCGGTTCGAAGGTCGTATACGGCGAGGAAGCAGGTGACGAACATGGTGCCGGGGTTGTCATCGGCGAGCATGTCGCCGCAGCGGGAGAAGATCTCGCCGGGGTCGCGGGTGACGGTGGCCAGGTTGCGCATGAGCGTGCGCGCCACGGCCATGAAGAGCGCCGCCGGTACGCCCTTGCCGGATACGTCGGCGATGAGGAAGACCAGCGTGTCGTCGTCCACCAGGAAGAAGTCGTAGAAATCGCCGGCCACCGACTTGGCAGGGATGAGCTGAGCGTGGAGGTCGATGTCGCGGCGGTGGGGAAACGGCGGGAACTCGCGGGGGATCAGGGATTGCTGGATGTGGCGGGCCGCCTCGAGTTCGCCTTCCACGGCGCGGCGGGCGGCTTGTTCGTCGGCCAGCCGGGCCACGTGGTCCTTGAGGTCGGCGAGCATCCGGTTGAACGACCCGGCCAGCTCGCCGATCTCGTCGGTGGATCGCACCGGAATCGGATCCGTATCGAGGCTGCCGCCGGCGATGGTGCCCACGGCCGTTCGCAGTTCCGTGATGGGCCGCGTCAGCGACTTGCTGACCAGGATCACCGCGAGCACGATGAGACCCAGTGCGATGGCCATCAACATGACGAGCTGGTCGACCCGCTCGCGCAGGAACGCCAGGGCCTCGGACTCGGAGATCACCGCGGCGAAGGTCCAGCCGGTGGATGGGATGGGGGCGTAGTAGAGCCAAACGGGCTCGTTGCCGTCGCGCAGCCTGGGCAATCGCGTCACGCCGCTTTCCCCGGCGCGCATGCGGCGGGCGGCACCGGCGAGTTCGGATGAGGCGTCCGCAGCGGCGTCCAGCGCGGGGCTGGTCTGGAGGATCATCGCCGGGTCGGGGTGCGCGATGAAGCGTCCTTGCCGGTCGACGATGACGAAACCGTCGCCCACGAGGTCGTCCAGCCCAACCAGGTCCTTCAGCGAGTCGAGGGCGATGTCGACCGTGGTCACGCCCCAGAACTCGTCGCCGCGCCGGAACGGAACAGCGAAGGTGGTCATCACCACGTCGCCGGCGCCCTCGTCATAGTAGGGCGCCGACCAGCGGGCCTCGCCGAGCTCCCGAGTTCCCCACCACCAGTCCACGTCCGGCGACGCGTAGTCGTAGGACTCGGCGAGGTCCAGCTCACGGGTACCGCCCTGGCCGTCCTCGCAGACGTAGGGGCCGAACAGGCGGCGGTCGGGGCGATACCGATGCGGTGCGAAGGCGATGGCGCTGCCGAACACCAGGGGAAACTGGTCCACGCGCCGCTGGAGCAGATCGTACATCTGCCGCTCGGT
>PIVY01000332.1 GCA_003353795.1 bacterium
CGACGGCGGGGCAAGCACAGTGCGGGCGCGATCAGAAGTTCTAGCCATCCGGAGCAGAGCAAAGCTCGATGGCCCGGCCGACGATCACCTCGGTCACGTCGACCAGCGGCACCGGCAGATCCTCCGGCTTCACCACCACCGGCACCTCCGTACACCCGGCGATCACCAGGTCGGCGCCGCGCGCAACCAGTTCGCGCCCGGCCGCCACCAGCCGGTCACGTGGTGGGCCGTCGGTATGGCCGGCCTTCACGCCCCAGTCGGCGTAGACGGGATCCATGAAGTGGTACTGCTGTTCGGCGCCCTCGAACGCCACCACGTCCAGATCTTCGGCCGCCAGCGCCTGGTGAAAGACGCCGCTGGTGAGCGTTCCGGTGGTCGCCAGGACCCCGACACGGCGACTCTGCGGAAACTGTTGCCGGCAGGATCGCGCGGTTTCCGCCATGGCGTCCAGGATCGGCGCGCGCGTCGCCGGCTGCAGATCGGTCAGGAACGCGTGACTGGTCATGCAGGCGATGACGATCAGATCGACACCGACGGAATCCAGCAGACGGCACGACCGCAACAGTTCGGGACGCGGGTCATCCCCCTGGCCCAGCAGGGCGGCGGTCCGATCGGGAACGTGATTGTTGTTGTGCAGGACGACCTCGAGGAAATCCTGATCACGATCCGCCGGCGTTCGCGCCACGAGGCGCTGGAAGAAGTGCGCGGCGGCCACCGAGCCCATGCCGCCGATGATGCCGAGGAGCTTGCGGTTGTCGTGCATGACCGTTCCCTGATGACTGATTGCGATGGCGGCACCCGGCCGCAACGACGACGCCCACATGATGACCGTGCTGTCCCTGTTTGACCAGCGGTGTCGTGTGCGACGAGGTTCGTGGTGGTCGCCTGCAGCGAACGTGTTATATAAACGGGCGACATCCCTCGAACCGGAACGAGACATGCCGACACCCCGCCGCACCGCTCTCATCGTCGCCTACGCGTTCCCGCCCAACGCCGCCGTGGGCTCCATGCGGCCCCTGCGCTGGTGCCGATGGTTGCCGCGGGTCAGCCACTGGGACTGCGCCGTCCTCACCGTGGACAAGGCGCCGTTGCGTCGCGACGACTCGCTGCTCGACCAGTTGCCGGCCGATCTACCCGTCGTCCGCACGCCCATCCAGGAACCGTGGTACCGGCTGAATCCGCCCGACCGGCCGCACGGGCTCCTGCGCAAGGTGGCCCTGCAGTTGCTGGCCCCGCTGCGCGAACCCCTGACCACCCCGGATGCTCAGGCCTTCTGGCACCGTACGCTGGTTCCTGCGGGACGGCGCGCGATCCACGATCTGGGCGTCGACGTGGTGGTCGCCACGGCGCCGCCGTGGTCCAGTCTGTTGGCCGCCGCGCGATTGACCAAGGTGGTCGATGTTCCCCTGGTCCTGGATTTCCGCGATCCCTGGACCGAGATCGAACGCCGCCGCCTGCCGCGCTGGCGTCACGATCGCGAGATTCGCGCCGAGCGCGACGCCTGCACGCAAGCTGCCGCGGTGATCAGCACCAGCGAGACCTACAGCCAGAACCTGAGCGACCGCTGTCCCGACGCCCCCCGCGAGCGCTTCGTCACCCTCCACAATGGTTTCGACGAGGAGGCGTTCGCCGCCGCCCCCCAGTCTACGGCCGCTGCGACCGGGCTCACCGTTCTGCATCTGGGCTCGCTCTATTCCAGGCGTCGGCCCTTCGCGGCCCTGGCCGGAATGCGGCGCTGGCTGGATGCCCATCCCGATCGAACGGACTCTTTCCGCCTGGTCTTCGTGGGCGACGTGGACGGCTCGACCCGCGCGGCCATCACCGCCAACGGTCTCGATGCGGTCTGCGAGGTGACCGGCCATCTGCCTCACGCCGAGGCCATCGCCCGCTGTCGAACCGCCGACCTGCTGCTCCTGGCCATGGGCGATACGGACCTCAAGCCGGCCGGCTGGCTCCCGTCGAAACTGTTTGAATACGTGGCTGTCGGTCG
>PIVY01000207.1 GCA_003353795.1 bacterium
GGTGGCCGGTGTGGAGGCCATGGGCATCCGGCACCGGACCTACCCACTGCAACGCACCGGTCTAAACCCTCTTGCCGACCTGCACACCCTGCGGTCCCTCGAGCGCATCATGAAGGACGAGCGGCCGGATCACGTCCTCGCCTACACGATCAAGCCGGTGATCTACGGCTGCGCGGCCGCTCGCCGCGCCGGCGTGCCCGCGATCCACGCCTTGATCACCGGGCTCGGCACCGCCTTCGAGGGGACCAGCCGCGGCCGCAAGCTGCTCAATCAGATCGCCAGCCGCCTCTATCGCTGGTCCCTGGACGGCTGCAGTACGGTCTTCTTTCAGAATCCCGACGACCGCGCGCTCTTCGTCTCGCGCGGACTCTTTGGCGATGGCGAGATCACGGTTGGGGACGGGTCGGGCATCGACCGCGACTATTTCGCGCCGTCCGCCGTGACCGATCCGGCGCCGCCGCGCTTCCTGCTGGTGGCCCGGCTCATGGAGGAGAAAGGCGTGCGCGTATTCGCCGAGGCCGCCCGCCGGGTGAAGACCATTCATCCCGACGCCCGCTTCCGCCTGGTGGGATACATGGAGGACCACCCCGGTGCCATATCCCACACCGAGGTGGACGGCTGGGCTCGCGACGGCTCCGTGGAGTACTGCGGCCCCACCGATGACGTCCGCCCCTTCCTGGCCGACAGCACAGTCTACTGTCTGCCTTCGCACTACCGCGAGGGGGTGCCCCGCTCGATTCTCGAGGCACTGGCCGTTGGCCGAGCGGTGATCACCACCGATGCGCCCGGCTGCCGCGAGACGGTCACCGAGGGAGAGAACGGCTATCTGGTGCCGGTGCGGGATCCGGAAGCCCTGGCTGCGGCCATGCGTCGATTTTGCGTGCGTCCCGAGCTCGCCGTGGGCATGGGGGAAGCCTCGTTGCGCCTGGCCGAGTCGCGCTTCGACGTGCACAAGGTGAATGCCGACATCATCGCGGCCATGGAGTTGGACTAGGCGGACAGGAAGCGCTGGCAGGCGTCGGCCACCGAGTCGCTGGCGGCTCGCGACTCCGCGGCCACGAAGGCCTCGAAGTCGCCGCGATACAGAAACCGGTCCTCGCGGACGGCGGCCAGGTCGGCCGGGGTGATCGCCGCACCGAGTTCGCGCAGGCGGCGGCTGCCCACCTCGCCGATCTTCCGGCAGTAGTACGACACCTTGGGGCTGTAGGCCACCGCCCAGCAGGGCAGGCCGATCATGTCGGCCAGGGCGACGCCGTGTAGGCGGAATGAGACGGCCGCGTCGGCGGTGGCGAGCGCTCGTAGGGCGTCGTCGGTGCTGCTCTCGGTCAGGAGTTCGACGCGATCCTCCGGCAGGTCCGCCGCCAGCCGCCGATGCATGGCGTGGTCCGATTGCCGGCCCCGGTGCATGGGAATGAAGCGAACCCGGCCGACGCCGGCCTCCAACCAGGTGGCGATCATTCCGCGGTAGGCACTGACGACGGCATCGTCGTCGGCGAAGTACGAGGCGCCGCAAAAGGCCACGGTGGCCGGCATGCCGCTGGACTCGGTGTCGCCGGCGCGCCGGATGGGCGCTGGGTCCAGGAAGGCGAGGTCGCCGCCGGTGCTGGCGCATGACGTGCCTGCCAGCCGGTCGGCCCGCTCCCGCGAGGTCTCGTCGCGACAGTACACCGCATCGGCGCCAGTAATGATGCGACGAGCGAGCTCGCGACCGGGCGACGTGTGCAACTCGCCAAGGCCCACCCCGAGCAGGATGAAGCGCGTGCGGGAGAGGCGGCACAACTCGAGTACGCGGCGCAGCCCGCGCAGGCCGGCGAGGCCGCCGGGGCCGTCCTCGTAGATGCAGGTGCCGCCGCCCCAGATCACGGCATCCGAGTTCACGATCGCGCCGAGCTTGGCGAGGCGGCCGCGCCATGAGGGAGTGACAATGACCCGGGCGCACTCGGGCAGGGAGAAGGAAAGAGGGGCGGCCGTGCTGACATCGAGTTGCAGGTGCGGCACGCTCACTGCCAGTCTCCGGGCCAGCGCGGCGAGCATGAGGTCGTCGCCCAGGTTGTCGCGGCCGTAGTAGCCGATGAGCGCGACCCGTTTCATGCCCGCTTTCCCCTGGCGTTGTCCAGTCCGAGCTCGCGGTGCGGATCCCGCACCACGAGGGGCAGGTGGCGATCCATGAAACTGAGCACCCGCTCTGCCTCGTGGCCGGACACGCGCCGGTGCGTGGGTAGATTGATCACGCACTGTGCGAGGCGGTCGCCCACCGGGCAGGTCCCCGGCGTGTAGCCGAAGGCCTCGCCGGCGGCCTCCGCCGGATGCAGGGGCGCGTTGAACCAGTCACCGATCTCGATGCGATTGGCCCGGGCGTCGGCGAGCAGTCGTGGACGGTCGTTCACCAGCAGCGGGAAGCGCAGATGCGCCGAGGCGCTGCCGACCGTCTCATGCTGCCGGGCGAATCCGTGGCCATCGCACCACTCGGCGTAGCGGCGGGCGATGGCCGTGCGGTGAGCGATGGTGGCCGGTAGCCGCCGCAGAACCCGGGCAATCTGCCCGTGACGCGGCCGGCCAAAAGTCTCGGCGTAGGCTGCGGGGATGGCCGGATCCACCAGTTCCGCCGCGGACGACGACCCGGCCACCAGGCCTCGCTTGCCCAGCCAGCGATAGGCGTCGCGCACGGTCCAGAACACTGCGGGACGGAAGAGGTGCTCGAACGCCGAGGACACCGTGAGCAGTGTCAGCGACTTGAGCAACGAGGGTTCATCGAATTCCTCGTCAGCGATTCGGCGCAGCTTCTCGGCGAGGTCGGGGCGGTTGATCCGCGCGGCGCCGCCCAGGCCGGTGGTCACGGGCTTGGACCACTGGAAACTCGTGAAGGCGGCGTCGCCCAGGCTGCCCGCGGGCCCGGCGGGAGTGAGGGCTCCGGTGGCGTGGGCGCAGTCCTCCACCAGCAGGATGTCGCGTTCGCGGCAGAGCGTCGGCAACCTGCCAAGATCGGCGGGCATGCCGAAGGTGTGCTGCACCAGGACCGCCCGGGTGCGCTCGGTGATCATCGCGACTGCCTGCTCGGGATCGCCGTTGTAGGTCTCGGGTACGATGTCGTAGAACACGGGGCGGGCACCTGTGTAGCCCACCGCGCCAGCCACCACCACGCAGGTGAAGCCCGGGATCAACACCTCGTCGCCGGGTCCGATGCCGGCCGCGCGCAGGATGGCGTAAAGGGCCACGCGGCCCTTGATGAAGGGGATGACGGCGGGGCCCGGTTCCCAGAGGCGCGCGGCGGCGACCGCATCGGTCATGACGCGCCCTCCCCGGCTGCGCCGGCCGGCGGCAGTTCCTTGATGTAGAGCGACATGCGGTGATCGTGATGCAGGAACTCGCCCGCCAGCCGGAATTCGAGCGCGGTGTAGAAGGCGTTGGACCGCGGGTCCTCGGCGTCGGTGACGACCCGGTACGGTCCTCGGTGCCCCCAGTCGCGAAAACTCTCCTCGAGGGACGCAACGAGGCAACGGCCGAGACCGTGGCCACGGGCGGCGCCCGAAACGCCGATGGATAGCAATTCGGCCCGGATGGAGGCTGGATCGACACCGGTGTGACCGCCGCCGCCCTGGCGAAGCGGGTAAGCCATGGTCTGGAACACGCGGCCCAGCACTGACGGCCGCAGAAGGCGCGGCGCCACCGCCGCGGTGAGGCCGAGTCCGCCACGTCTGAGGACCTGGCTGTAGGAGGCCCGGATGTCGAGGCTGCCCGAGACGAAGCCCACGCAGCGGTCGTCATGGTCGGCGCCGACCCAGACGCACGTGCGTTCGGCTTCGGCGAGCAATTGATAGAGGCGGCCGAGGAAGCGGTCACCCAACGTGGAGAGGAAGCCCCGCGGTAGGGACATGCGATGGAGCTCGGCCACGGTGGGCGCGTCCCTGGTGGCGAAGGGGCGCACGATCATGAGGTGGCCTCCGCGGCGTCGGGGCGGCGCGCGGCGGCGGCGATGGCGGCCAGCCGTTCGGCGAGGTGGGGCCAGGAGAACTGGTGACAGGCCTCGGCGTCGGGGTGGGTGGTGTTCGTGCCGGCGAGGACCGCCTGCAGCGCCGCGACGAGTTCGTCGCGACGGTTGGGCACCACCACGCCGTGATCGTACTGGCGCAGTACGTCAACCGTGGGATCCGCCGCGTCCGCGCAGGTCATGAACACCGGGCGGCCGGTGCCGATGTACTGGTAGACCTTGCCCGGGATCTGCATGGCGCCGGCATTGCCGAAGAGGAGCAGCTGGTCGGCCGCCTTCATCCGCGCCAGGCTCTCCTCGACGGTGACCCAGCCGGGGAACTCGTAGAGACAGCCCGCGGCGGAGCGTTCCATGGCCTCGCGGATGCTCGGCTCGACGTCGCCTAGCAGCACGATCTTGAGCCGTCTCGTCGCCTCGCCGTCGGCGGCGAGGCAGGTATCCATCGCGTCGATGAACGGGAGGGGATCGCGGGCCTCGCTGTAGAGTCGGCCGGCGTGCAGGAGCACCACCCGGTCGGCGTCGGCGGCCGATCGCGGCGCGGCCGCCACCGTGGCGCCGTCTTCGGGGTCGAAGCCCATGTTGATCACGTGGACCCGGTCGGCCAGGGCGGGAAAGAGATCACGGTAGAGTTGGGCCGTGGGACCGGTGGTCATGGTCACGGCATCGGCGGCGGCGAGGGCGCGGGCCTCGAGGCGGGCGTCGAGAGCGCGACGCCAGCCCGGCAACTGGAGCTCCGCCACCGGCGCACCGGTCCACGGATCGCCGTAGTCGGCGATCCAGACCAACTCCGGATGGCGCCGGCGAAGCTCGGCTCCGACGAGGGTCATGGTGAAGGGGTAGGCGCAGGTCACCAGCACCTCGGGATGCCGGTCGCGGATCACCGCGTGCCCGGCCTGCACGAAGGCGCGACGCGCCGAGCAATGGGGGTCGGGCACCAGCAGTGCCGCCAGGGGATTGCGGGAGGCCTGCCGCTTCACCTCGACGGTCTGCCGCCCCGCTCGCTTGGCGCGCCCCATGAACCGATGCACCCAGCCGGGGGGAATGCGACGGACCTCGACGTCCTCGGGCACCTTGGCCGCCAGGGACTGGTCAGGCTCGGCGTAGAGGGCATGCTGGCTCTCGGCATACGTGATCACCGTCACCTCGTGGCCGAGGCGGCGCAGGTACTTGGTCAGGTGCACGGTCCGCGTGGGATGGCTTCCGCCGCGGGGCGCGAAGTTGGCGGTCATCAGCACGATGCGCATGTCGCTCATACCTCTTGATCCGGTCGGCCGGCGCGGGCGGCCACGAGGAGGCCGCGGACCCACCCGATCACTCGCGCCACCCGGATGCCGAGCACGAGACCGAAGGCGGTGGGCAGGTCGGTCGGCGGCAGCGTCCGGGCAGCCCTGGCTGTGAGCAGCGTCGCGTAGGCCGGGAACAGAAGCAGCCACCACGGGCTGGCCGCGACGGCGAGCACCAGCGAGCCGACCAACGCACCGGTGTTGATCAGGTGCGAGGCGGAGAGTCGACCCCGCCGCCCGTCACCCCAAGCGTAGCGGTAGAACTGGCGGGTCGCCGCGTGGAAGTTCGGCCGCACCTCCCAGTGCACGATGGCGTCGGCGGCGATCTCATAGCGGGCGCCGGCCGCCACGCAGCGCTCGTTGAACAGTGTGTCCTCGCCCCAGGGCAGCCACTCCGGATACTCGCCGGCCTCGCGCCACGCGGTGCGGGTGAACGCGATGGACCGGCTCGAGGGCATGAAACCGCGCGGAGGGCGGTCGGCGACGGTGAGGGCGGCCAGCACGCGCTGGAAACGGTCCTGGTGGACGGGGCGGAAGAAGCCGCCGACCAGGTCGGCGCGACCCTCGAGAATGGGGCGGGTGATGCGCTCGCACCAATGGGGGTCGAGGCGGCAGCCGGCGTCGGTGACGCAGAGGCATTCGTAGGCCGCCAGGCCGACGGCGATGTTGCGGCCGCGAGCGATACCCGCCCCGGGCTCGACCCGCAGGTTGAGGGCGATCCCCGCCGCGGCCAGTCGTTCTCCGTAGGCCTCGATGGCGGCCACGGTGCCGTCGCTGGAGCCGCCGTCCACCATCACCAGTTCATCGGGCGGCCGGGTCTGGTCGAGCAGGTCGCCCACCAGTGCGCCGATGTTGCCGCCCTCGTTGTAGGTGGTGATGATCAGGCTAACCATGGGGCCTCACCTCGAGCCGGGCGCCGAGCACGGTGGCGGTCGACACCAGCGCCCTCAGGCCCAGGATCACCAGCGCGAGTTGGGAGAGACTCGCCACCGGCAGGGCCACGTTGGCCGACAGCGAGTTGACCATGAGCATGTAGCCGGCGGCCACGAAATACAGTCCCCAGCGACCGTGGCGCAGGCCGAATCCGTAGACGGCCTGCAGCAGGATCATCCAGATCCCGGGCGCCACCAGAGCGCCGAGGATGCCGAAATTCAGGAAGCCCTCACCCCATAGCGTGACGCCGGCTTCGGAACGGCTCTCCTCACCCCAGCCCAGGTACTCGGTGGCGAAGAAGCGCCCCAGCGACATGGACGGCTTATCGGTCCAGACCGCCCGCGGCACGGCCCAGGTCAGGGCCATGAGATAGCTGCGCCCGTACCAGTGGTCGCGTGGCTCGCGGTCGTCGACGTCCAGGATGAGCAGGAAGCGTTCGGCGAAGTTCAGACGCTCGGTCAGGGACTGCCCCACCAGCTGGAAGTCCTCAGGGTCCACCTCGATCTCGCTCACGGCGCGGACGGGGCTGAGCTCGGCATAGCCCACGTCGACGATCTGCTTGGCCACCGCCACCCGGTAGCCGTGAATCACCACGAAGGACCCGACGAAGACCACCAGAAGCACGGCCACGCCGGCCACGAAGCGCAGGTCGATGCGGATCAGGTCGCGACGGTAGAGGACCATGACGAACGGCACCAGGATGTAGAGCGTGGCCGCCTTGGATCCGGTGACCAGGAGCCAGAGCACTTCCGCTCCCACCAGGGGCAGGTTGCGCCGGGGTCGCCGCGAGAAGATCACGCAGCCCCACATGGCGATGCCGGCCAGACCGTTGAGGGTTCCGAGAGCGTTGGACGATCCCGACAGCTCCAGCTTGGTGCCCAGCAGTGTGCCTTGCAGCAGCCCTTGCGAGAAGGCGTAGACGCGCCAGGACCAGCCGGCCAGAAAGAGGAGGAAGAGGAGGCGGTAGATCAGCCCGTCATTGTCGTCAGCGACGCTCGCCGTGGTTGGCGCGCTGCGCAGGAACAACACGCCGACGTCGGCCAGCAGCAGCGATACGAAGGTGACAGTCAGCGCCGTCAACACCAGCGCCTCGTTGTGGAGCAAGGTGTCCGACGCCACGTAGAGGGTGCTGAACACGCAGCCGACGAGGAGGTTGACCCGGGTCAGGTTGTGAATGGCGAAGGGGTCGCTGAGTAGTGAATGGCGGGGGTGGAGGAAGAGCGACAGCACCACGTAGGTGGCGAAGACCGCGGCGGCCAGGCGAACCGGCCAGGAGGCGGCAAAGGCGAGGCAAGCCGCGACGACCAGCGTCACGGACACAACCACGCCGACGGCCAGGATCCGGGGGCTGATGTCGATGGCAGCCCGCCGCACCTCAGCGCCTGTCCACGAGGATCAACGTCCGCCCCAGCACCACCGCGCAGGCCGCCAGCCCGCCCAGCAACATGCCGACGATTCCCATGTTCGCCCGTTTCGGCCGCGACTTGTGCAGTGGCGGCAGGGCGCGATCGAGCACCTCGATGGAGAAGCGCTCCTTGTCGTCGTCGAGCTTGGCGATCTCGAGTTGCTTGATGAGTTCGATCCAGACGGCGGTCAGCGCCTGCACCTGCCGCTCTAGCTCGCCGGCGGTCTGCATCAGGCGCGGCGAATTGGCGTAGCCGCGATTGTCTTCCAGGAACAGGGTGCGGCGGCCCTCGGCCGCCTGGAGTTCCACCGTGATCTCGTCGATCCGTCGCTGTACGTACAGCAGCTTCTCGGTGGCATTGTCACGGTTGAAGGCCACAATGAGGCTGCCCAGCGAATCGGTGAGGGCATTGGCCAGGATCGCCGCGAAGCGCGGGTCC
>PIVY01000033.1 GCA_003353795.1 bacterium
GTATCTGCGTGAAGAGATGGGATTCGAGATCCGCGACGGTAGGCTCGGGCTGACGGCCGCGGTGACCCTCGACTACGGCACGACGCCCCCGGGGCTGAAGTTGACCGAAGGCGCCATCGCCCTCGCCGACCTGCGCCTGACTCCCCGCGGCCAGGAAGCGGATCTGGCACGGTTGGAGCGCTTCGAGCTCGCGGGGATCGAGGTAGATCTGCTGAACCACGTTGCCCGGGTGCGAAGCGTCGAGACGCACAGCGCCCGGCTGCTGGCACTGCGTAACGAGGAGGGCAAGGTCGAGGCGCTGGAGTACTTCACGCTATCGGAGCAGATGCTCGATCTGACGGCCTTCGCCCGTGGCGAGTGGCAATGGCGCCTTGAGGAGTTCCGCCTCTCCGACTACGAGATCCGCTGGCAGGACCGGACCGTCGATCTCGAAGCTCGGCCGCTGGCGCTGGCGGTCTCCATCGACGGCGCGAGCAACGAGCGAGACAGCGCGGCCGCGGTGCGCATCGAGGCCCGGGCCGATGAAGGAAGCGAGGTCGAGGTCGAAGCCACGGCGGGTCTGAATCCGCCCCGGGTGGAGGCACGCTACAAGATCGACATCCCCTCGCTGGAAGTGGCATCGACCTACTTGGGCGCGATGCTCCCCGTCTCCATCGCTGAAGGTCGTCTGCAGGTCAAAGGACTCTTCGACCTTGGTATGCCGGCCAGCGCTTCATACGTGAATCTCACGGCGGAGGCCGAGCTCGGCGAGGTCGTTCTGCAACCGGACGAGGAGGCCGTCGGTTCGCTGGCGTGGGGCGCGCTCAAGGTTTCGGATGCTCGCATGTCCCTCGACCCCGACGACTGGTCGGTCGATCGCGTCGAGCTGATCCGACCACGGCTGGATTACACGATCTATCCGGGAACCGTCGCTGCCGATACAGACACGGCAATGGCAGCGGCGGTCACGGACGCGGACGCTGTCGCGCCCCCTGCGCCGACCGCGCCGGACACCGCCCGGGAAGCCGCGTCGAGCAAGGTATTCGGCCGGCACCTCGGAACGCTCACGGTGGCGGACGCCTCCGTCGCTTTTACCGATTCGTCGGTCACGCCCCCCTTCGTTCTCGGGCTGCACGACCTGTCGGTCGAGGTCGGCGGTCCCGCAGGCCCCGACGGCACCACGCAGGTCGACATCGAGGCCCTTCTCGACGGCGAGGCGCCTTTGCTGGTGACCGGGCATCTGGATCCGATGCGCCCTGAGCGTCGTACGGACTTGACGTTGACCCTCGATGGCTACGATTTGATGCGGACCCAGGGTTATGCGGCGAAGTACGCGGGGTGGACGCTGAAGAATGGCGGGCTCGCCCTCAACCTCCACTACAGCGTCGAGGACAGCGTGCTCGACGGGAAGAACCACTTCCGGCTCGCGGAAATGGCCGTTGGAGAGAAGACCGGCAGTCCGGACGCCCCGAACCTGCCCCTCGGCACCGCGGTGCCCATCATGAAGGACAACCACGGCTTCATCGACCTGAACGTGGATGTCCACGGCAATCTCGGCGACACCGGTTTCAACGTCGGGAAGATCATCCTGGGCGAGTTGACCGGGCTGGCAATGAAGGTGGTGACCCTGCCCTTCAATCTCATGGGCAAGCTCGTCGGGATCGAGGGCGACGCCCTGGGCTGGGTCTCCTTCCGCGCCGGCAGCGAGTCGCTGAGCTCGCCCGAATTGGCGAAGCTCGAGATGCTCGAGACCAGCCTCCTCGAGCGACCCGAAGTGCGCCTGGAGATCGAGGGCCGTGCCTTCCGGAGCCAGGACACCTTCGCCCTGCAGGACGACTGGCTCGAGTCCCGGTTGCTGGCTGTCTGGCATGAGGATGGTCCGGCCTCGGAGGATGAGGCCGCGAGCGCCGACGACGGATCGCAAGTACGCATTCCGCTGGAAGAGCGGGACCGGCTGGTCATGGAGGTCTACCGGCGGGAGATCGGCCCCGGGACTAGAGACCTCACCCCCGCCGCGGCGCGCGTGCAGCTACGTGCGACGTTCACCGTAACGGACGAGGACCTGCAGGCGCTGGCGCAGCGCAGGGCCCAGCATATCCTGGACAAGCTGCTGCTGAGTGGACGGCTCGACGGGGAGCGGGTGCGCATGGGCGATCCCAGCGTCATGGCGGAGGACGATCAGCCCGTGCAGTGCGTATTCAAGGTCCGATGACCTGGCCCCCGAGATCCGATCGCGGTCGTATTTTGGCCTGCGGCCGGCCGCATGCACTAGCCCGATGACCGATCGCTCGCGAATAGACAAAAGGCAAGCGAGTTGTACGCACAACACGCTGGCCTTCTTGCATTCGGTTGGTGGAGCCAAGGGGGATTGAACCCCTGACCTCTTGACTGCCAGGACGAAGCCCCGGACATACGCCAGTTCCCGGCGCGTCTACCGTCGTTTCCTCGGGGAGACACCACGGAAGCCCGGGTGGCGCCATGTCCCACGATGATGGTATAGAAGGGATCGTCGGAGTCGGGCAGTATGGACCCCTTGGATTCGTGTCCTCATCCTGCGGCGAGAGGTATACCGGTACGATGAGCCTGCTACGAAGACGATCTCGGCTGGCCTCGGCCTGCCTGCTCCTGCTATCGATGACCGGCGCAGCCACCACCACCGCCACCGCCACCGCCACCGAGCCCGACTCAATGAGCCTCTCCGAACGCGTCAAGGACAAGCGCCTGGCCATTTCCGCCGGCGTCTTCCTCGTCCGCTTCGACTCCACCTACAAGTACTCCGACGCCTCATCCTCCGATCAGGTCTTCGTTGACATGGAGGGGCAGCTCGACCTCCCCATCTCCGAGGTCGTCGGCAACTTCTACGCGCTGTGGCGGATCACGGACCACGGATACGTCGCGGGCACCTACTCGCGCCTCCGCCGCTCGGGAGAGCGCCGTGTCGTCCAGGAACCCATCGTCATCGAGGGCGACCTGGTGAGCCTGGACGGCGTGATGTTTGCGAGGCTGGACTACGATTTCCTCGACCTGAACTACGCCTACGCCTTCCACCGTAAGGAGCAGAGCCTGGTGCTCGGCAAGGCGGGGTTCCACATATTCAGTATCGACGCGGGTTTCTCGCTCGAGGGCGAATTCGTCGTCAATGGAGAAGCAGAGATCGGCAAGAAGGGCGACGAATTCGACTTCGTGGCTGCCTTTCCCCTGATCGGCGTGGTCCTCAACTACCAGTTGGGGCGCCGATTAATCGTGGAGAACGTGGTGGATTTCGTCTACTTGCCAGTGGGCAACACTCAAGCCATCGCCGTGCGGGCACAGCTGGGCTGCCGCTACATGATCGCCCCGTGGTTCGGCCTCAAGGCAGGCCTGTCCTACAACTTCGAGCGGGTGGAATACACTGAGGATAGCGTCACCCACGAGGTCGAGTTCGACTTCAGCGGCCTCATGGCGAAGGCCTACTTCGCCTTCTGACGGTTTCCCGCCCGGCCCGATCCGGTCCTTACTCGAGCAACTTGAAGGAGATGGCCGCCAAGAATCCCGCCAGCGTGCTCAGACCCACGAGGTTGGCGTTGCCCAGGTGGACCGCCTCGGGAATCATGGCCGCCGCGATCATCGTCAGCATGGCTCCGGCGGCCAGTCCCTCGGCCAGGATGAGACCCGTGGGCCCAAGGCTATCGGCGAGCAGGAACCCGAGACCCGAGCCGATCGCCGTGATGATCATGAGCGACAGCCACAGCGAAAAGATCCGCCTCCTGCCCCAGCCCTGGAGGCGCATGTTGGCCGAGCTGGCCAGCGCCTCGGGGAAGTTGGATAGGAAGAGGCCGGCGATCAGCGTGTAGGGAATGACGGCGCCGAAGGTCAGGGCATCGAGGCTCTGCGCGTTGGCCTGGAGCATGACCACCATGCCGGCGCCGATGACGAAACTCTCGGGGATGCCGTCGAGCAGGATTCCGAGCCAGATGGCCAGCGGAGCTCCGGAGTGAGATTCGCGGGCTCGCTGCAACTGGTCGCTGCTGGGAAGAACGGAACCGGACTTGACCGCGTGCGAGGCCTTCTCGTACCACTGCTCGGCCAGTTCGCGGCGACTGGTCATCTCGCCGCGGAGGAGTCCCATGCGCTCGGCCGTCAGTTCCCGGCAGGCGCGATCGAACTGCGGCGCGATCTCGCGCAGCCTGTCGAGGTTCTCTCGAGAGAGGGCGAGCCCGACCACGTCGCCAACGGCCACGGCGGATCCCAGATTCGGCAGCCCCAGTACGAGCTGGGCCACGCCGACCACCTCGCCGGGCCCCATTTCGACCACCACGACGCCGTCCCGGCTGGCGCGGACCTTGCCCTCGAGGACGAACAGTACCCCGGGGAACTCTTGCTCCTGCGCCGCCACGATGTCGCCGTCGATGTAGGCCACCGGTCTGACCATGGCGACCAGGGTGTCAATGTGTTCAGGGGCGAGATCCTGCAGCAACGGGAAACGCGACAGGTCCCGCACCAGCTGCATCTTGCGCCGGCGTGGACCGAGATCGAAGTAAGCGACGCTGGTGGCGGTCTTGCGCAGGAAACCGCCGTGGGCGTTCACGAGCTGGTCGAGCAGGAAGTAGAGGATACCGCCGAGGATCAGTCCGGCCAGGAGAGCGTAGAAATTGCGGTGGGAATCGCCGCCATGCGAGGCGTGGTCGCCGCCGCCGAGTGCGAAGACCGTCGGCGCCACCATTTCCACCGACAGCGCGGCAAGGAGGGCGCCGGCGCCGAAGGCTGCGAGGGTCGAGATGATTGCGGGGCGCGGGCGGGTCCGCAGGCCGAAGAAGGATCCGAGGGGTAGCGACACAGCACTGAGGCCGCCCAGCGCCGTGGCCCAGATCAGGAACTTGACGGAGAACTGGTCCATGGCTTGCTGGCTCCTATACAGTTGGATCATGCGCGAATCTTGAACTATTGATTCCGAGAACTCGACCCTATCAGAGACGGTGTTCGAGAATCAGGGTCGCGGGTAGGAATTCCAGAGCACCTTTCGCAAGTCCCCGACCTACAGTCTCTCGATGCGAATGTGAATTGCGAATTGGAAATCCAAAGCAGCTCTCCCCCACCCTGGTCGCCGTCTACCGCCATCCCTAGCGCACAGACGTCTCCATCCGGCGCGCGGGTCGATCAGTTGCGCTCGTGACGCGCGCGGATCACGTGGGGCCCCTGGAGCGCGGTCAGCACGGCGGCGTCCCGCGTGTAGAGGTCCTCGCGGAAGTTCACCGCGCCGTCGAAGTCCACGTAGGCCGTCCAGTAGAGCAGGAAGACCGGCAGCGGTTTGCTGAGCTTCACGGTGGTGCGTTTGCCGCTCTCGATGACCTGGTCGATGTGCTCGCGGGTCCACTCGGGCTGGTCGTCCAGCAACAGCTCCGCCAGGTCGAAGGGGTTCTCGGTCCGGATGCAGCCGTGGCTGAAGGCGCGCGCCGAGCGGCTGAAGTGCTGCTTGCTGGGCGTGTCGTGCAGGTATACGGCGTGCTTGTTGGGGAACATGAACTTCACGCGACCGAGGGCGTTCTTGGGGCCGGGTTGTTGGCGCACGGTATATGGCATCCTGGAAACCGTGCTCCAGTCCACGGTGGCGGGAGAGACCTCACGACCCTGACTGTCCAGCAGCTCCATGTCTCGAGGGGTGAGGTAGTCGGGATCGGCCTTCAGCCCCTCCAGGATGCTCTTGTTGGCGATGGACGCGGGCACCGTCCAGGTGGGATTGAGCTCGAGGTAGGTCATGGCGTCGGCGAAAATGGGCGTGCGGGTGTAGGGCTTGCCCACCTGCACCCGGGAGCGCCACGCCAGTTCCCGGTCACGGACGAGCGAGACCCGGAAGGACGCCACGTTTACCAGGACGAGATCGTCGCCGGGGTCGAAGTTCATGACCCAGCGTGCGCGCTCGAGGTTGACGCGGAGTTGGGCGGCCCGCGTGGCGGCCGGCACGTTGAGCGCCGCCAGGGTGCCCTTGCCCACCACGCCGTCGGCGTCGAGGCCGTGGCGGGCCTGGAAGCAGACGACGGCGGCGGTGACGTCGGCATCGAAGGTTTCGCCGTTCATCCTGTCCTCGGCGAGGTCGCCGGTGGTCGACAAGCGCCAGCGCAGGCCTGCCACGCGGGGATCCTGGTCACCCTCGCGCAGGGTGGATCCGGCGGGCACCTCGGGCCAGCCGCCGGCCGCCGCCAGTTCGCGATAGCGGACGAAGGCCCGACGCAATTCTAGGTAGATATGCAATTGGGGACGGGCGAGATCGAGCACGTCGGCGGGGTCTCCGTCGGCGACGGCGGCCAGGATCCGGGCCGTGATCTCGTCGCGCACCTCGTCGGACTCTACGTCGAGCCCGTCGTACAGGTCATCGATATTCCAGTCAGCGTCGAGGCGGGAGGGGTCGGCCTTGCCAAAGATCAGATGGTAGAGCATGACGTAGAGGGCATCGGTGAGCAGCACGTCGCGGCGGGCGAGGGTTTGCCCGTCGGCCGGCAGTTCGGCGCCCAGAGCGGTCAGGGCGGGGCCGTGGTAGTCGGCCGGTTCGAGCCCGTCGTCTCGCATGTTCTCGATGGCGGCGAGCATGCGACCCACCGTGGCCGGGTCGGACCATGCGGAGACGTTGCCATTGGCGGCGTAGAACCGGGGCACGATCCCAAAGGCGACCACCGCCTCGTCGCCGAGCGCGAGGGCACGGTCGTGCTCGAGCGCGGCCATCATCGCGTCGATGGCGGCGGCGGCATCGGCGTGGACATCGGCGGCGGCGGGAATGGCGCACATGGCGAGCAGGATCAGCGCGAGGGCGACGGACCGCATGGGAATCTCCTCCGGTTTATTGGCGACTCGACCGAGCCGGATCAGTCAGCAAATTGGCCGTAGTCCTCGAATTAGGTCGAGTCGGCGGCGCGGACGAAACGCGGCTCCGCGGCGGCTTGATCCGCGACGTGTCCGACTGACGGCTCTCGGCCGGGCATCTACGCTTCGGCCTGCATCTCGTCCGCGCCTTCAACTTCCCCGTCCCGCGCGATCGGGGCGCCTGTGCTGGCGATCGCCGGCAGTTCCTCGAGCCCATACAGGTCGCCCCGCACCTTCCTGCCGCCGTCGCCCCAGTACGGCGCCAGCTTGAGCGCCAGTTTCTCGCCATAGCGCCGCAGCCGGACGCGGTAGTCATCGTCCGCGAGGGCCGCGGCCGCCTCCGGGCCGGTGGGCCGCCCGCCGTGCTTCAGCACCGCGTCGTGGACCACGTCGTGGTGGTCGCGCATGGGGCACGGCATGAACAGATTGCCCGGCGGGGTGCCGTCCTTCTTGCCGTAGTACTCCTCCTGCCAGTCGCGGATCTCCCTGAACAAACCGCTTTCCAGCACAGACGATAGGTCGAGCCCCTTGGCGTACACCTCCTTGATGTTGGCTGCCGCGTAGGGCATGAACACGCAGGGCGAGATGTCGCCGTTCCAGTCGAGATAGAAGTAGCCACCCTGGCGCCCGGCCGCGATGCAGCCCTCGGACAGGGGGCCGCCGTTCCAGAAGTCGATCATGAAGCGGCCGTTGTCGTAGAGCAGCTTGAGCAGCCGATCCAGCATCCAGCGCCTCTGATCCGCGGTAACCATGTCGTCGATAGTGCTGCCGCGGCCGATGGGCATGTACTGGAATAGCCAGCCGTAGACGGCGCCCTGCTCGTCGAACCAGTAGTCGAGGAACTCGTCGGACATGACCAGCTCGGCGTTGTGGCGCATGGCTGTCAACGAAATGCCGAAGGGCACGCCCTCGGCCCGCAGATGATCCATGGCTTGGAGCGTTTTCTTGTAGACGCCCTTGCCGCGCCGGGCGGTGGTCTCCTCCTCCCAGCCCTCCACAGAGATGGCCGGCGTGATGTTCCCCAGGTCGGCCATGCGCTTGGCCGCGTCGCGGTCGATGAGCACGCCGTTGGTGTACATCAGGTGGTAGTCCTGATGGGCGTGGGCCAGGCAGTCGTAGATGTCTTTGCCCTGCGACTGGTAGAGCATGGGCTCGCCGCCGGAGATCACGGTGAAGTGCGAACCCCAGGCCTGCCGCTTGTCCGCGAGCACTTTCATGAAAACGTCGTAGGGCAGGGTGGCCCGGGTCTTGTTGTGGCTGCCGGCGTAGCAGCCGCTGCAGTTGAGGTTGCACACCTGGGTGGGACTAATGGTCATCCAGGCCGGCGGCTCGTAACCGTACTTGGCGACGAACGGCGCCTGGCGTTCCTCCTGGCCCATGAGGCTCTGGCCGATGAAGTTCTTGACGAATGCCCGGCGCACGCGCGGACTGATGCGGCCGTCGTCGAGGGCCCGGGCGTAGGAGGAAATGAGATTGCGCATGGAGACGTAGCGAAGTTCCTGCACGCGCGGCGGATTGTCGTGGGGATTCTCGTTCACGTTGTGGCGGCGCAGCTTCTCCAGGCCGCGGCCCAGCATCCGGTGGCGGATGGTCGGCACCCGGGCGCAGAAGTCGATGTACTCGCTGGCAATGGCGCGTTCGATACTCTTGATTCCTAATTGCCTGCCGAACACCAAAATACACCTCTGCGCGCGCCGGGCTGTGTCCGCTATGGAGTCCGGACAAGACTAGATGATCGGGGCGCGCCCTTGGTATCCCACGTTCGTGGTATACGATCGGAGGTTCATCCGGGACAAGATCACGAACGCTCGCGACGGCGAATTATCCGGACTGGCTGACTGGAAGGTACACATGGGGATGCTGGTACTGCTGCTGGCGGTCGGCGCGACGGGTTTGACCACGATCACCGTCGCGCCAGACGAGGATCTCGTCGTCCTGGATGAGGGCGCGGGGCGCCCCGTCGTTCTGTTGCCGGGGCTGTCGGGGTGCGCCTATGGCTTCCGCAAGATCACGCCACTGCTGCACGAGCAAGGCTACCGCACGATCATCGTAGAGCCGCTAGCACTCGGTCAATCGGCCCGGCCGGACGGCGCCGACTACACGCTGACCGCCCAGGCGGACCGCGTGGCCCGGGTGCTGGACGAACTCGAGGTGACCGGGGCCCTTGTCGTCGCCCAGGGCGTGGGCTTCTCCATGGCGCTACGTCTGGCCCTCGCCCGGCCCGACCAGGTGGGGGCGCTGGTCTCCATCGAGGGCGGACCGGCCGAGACTGCGGCCACGCCCACCATGAAGACCGGACTGAAGCTGGCGAAGCTGCTGGCCAAGGTGGTCGGCAGCCAGTTCATCCGGAAGGGCGCGATCGACGCCCTGAAAGACTCGTCCGGCGACGCGAGTTGGGTGGATGGGCGCACCGCGCGCGAGTACATCAAGGGAGCCCGGCGGGACATGGACGGCACGCTGAATGCCTTCATCGCCATGGCGGAGCAGCCGGAACCCTACGAACTCCGGCCGCGCCTCGGCGAGGTCGCGCAGCCGGTGCTTGTGCTTCTCGGCGGCGCCGAGCACCATGGCGCGCTCGGGGACGAGGACGTGGCGACGCTCCGCGACGGACTGCCGGACGCCACGTTCCGGACCGTGGCCGGCGCGGGGCACTTCCTCTACGAAGAGCGGCCCGAGGCTATAGTGGCGGCGCTGGTCGAGTTCCAGCAGAATGGCACAGGGCTCGCTGGCGGCATGGCCCCCGATTGATCCTCACATGTCCTTGTCGAGGGTCTCCGACGGGGCGAGATCAGCCACCCCACCATCGCGGCGCGGTGGTCCCACCGGGCAGGCCGTTCATCACATCCCCTTGATGTAGCTGGACAGGTACTCGAGCGAATCCGGCGTCACGGCGCCGACACCTTCGAAATGGTTGTTCAGCGCCAGGATTACATAGATCACGATGCCGACGAAGGCGCAGTAGGCGCCGATGAAGACGACCGCCTTGTTCCGCGGCGTGAAGACGCTGAGCATAGCATTGCTCCACAAGAACGCCAGAAACGCGACGTAAAGGAACACGGGAACCCTCGTCGTTATCTTGGTCAGCCGGTTCACGCGGCTGTCACTGACGGCATCGATATCGTCGATGATCCGGCGGCGGAGTTCTTCCTGGAGCGGAGTCGTCGTCTCGAGGGTCATGACCGCGATCTCGAGATTCTGAAAGAGGTCCGCGACCTCCACGGCGAATTCGCCGCGTCGCATGGCCTCCCACTCGTCCTCGATGACCGCGTCGATGTACTCCACGAGTTGAGCCCTGATCGTCTCGGCTTTGGCCGAGTCGAATACGTCGAGGTTCTTGAACGTGTCGCTGAGTAGACCGGCTTCGGCGTCGACTGAATCGCGTATTGCACTTGTCTCGAGGCGGACGTCCGCGAAGGTCAGCGACAAGAGCAGAGAGAGCAGCGTAGCGACGACCCGGAACAGCTGTAGAGCCAGGTTGCTGTTCTCGAAGATCGCCCGCCTGCCCACGACGAGGCGCGCGCCTGAATAGGCACCGAGGCCGGTGACGACCGCCGCGACGGCGAAGATCGTCCCGCCGATGACAGGAGGGAGCCCCACGAGCCATTGCATCACGGTCATCACGAAACTTCCTGCTCACGCCCTGATCCGGACACCTAGAATGACCCCGCCCCGATCTCCACCACGTAGGTCAGCCGGTCGATGTTGAAGAACCCGTAGTTCTTGACGCCCAGGCGCAGCCCCCAGAACTCGGTGAGGAAGGAAAGGAACTTCAGCGGCGACTGGCCTACCTGGGTGCGGAACTTAAACCCGGTGTCGACCACGAAATCGGCGCGCCGCTCGGTCACCCCCATGCCCAGGTCGCGGTCGTACCACTCCACGCCGGCCGCGACGTAGGGATCCATCCACCGCGAGGCCGAGTTGGCGTAGAGCAGGGTCCAGCCGAAGTCGCGCAGATTCGTGTTCTTGAGATACATACGGTGCAGCACGTAACCGCCGGTCATGGGCACGGTCATGTTCTTGCCGATGAAGAAGGGAAAGGTCCAGCTGAAGCCCCACTTGCCGTCAGCGTAGGCCGAGATGGACAGCGAGCGTTTGAAGGTGCCGGCGTTGATCCAGCCCAGGGCCTGCTCCATGTCGGAGACCTCGCCGTGTTCGGGGCCTTCTGGCATTTCCTTGCCCACCAGGAACTTCTCCAGGTGAGACGCGCCCTCCTGCTCGGCGTCCCAGGCGGCGGCCTGCGCGGCCGAGGGTAACGGTCGCAGTTCGTATACCGCGTTGCCGCGGGTGTACTCCACCTGCTGATTCGCCAGCTTGGCGCGCAGCGGACTGTCGTCCGGCAGCGGCGGCAGCACCCGGTCCTCGGGGTGGCGCACCTTGGTCATCCAGGCCTGGTAGCTGGCGGCGAAGAGGCCGCCCGAGCTTATGATATCGCGCACGCCCCAGGCGTCGTTGACGCGCACGTTGACGTCGTAGCTCGGGGTGAAGTAGCCGTCGGCGTTCTTGTCGGGGGCCGTGGCGTGTTTGCCCTCCTCCACCAGCAGGTTCATGGGCAGGCGGGTGTCCTTGTCCACGTCGAGCACGTTCCAGTACCACTCGATGCCGTGAGCCTTGGCCACGACGCGGGTCACGAACACGACGACGTGGCTCTCGCCGCACTGCGGATAGCCGAGTCCCCTGAGATACTCGCCGTCACTGAGAGCCACGGCGATACGGAACTCCGCCCCCTCCACATCGTGATGGTGGGAGCTGAAGCCCGCCTCTTCGGCATAGTAGGCGTAGAACTCGAGCAACAGCAGGCCGCCGTCGTCGATGGTGATCACCGCCTCGCCCCGATCGTCGCCGGCCTCGCGATAGATAGGCGAGTCGCGGCGGGTGGTGGTGCGCACCACCTCCTTCAGCTGGTAGTAGACCACGGGACCGGCGGCGGTCTCGAAGGGAAAGGCCTCAGGCAGGCTGACGCCGGGGCCGTGGACGTCGCCGAGCGACGGCTCGTCCGGTGAGAACCAGAAGACCGGTGCGGCGTAGGCGGCCAGTTCGGCCACGGTCATCTCCCGCGCCTGGCCCCACCAGACCACGCCCGGCACGTCGTCGAAATTGCAGCCGCAGGAAAGCGGATCCGGCTGGGCCAGGGCCGGAGCAGCCGCGATGCTGAGGGTCGCGACCACCAGGTAGAGGCCGACGAGTCGCTTGCTTGCTGTCATGCTCGATTCTTTCCCTTCTGGCGGCGCGGTTCAGACCGTGCAGCCTTGGCTGCGGCATCAGGGCAGATACATCTCGTAGGCGTCCTCGCCTGTCGCCGCGTCCACACCGAACAATTCGATGTACTCCACACTGGGCATGATGCCGCTCTCGTCGGCGAAGATGTAGATGTGGTCGAGGCACGAGCGCTTGCCGTCGATGTCGATGAAGGCGCGAAATGTGTCGTCGACGGCCTCCACGAAGACGTTGCGGCCCACGTCAGCCTTCATCTTCAGTTCCAGCCGGTCGCCCTCGCGATTCTCCACCTTGAATCCGTAGGCCATCTTGCGCTCGATGCGCTTGAGCCCCTTGCGCTCGCCGCCCTCGGCGAGCTTCAGCCAGTACACCACCACGGGGTTCTTTTCCGGCAAGGTCCCGTCCGCCTGCACCTGGGCGTCGTAGCAGACGATGTTCGCGTTCTTGTTGCGCTCGATGTGAAACAGGCGGTGGGCCGCGAGGTCGTCAGCGTGGGCGGCGGCACCGACCAGCAGTAGCAGGATCGTGGCAGCGAGTCGTTTCACGGTGATCGCTTTCGTTGGATGTGTCGAAGCATGGTGAGGGAAATCGTCGATGATCAAAGAGGCCACGTGGCGACGACTGGAGCCTGGACGACCTGCACGCGCCGCGCCGGGTAGTCCCGTTCGCCCGCGAGCGCATTGAAAGCCAGCACCTTGCCCCCGTGCTCGACGAAGCGGGAAAGAACCATGGTCCGTGTCCGGCCGTCGGTATGGACCGACTCCAGCTCGACCACCGTCAGCCTGTTCACCCGATCCTCACGGCGCGCGATCAGGTCGAGATCCTCGCCGGCCAGGAAGGCACTGGCGGCCTTTGTCGCGGTGGCCTCGTCGGCCAGCGTCATCTGCACCAGGGCCTTCTCGTCCGACACCACCGTCAGTACGCGAGTGGCAGAGTTAGCCAGCTTCCAGTCCTTCGGTACGGGGAACTGGAAGGCAAGCGCAGGGTGGTAGAAGACGTTGTCATCGACGAAGCCGAGGCGGGGGTCGGGACCGTAGACGATCCCGTCGATGCGCTTCAGATAGTCGGTGGGGTCGGACGGCTCCAGCGAAACACCGAGCTTCGCCTGCCACTCGTCGGTGAGCTGGTTGACGCGCTCGTAGCGGTCCTCGGGGTGTGGATGCGACGACATGTACGTGGGTATCTCGTGATCCGCCTGGGCGGACATGGTCCCCAGGGTCTTGAAGAAGTCGGCCATGGCGTGGGCATCGTGGCCGGTGCGGGTGGCGTACTCGACGCCCAGCCGGTCCGACTCCGATTCCTGGTCGCGGCTGTACTTGAGCAGGCCCAGGTTGATGGGAGCAGTGGCCAGGCCGCCGATCACAGGGAAGCGCGCGGCCAGACGGTCGGTGAGGCCGAAGCCGGTGAAGAGGACCCGCTGTGACATCTGCTCAGCGCTATGGCGCGCCACCACGTGGGCGGTCTCGTGGCCCAGCACGCCCACGAGTTCGTCCTCGGAGTTGAAGAAGGCGAGGATGCCGCGCGGCATGTAGATGTAGCCGCCGGGCAGGGCGAAGGCGTTGACCACGCCGTCGTCGAGCACGCGGAAGTGGTAGTCGAGGTGGGAGCGCTGCGAGACCGCGGCCAGCGACTGGCCAAGCTCCTCGACGTAGGCCGACAGCTCGGGATCGTCGTAGACGCCGTACTCGGCCACGATCTGCTCGTCGTACTTCTTGCCGAGGGCAACCTCCTCCTCCTCGCTGATCATGACCAGAGTCGGCTGGCCGGATACGTAATCGCGCGCGCAGCCGCTCGCGAGGCCGAGCATCGCGACGAGGGTCGAGATCATCGCCAAGGCCGCCAGGTAACTCCGGCTTCGTTTCCATGCCGATCCGTGCATCTCGATCTCCTGATCCTGCTAGCGTACCCGCGGCTTCTGGGCGATGGCCTTCTCGGCGCCACCGATGAAGAAGCGAACGCCCATGCCCTCCTCGCCGTAGGCGAAGTCCATGCGGAACATGGTGATCACCGGCAGGGTGAGGCGGAGGCCCAAACCACCGCCTGCGATCATGTTCTTCTCGAGGTCCTGGTAGTCCGACCAGGCCGTGCCGAAGTCAAAAAAGGCACCGAACTGCAGCCCCATGCGCCACTTGATGAACCAGAACTTGAAGCGCTTCTGGTCCATGAGCCGGAACCAGTACTCGATGGTGTTGAGCCACTGGTGCTGGCCCTGACGCGAGCCCATCGACCAGCCGCGCACCGAGTTGGTGCCGCCGATGTAGAACTCCTCCCACAGGGGGATAGTCTCGTCGAGTTCGCCGCTGGTCAGGGAGGCGAAGGAGCTCAGGGTCATGGAGTGCCGGCGGCCGAATAGCGGCAGTGGCCTGTAGGCGCGCAGATCCACGTCGAGGCGCCAGTAATCGGCGTCGCCGCCGAAGATGCCCAACTTGCTGGCGGCGATGTCCAGGTAATAGCCGTCGGTGGGATAGATTCCGTTGCGCGAGTCGCTCTGGAAGAACAACCCCAACGACGGAACTTGGTCCTTGTTGTCGTCGCTCAGGGTCACCCCGTCCTCGTCGGAACTGAGGCCGACGTAGCGGAAGCGTAAACCGACGCGCCCTTGCTCCTGGGTCGCCTGGAGGAACTCGAGGAAGATTTCGTCCGTGGTTTCCTCGAAGAACATCAACTCGTTGGTGCGCTCCCGGTGGAAGTACTCGAAGCGGTAACCGTGGATGAAACTACGACCCGGCAGTAAGGGGTCGGCGTAGCGAAAGCCCACATTGAGAGCACCGCCGACGCGGACGTAGGCCGAGGCCCGGGAAGCGGTCCCCAGGACGTTGCTCGAGGACACGGCCGGACCGATCTCGATGCCGTTCTCCTGGGTTAGCCGGATGCTCAGGGACGGGATGTAGGGCGTGGCCTCGACCACGGTCACGATGAGGACAATGCCGTCCTCGACCAGTTCGGTGGCGACGGAGACCGACGTGAACGCGCCCAGCCGCAGGACCCACAGCACATCGCGCTGGGCGTTTTCCTGCGTATACGGGTGCCCGATCTCCGACCGGACGGCTTTCCGGATGATCCACTCGCGGGTGTACTTGTTCCCCTCGATGCGGACCTCGCGGAGGATCTCGCCGTACAGGAGATCGTCGGGGATAGGATTGGGGATGGGCTCGACCGTAACCAGTTTGGCCGCGGCGGGGGCCAGCGAAGCCGCGAGAATGGTGAGCAGCAATGCCGCGAGCAGGACTTTTCCCATGGATATCTCCAACGAAAAGGTGGGCGGTCGTCGTCGGTCCCGAGTCCATGAGTTGCACGATTTCAATTGGACACCCTATCGCGCCAGCCAGCACGGACGCTATCCCACCAACGTGGTACGGTCCGGCCACACCAGCACTAGAAGCTGCGCCCGAGCAGCACGTAGAACGACTCGTGGCCGCCCTCGACCACGCCGTAACCTACATAGAAGGGCCCGAGCAGCGTCTCCACTCCCAGGAAGGCCGTCCCGCCCACGAGCAGGTCAGCTAGCGCCGGAGACTCGGCATGGTCCCACGCCTGCCCCGTCTCGAAGGCCAGCCCGAGATAGATGTGCTGACCCAGCGAGGGATCGAGGCGCGCGAGGCGCAGGTAGGCCGCAAGCGTGCCCAGGGCCATCTCGTCGCCGAAGACGCGGCCGCGCTCCAGGCCGCTGAGGCGCGTGAAGCCGCCCAACTCGAAGCGGTCGTGGAAGGGCAGCGCGGTCTGGAAGGAGGTGCCGCCCTCGAGCCGCGCGTTGAAGGACACGCGGCCGGCGCTGGCGACGCCCTGCAGGCGGCCGAGGAGGCGGTCGTACTCGGTGCCGGCGCCCAGGCCGTCGCGCGCCATGCGACCCTCGAGTCCGAGGGCCCAGCCGCTCTGCGGAAAGTCAACGTTGTCCAAGCGGTCTAAGATCAGACTGCCGCGCCAGCCGCCGCGGCCGTCGTCGAGGATGCCCGACTGGTTTTCCAGGTCGCCGGTGTAGTCGCCGTGGTAGCCGCCGAGCCGCAACTCACCCCAGGCCGACAGGTTCAGGCCGAGATCCAGCCGGGCTTCCCACTCGCGGGAGGTCACGAGGGTGGCCAGTTCGCTGGTGAACCAGCGCTCGCGCTTGCTGATCAGCCCCTGCAGGCGCGGCGCCACGAAGAAACGCCCCCGCATGCTCAGCGGCTGGTAGAACTCGGTATCCAGTCCGAGGCGGTCGCCGAGGATGGCCTGGTTGCGCCACTCGGCGCCGAGGCGGTTGACCGTGGCCATGCGGTGGTAGAGCAGGATGGCGAAGTGGGCGCGGCCGTCAAGGTGTCCCTCCATGGCGGCGCCGAAGCGCAGGTAGTTAGGGCCCCAGCGCTTGTCGCGGGTGCGTATGGCAAGATCGCGAGCGGGCGAATCGGGGGTGCGTGCGAGGGCGAAATCCACCATCTCGAATTCGCCGAGGCGATAGACGCGCTCGAGGTCCCCGGCCAGGAGGTCGAGATCCAGGGGTGCCTCGGGCGGCGATTGCACCCGCTCGCGAATGCGGCGCGGATCGACGCGGCTAGGCGCGGCCACTTTAATATTGCCGATCTGGATGGTTTCGGTTTCGGTGCCGGCCCGCACCCGGGTCTGCCACGCCGCATACTCAGCCTCGGGCAGGGAGTACTGCCGGAGCCAGTCGAGATGCTCGCGGGCGGTGACCGTGCCGGACACCGTGGCCTCAGCCATGCGGTCGAACTCCTCGATGCCGATCCCGCCGCAGTCCGGGACCATCAGCAGGTCGCCGGGGTCCATCCCCGCGATGGACACATTCGAGTTGGCTACGATGTTCAGCGTGGAGGTCTGCCGGATGACGTCGCGCAGGGTTGGGTTCCGTTCCAGCTCGCTCAGCGGCTTGGTCACGTCGACCACGATGATCACATCCGCGCCCATGGACTTGACCACGTCGTAGGGAACGTTGCGCAGAAGGCCGCCATCGACGAGAATCTCGCCGTCGATCTCGTGGGGCGTGAAGACCCCGGGGATGGCCATGCTGGCGCGCATGGCGTCGGCCAGCGAGCCGCTGTCGAGCACGACCACGCTGGCGTCCTCGAGGCTCGCCGCCACGGCTCGGTAGGGAATGGACAGCTCGTCGAAGTCGTCGACGCCGATGGTGTGCACGGTGAGCCGTCGCAGGAGGAACTGCAGCTTCTGGCCGGTCACGATACCGCCGGGCATGCGGAGACCGCCCTTGCCGACGCCCATCCGGAAATCGAAGTAAGGGAGGTAGTCCTCCTGCTTGCGCCGGAAGCTAGTGAGCCGACGCGGCGGGGCGTCCTGGAAGACGTCGAACCAGTCGATGCCCGCGATGGCGCTGTCCATGGCAGCCGGCGACAGGCCCGAGGAATAGAGGCCGCCTACGATGGAGCCGATGCTCGTGCCGGCGACGCAGTGGATGGGCACGCGCATCTCCTCGAGCACCTTGAGAACGCCCACGTGGGCGCCGCCGCGGGCGCCGCCGCCAGCCAGGCAGAGGCCGATGCGGGGGCGGCCGGGTTGCTCCTGGGCGTGGCTCGTGTGTGCCAGCGGAAGCGCGGCGAGCGCGAGCAGGAGGTAGGCGACGGCGCGCGGCAGCATGTCCATCTCCTCTCGTGGTTTCGCCCTAGGGCAAAGGCAGGTAACTCCCGGCCGCCTTCTTGGCGATGCCGAAGATGTCGATCTCGGCCGGATCGGTGATGCCCGAAGCGAGCCGCTGGTGGGCCCGCGACCAGGCGATAATGGCGACCCGGGCCTGCCGCAGCGCCGCGTTAAAGGCGGCCACGAGTTCCTCGAGCTCGGCCTGCTGCTTCCAGTAGAGCTCGATGTCGGGGGCCAACTGTATCCGCACGTTGCTGATCGTCTCGAGGGCGAAGATCAGGCGATCCTCGATGGCATGCAGCTCGGCCACCGTCAGCCCGTCCTCCGTCGAGGCGACATCGGCCACGCTCGGGATCAGGACCACGAGCGAGTCCATGGCGGCAAGGTCACCGTGGCGATACCGAGCGACGAGATCGATGGCGCTGGTGCCCATGAGCTGGTAGTTGCGCAGCATGGTATCGCGGGCCATAACGGGGGCGACGTTCGCTTCAATCCGGCGCTGGGTGGCGTCGGCAGCCGCGTCGAGGGCGCGCTTGGTGTCCTCGAAGATCTCGCCCGAGACCCGGGCGATCTCGTTGATGATGGGTTGCGCGGCGCTTAGCCCGTCGATGAGGTTCTTCTGGCCGCGCACGTCGGCCAGGATGGTGTCGAGTTCGGCCGGACTGATGTTCAACGCCTGCGCCGGCGGTGCCACCACCGGCCGCATCAGCTCCTCGATCTTGTCGCCCAGGGACTGGGTCCGCTCCAGCCCGCTCATGCGGGAGTCGGCGAGGGAGACAACCTCGAGCGCGTAGGAGATGGCACCACGGATAATGGCGCGAATCTTGATCGCCATGGCCGACATCCGCGCCGCCTCGGGCGTCTCGCTGTAGCCGCGCAGGTAGACGGAGTAGGTCTGGCCGAGGCCGTACTGGATGTCGCCTGCCACGGCGATCATGTCCTCGGCGAAGGGGGACAGGTTGAGGCGCTTGGACGACGTGAAGCGGGAACAGCCAGTCTGCGCGAGCAGGCCGATGCACACGATCAACAGGATGCAGGCTCGAATCCTCACGAGAGCGACCTCCGATCTCCGCCGGGTTCCGGTCGTCGGCTCTTGCCGTGACGGGACCGGATCCGTGCGGGTGATGAACCTCAGCGTCGACGCAGGCTAGATCGTCAGCCAAGCGGGGCGCTATCACACCTTGGTAGTACTCCGCCGCCAATTCGGCGGCCGATTCAGAAGACGACCGCCCGCGACGAGCCGCTGTGGCTCGTGGTCCTGCTGCCGGCGAGGCACCCGAACCTCGGCCTCGCGTCGATCCGTCACGCAGGACCGTCTAGCCTTTGACTCGACCGACGTAGAGGGCGGCACCTCGCAGCCATGTCCATCCCTATCATCCCAGGTAAGGGCCAGGGCGGTCAGCTAGAAGCGGAAGTACCACGCGAGTTGAACCTGGGTGGCGCGGCCGTCCTGCCGGTCCTTGTTCACGCGGCGCCCGTGGAGGACTTCGAGGCCGGCGTCCATGCGCGGCGCGGGCGAGTAGATGAGGTTCAGGCTGATGCGATAGGTCTGGCGGTAGGCGTCGTCGGTCTGGATGTCCAGGTTGTCGACGTGGACGAGGCCCAAGCAGAGCGTGGAGCGCCAGCTCTCGGTCTTCCACCAGTGAGAGTAGGAGGCGTGGCCGGCGTAGACGGGCAGGGTGCGCAGCCGGTCTTGCGCCGCGTCGAAGACGGCGTCCTGCCCACCCACAGCGCCGAGGTCGTTGACGTAGCGGCCGTAGCCCTTCCCGAAGTGCAAGGCGAAGCGCAGGTTGTCGTCCTCGGAGACGCTCGGCAGGTTGACGCGGCCGCTCAGCGACACGCCCCAGGCGAAGGAGGAGTAGTTTCGACCCGGGTTGACCTCGGTTTCGCCCTTCAACTGGCGCAGGATGACCGCGGTCCGGAAGTGGTTCCACGGCACCGCCCATGTGGTGCCGGCGACCACGTCGGGCGCGAGGCTGACCCCATCGGCGCCGGTGAGGTCCGGGGCGGGATCCTCGATGCCGACACTGATTTCGTTATTGCCCAGCGTGTAGATGCCGCGGATCTGTGCCTTGCGTCGGAGGATCTGCGCATTGAGGCCCTCGAAATCGATCTGCTCGGGCACCGCGATCAGATCCACCAGGGTCGACCAGGTCTGGCCGAAGAGGTACTTGTTGAACTGGCCGTAGGCGTGGCGCAGGCGGAAGGTATTGCCCTCGCCGGCGAAGTCGCCCTCGATGAAGGCGCGCACGTGGCCCACCCCGGTGGGGGTGCGCAGGTCGAAGTTGAAGCGGCTGTGCCGGGCCGACATGGTCAGTCGCGGGCCCTTGCCCGCTTCCTGCGTGCCCGAGATGGGGATGCCGGCGGTGAAGAAGCGGTCGTCGGTGGCCAGGGCGTCGAGGTTGAATACCACGCTCGCCTTGACCAGGCCGCCGATCTTGAGCATGGCGTCGGTGCCGGGAATGCGGAAGGAACCCGGGAACTCGCCGGCGCTGACCACCTCGGCGGGCAACTCGGGCAGTTCCTCCACCGACGACTCGACGCGATCGAGTCGCACGGCCATGTTGGCCGCGAGAGTGGAGTCGGGCAGCTGGTCCACGATCTCGAGGAGGCGGGCGTTGAGCGATACCGTTTCCTGCTCGAGGCGTGAGAGCCGCTCATCCTGGGACGCGAGGCGCTCTTGCTGCTTCTCCAATTCGTTGAGCTGCCGTGCGATCTGGTCCCGCTGGGCGGCAATCTCATCGCGAAGAATTTGCAGGTCGGCGGCGCTCTCGTCGCCCGCAGCCCGGGCCGCATCGAGTCGTTCCTGGAGCTCGGTATTCTGTGCTTCTATCTCGGACAGCCGGTTGCGCAGGGCGTCGATCTGGTCGGTGGTCTCGTCGTTGGTCGGCGCCGATTCGACCGGGATCTCCGTCTGGGCCGCGACCCCCAGGCTCACGAGCAGAAGCCCACACGCGAACAGACTACGGAGGCGGCTTGGCGGCTGGACTACGAACGGGAGCATCCGGGATTCTCTCCGCTGGCGGACCGGGGTGCGTGAATGCGCAGCATTCTAACCGACCGCGCCGCGGCCTGTACAGCCACACCCACGACCGTCGCTTGGGGCCCCTGCCGACGGGTAACGGCAGGCTGGGTCGGGATCGTCGGTGGACATGTAGCGGATCGAGACCGCGCCGGCCTTGGGGTCCTCCAGGTTGGCGACCTGACCGGCGACGACCGTACCGGATGTGTTGTTCTGGATACAGGAGGCGCTGATATCACGCCGGATTCACTGGCGTAGGCGATGCGAATGCCCTCGCCGCTGCACACGGTGACCGTGTTCTCGAAGACTGCCCGCCTGCCCACCACGAGGCGCGCGCCCGCGTAGGTGCCGAGTCCGGCGAGCCTTTGGATCATCGTCATCACGAGACCTTCCCTAGCCATTCATGGACGCCGGCTGACCCGTCGCAGCCAGCACGGCCTGCCACAGCTCGCGGTTCGGCTCCACTCGCTTGTTGCCGGCCTCGATCAACTCGATGGGAACGTGGACGAACTTCCCACTGACCAGGCCGATGACGAGCCCCGTCTTCCCCGCCATGGCGGCGTGGACGGCATGCCGGGCGAAGCGGTCGCACATCACAGAATCCTCGGTGTTGGCGGCGCAGCCGCGGATGTGGTAGCTGGGATCGATGTACCGGATCAGCGCCGGGGTGCCCCGCTGCTCGAAGTGGGCCACGATCTTCTCGCGCAACAGCAGGCCGATGTCCTGCAGCACCACATTGCCGGAGGCGTCCGTCTCTCCGGTCTCGCCGGCGATCAACTCCTGCCCCGCCCCTTCGGCGACCACGATGACGGCGTGGCGACGATCCCGGAGCCGCTCCTCCAGGGCCGCAAGGAAGCCATTCTCGCCTTCGAGCCGGAAGGGCATTTCGGGGATTAGGCAGAAATTCACGTCCTGGTTCGCGACTGTGGCCGCCGCGGCGATGAAACCCGCGTGCCGTCCCATCAGCTTCACCAGCCCGATCCCGTTGTGCACACTGTGAGCCTCGGTGTGGGCGCTGTCGATGATGTCGCAGGCCGTGTCGACCGCCGTGGTGAATCCGAAGCTGCGTTTCACGAAGGGGACGTCGTTGTCGATGGTCTTGGGGATGCCGACCACGGCCAGCGGGTGGTTGCGCCGCGTCGCTTCCTCGTAGAGCGCCCGGCCGCCCCGCTGCGTGCCGTCGCCACCGATGGTGAAGAGCACGTTCACGCCGCGCTCGACGAGGTTGTCCACAGCAATGCCGATGTCCACGGGGCCGCGGGACGTCCCGAGCATCGTCCCGCCGTCCTTGTGGATCTCGGAAACCGCCTCGGTGGTCAGGTGGATCGGTTCCTCTGCCCGCGAGGCGTCGAGCCCGCCGTAGCCGCCGCGAAAACCGAGGACGGTACTCACACCGTAGGCGTGGTGCAGCTCGAGGACGACGGAGCGGATGACGTTGTTCAGACCCGGGCACAGCCCGCCGCAGGTGACGATGCCGGCGCGTACCGTCCGGGGATCGAAGAAGAGCCGGTCGCGTGGGCCCGCACTCTCGAAGAGCATCGTGTCGTCCGGTGCCTGCCCGCCCTCCCAGAGGACACGGGACGGCACGAACGACTCCTTCCCCGACGCGTAATGTACCGGTGACGGAAATCGGGGCTCACCCAGGCTGGTCGTCGTTTGTTTCATCAGCTCAAGCCTCTACATGTAGACGATGACCGCTCCGGCCACCGTCAGCAGTACATTGGCGAAGGCGTAGGCCCCAGTATACCCGATGCCCGCGATGGTGCTCTTGGCCTGGTCATTGATCACGCTCAGGGCGCCGCCGCTGGTCATGGCGCCGGTGATGGCCCCCAGCAGCATCAGGGGATTCATGCGGAGCATCTTGCGACCGACGAAGTAGGCCAGCATCAGCGGCACCAGGGTCACCGCGACGCCGATGATCACGAGCGTGGGCCCGCTCGATATCAGTGTTTCCACGAGGCCGGCGCCGCCGCGCAGGCCCACCCCGGCCATGAAGAGTAGCAGGCCGAGTTCGGTGAACACCCAGCGCACGGCGCCCGGTACCCGGCCGAAGACCGGAAACAGCGACCGGGCATAACCCACCAGCAGCCCCATGGCGAGCAAGCCGCCGGCCGTGCCCAGCCCGATACCGACGCCGGCCACCCGAATGCTCCAGGTCCCCACGAGGATGCCCAGCACGATGGCCCAGGCGAAGGTGCGCAGGTCGGTCTCCTCGATGTCCTGCTCCAGGTGGCCGAGACGGTCGCCCACCGCCAGGAGGCCCGCGTGCGGCCCGGTGACGGTGAGCACGTCGCCCCGCTCGAGCTCGGTGGTGGACGTCACATCCAGGTCGACGCCCATACGGGAGATCTGCGAGACGAAGGACGCGTGGTGCTGGGTGACCTGCAACTCGCCCAGCGTCAAGCCGACGGCGTCCTTGCGGGTCAGGCAGATCTGGGCGGACTCCGGATTGTACTCGAGCAGCTCCCGGTCCCGGACCTGGGTCAACGTGCCCCGCCCCTCGAGCGCCTCGATGGCATCCGGCGTCACGACCGCCACGATCGACACGGCGTCGCCCATCTCGAGTACCGTCTCCTCGTCGGGCACGAAGAGCTCGCCGCCACGCCGAATTTTCTGGACCGTGAACGGGAAAGGCAGCTCCCGGTACAACTCGTCCAGGGGCCTGCCGACGAGGCGCTCTTTGTCGATCCGCACCGCCCGCACGACGATGTCGCCCGGCGAGAATCGCCGATGCGGTCCCCTGGCCGCCTCATCGCGCTCCAGCTTCACCGCTTCGGCGGCCAGGTCCACGCCCAGGGCCTTCGGCAGCAGCCGGATCACGAAGATCAGGCCCACCAGGCCGAAGATGTAGGTGATGGCGTAGGCCGTGGTGATGTTGCTCCGGACATCCTCCACGGTGACACCTGCCGGCGGGATGAAATCGCCCGACGCCACGGCCGCGTCGGCGGCCGCTAGCGTCGGTGTCGAGGTGAGCGCGCCGGCGAGCAGACCTGCCGCCATGCCGGGCTCGAAGCCGAGCACCCGCGCCGCAGCCAACGCTAGCCCGAAGCCGGTGACGGCCACGACCACGGCTATCGTCAGATAGCGGCGACCGTCCTTCTTGATCGACTGCACGAACTTGGGTCCCGCCTCGTAGCCCACCGAGAAAATGAAGAGCACGAAGCCCAGCGACTGGATGGCAGGGTTGCTCTCGAAGCCCAGGTGTCCGAAGACCAGCCCGGCCAGCAGGACACCGGCCACGTTCCCCAGCTGGAACGAGCCGACGCGGATCCTGCCGATCATGAAGCCGAAACCGAGGACCAGAAAGAGCAGCAGCACCGGGTCGCCGCTCAGCAATGTGCGGAGAGATTCGATCATGGGCGATCACCTGCCGTCGAGAAGGTTGGTCAAGAGAACGACATTGAGCATCAGGTTGGAATTGTCGAAACGTTGCCGCACGTCATAGTCGAAGCCCCAGCGGGCCGTCAGCTGGAGGCGCCCGGCCCAGGGCCAGAAGCCGGCGCCGAGCATGAGCGAGTTCTTGCGGTCGTGAACCGACGAGTCCCAGAAGACGTCGGCCCCGGCGTCGTCGGTGATCTGCCAGTTGTGCGCGCCGTGGACCGAGAACTCGAACCACGAGTTGAAGTATTGGCTCAGGCCCCACTCCAGGCTCAGGCGGTTGCCGGGATTGACGTCGGCGTCCTCGATGCCGCCGTTCAGCTCGTAGGTCAGGCCCGCCATGAGGGCCGTAGTCTGATACTCTGAAGGATAGTAGTAGCCGAAGGCCTGGAACTGGTGGGTCCAGAAGCCGAGGCCGAGGTTGTCGTCGGCGCCGGTTGTGTAGCGGCCCGTGGGGGCGACGAAGGAGTACAGGGTGGTGAGGTTGAAACGCCGCAGCGGCGGTGCGCCCATGGCGGCCATGTCGTCGTCCGGCACGGTGGCGTCGGCGAAGCGGCCGAAGGCCCAGGAGAGCCCGAGCGGGGTCACCAGGAGGTCGCTCCAGCCCGAGAGGCTGCCCTCCGCGTAGCCGGGATCACTGCCGCCGCCGACCACCTCGCCGGCGATCTTGTAGTCCGCGGTGAAGTAGTTGGGTGCGACGGTCGCGATGTACCGCGCGCCGCCGAGGATGCGCGTTCTCTTGGCCCAGAAGAGGACCGGCACGGTGGCGAAGCCCGTCAGTTCGAGCTCGACATCGAGATCCGGGTAGCCGGGATCGATCTCGCTGAGGTTCAGGCGGCTGAGTTCATTGCCGTCGCGGTCGACGAAGGTGTCGCTCGAGGTGCGCCAGTTGTACCAGACCACGATGAGCCCGTCGGGCGGCGTCGCCATGTCCCGCACGTTCATGATCCCGGGCACGTAGTGACCCGGCTGCAGCGGCGAGGCCACCTGGGCGGAGGCGGGCGCGGGGGCGAGCGCCAGCGCCCCCAGGACGCCCGTCCCCCACAGGATCCGTCGCAGCCATGTGTGTCTCAGTCTCATGGGCGAGATATCCTTCCTCGTTACCGCGTCACTTCTTCGCCGGCTGGTATGGATCCTTGGTGCCCGGCTTGATCGGCGGCTCCTGCCTCAGCGAGACCACGTGCGCGCCCAGCTGCCCCAGGGCGGCCTTGGGCACCCAGGTCTCCGGGAAGAGCACGTTCTGCGTCTCGCCCGGGTCCTTGTACAGGTTGTAGATCCGTGGCACCCCGTAATCCACGGTGCCGCTCAGGATGTTCTGCTGTTCCTTCAAGTGGAGCTTCCAGTTGCGCCACTTCACCCCCCAGACGTCATTGCCCATGTAGACGATCACGCCCTCGCGGTTGGACTTATCCTGCCTGCCCATAAAGAGTCCGGTCTGGTCGACACCGTCGATGACTCGGTCGTCCGGCACCTCGCCGCCGGCGAGGTTGGCGAAGGTCGGGAAGAGGTCCATCTCGTGCACGATCTCGTCGCTCACGATTCCGGCCGGAATATTGCCCGGCCAGCGAGCGGCGAAGGGAACTCGAAGGCTCCCCTCGAAACCGGTGAACAGCGACCCCCGCCAGGGCCCCGGACAACCGGGAATGAAGTACTCGACCGACGGGGTGTTCGATCCCTCGGGGAGCAATTCCGGCCCGTTGTCCGCGGTGAAGATGAACAGCGTGTTGTCGCGGATCCCCAGCTCGTCGACGGTATCGAGCAGCATGCCGTTGTACGCGTCGATCTGGGCCAGCACGTCCGCAAAGCGGCCGTTGCCCGTCTTCCCAGCGAAATCGGGATGCGGAATCAGAGGGTAGTGCGTCATGGTGTACGGCACGTACAGGAAGAAGGGCTTCTTCGCCTCCACCTGCCGTTTCATGAAGTCGATCGACCGCTTCGTCAGCTCCAGGTCGATCAGCGCGCGTTGCTCGAGATCGTAGTCCATCACCCGCTGCGGCGCGGAGCCCTTCTTGCCCTCGTAGATGTAGGTCCCCTCGACGCCGCTCTCCGCGTAGCCGTCGAGCACCTCCCAGGGCGTCTCGTCGCTCGAGTTGGGAATACCGTACCACTCGTCGAAGCCCTGGTCGGTGGGGAATCGGCCCTCGGTATGACCGAGGTGCCACTTGCCGAACATACCCGTGGCGTAGCCCGCGTCGGAGAGCATCTCAGCCATGGTGATCTCCCACTGGACGAGGCCGTAGACGCCGCCACCGAGAGGGACCGTCCCATTGCCGGTGCGGATCGCATACCGGCCCGACATGATCGCCGCACGTGACGGCGTGCACTGGGATTCCACGTTGAAATTAGTCAGACGGATGCCTTCGGAAGCCAGCGTGTCCAGCCGCGGCGTCGGCGCGCCGCGAACAATCCCCCCGCCGTTGAAGCCGGGCTCGCCCCAGCCGAAGTTGTCCATGAAGACCAGGACGATGTTGGGCTTGTCCTGGGCATGGGCGGCCGAGAAGCACAGCGCCAGCGCGCAGACGGCGAGGAACGCGGTTACTGCTCTATTCACTCTCATGTGGTCGCCTCCTTTTCTTTGACTTCGTCACAACCGAGTAGGTCAAGCGATTCCCCTACCGCCAGATGAACTTGAGGCCGACCTCGAAGGACCAATCGAAGGGCCGGTCGTTGCCGATGCCGACTCCAGGCCGGAGGTAGGTGCTGGCACCGGGCACTGGCGGGATCATGAATCCGAACTCCGCATCGACGAGGAAGATCTCCTTGTCGTTTTCGACGTCGAAATTCGCCTGGGGGTTGATGATCAGCCAGTGCTTCATCCCCGCCAGGAGCCAGACGAAGTACATGTCGATCTTGTGCTGGTTGAGCTTGCTTCGATGGGAATCGCCACCGACGTCCACCACGTACAGGTAGCCAGGCGCGAAGATGCTGTTCTTCCCCAGAAGCCCAAAGAACCCGAAGAAGACCTGCGGTACCAGGGCGGTCCTGCCGGTGCCGAGAAGGTCGTTGGTGGCCGTGGGGAAGTACGCCTCGACACCGGCGGCGATGCCGAAATTCTGGGTGACATGAGGGATGCCCAGGAGGCGAATATCCATGTCCCCAGTCCCCGAGATGTTGGTGTTCCCCAGGGGGTCGCCCCCCGGATCATCCAGGTTGAGGCTCTTGAGGGGGCGATACTTGAGCCGGAAAGCGAACCTGCTGCCCATGTCGTTGAAGATGCCGATTTTCTGGTTGGTCAGGTTAGAAATGGTCCTCCCGAGCGGTGCCCTGAACTCGTAGGTGCCCACGGTCTGAGACCCGTCTCCGAAGTCCGCCGTCTCGATGTAGAAGCGGGTATCGTAAGTGAAGTTGATCGGGTTGGTACCGGTGTCGTCATTCTTCTTTTCTTGCGCCACCGCCGCCGTGGTGCAGATCAGGGCAAGCAGGAGGAAACAGCAGAGTATCCTCATGGTCATCGACTCCTTTGTCTGGTTGTCCTGGATCCCGGGCCTTGCCGACATCCGTCAGTGGTCGATTCCTTGCTTTCTACTATTGGCCGCTATCGGAGTCGCCCGGGTACATTGCCCACTCGATGGCATCCAGTAACGCGACGCCGTCGACCGGCTTGCGGAAAAAGGCCGCCGCCTTCATGGCGCTCGCCATACGCCGGAGATCGCGCTGGTCGTCGGCGGAGACCACGATGATCGTCACGTCTGCGTGCTTGGATTCGAGCGCCGCCCGCAACTCCTTCGCCGACAGCCCCTCCGCCCCGGCGTCCAGGACGAGGCAGCCGGTTTGCTCGGCCTCGAGAGTGTCGAGGAAAGCCTCGGCACTGGCGAAGGCGTGAACGTGGTAACCGGCCGTGCGCAATAGCCGGGTCAGCCCCTTGCGCGCCGACAGGTCATCGTCCACCACGAAGACATGGTCCGCAGTCATCATGCGGGACAGGATGGACCTCCGGCGCAGGGCGGTTCTATCCCACCTTGGGGTTACTAGTGCAGAAGGGAGGGTTGCGGCCGGCTGGAGCCGACCTGGTCGCTAATCGCGAGGCGTGGCGGGCGCGACTCCGATCTTCTCGCAGAGCCGCACGAGCTCGGCCACCGAATCGATGCCCAGCTTGTGCATCATCCGGCCCCGATGGATCTTCACCGTCTCCTCGGAGATCTCCAGCGCGCCGGCGATCTGCTTGTTCAGCATGCCCGTGATCACCCAGGTCATGACCTCGGACTCGCGCGGCGTCAAGGATTCGAGGTGCGCGTGGAGCTCCGATCGCTCGGCGCGTGCCGCTCGATTCTCCCGGTCGAGCGCCAGCGAGGCGCGCAAAGCATGCAGCAGGTCGTCACGATCCACGGGCTTGGTCAGGAAGTCGACGGCGCCCTTCTTCATGGCCTGGGCCGCCGTGGGCACGTCCGCGTGGCCTGACAGGAAGACGATCGGCATGCAGTCTTTCATCAAGACCAGTTCCTCCTGGAGTTCCGGGCCGGTCATCTCCGGCATCCTCACGTCCAGCACGATGCAGCCCGGGCTTTCGCAGCTGCCCGAGTCCAGAAACGCCCTGGCTGATCCGAAGGATTCGGCCGGCAGGCCCGCGGCGCGTACCAGCCGTGTGAGCCCCCGCCGCGCGGAGGAATCGTCGTCGATAATGAAGACTGTGGGTTCGCTCATGCCTGCTGGCCTCCCTCGATGGGCGAAAGCGAAAAGCCGACTCTCGCGCCGCCGCCGTTCATGTTCTCGGCCCACATCGTGCCGCAGTGCGCTTCCATGATGGAACTGCAGATCGCCAGCCCCATGCCCGTGCCGCCCGGTTTCCAGGTGGCCAGGGGCTCGAAGATTCGATCGAGATGCTCGGGGTCGATTCCCGGGCCACGATCCTCCACCCAGATCCGTATCTCTGACTCGTGTCCCGAGGTCATGATCCTCAGCTTGCGCTCCCAGCGCGGTTGGCCGGCCATGGCCTGGATGGCGTTCATGATCAAGTTGACGACGATCTGCTGGAGCTGGACCCGGTTGCCGCTCACCGGTGGCAGCGACGGCTCGCATTCAACGGAGAGGTCGACGTCCTTGACGACGAACTCGCTGCGGAGCATGTGGCAGGTCTCCTCGACGACCGTGTTGACGTCGATGGCCGCGAAGTCGCCCTTCTGCTCCCGGTAAAGGTCGCGCAGGTTGCGGATCACCTCGCCGCCGCGCTTGGTGTCGTCCACGATCTCGGCCATGATCTCCGCCATCTCCTCCGTTTCCCACTTGCCGCTCGCGAGCAGCATCTCCGCCGCCTGCGCATTGCTCAGGATGCCCGTCAGCGGCTGGTTGAGCTCGTGGGCGATGGAGCCGGTGAGCTGGCCGAGCACCGTGGCGCGGTCGTGCCGGGCCAGGGCCTCCTGGTGGCGGCGTGCCCGCATCTCGGTCTGCTTGAGCTCGCTGAGGTCCATGTAGATGTTGACCACGAACTGGACCTCGCCCGTCTCGTCCTTGATGGGCGACAGGTGGCACTGGATCCAAGGGGCCGGCGCCTCGAAGGGGTCAATGCCGAGTTCCTCCGCCGTCCGGCCCGCGTCGTACTCGATGGGCGGCAGGATCACGTCCTCGCCCGCGAAGGCCTTCTCGACGATGGGCATGATGCCGAGATCCACGAGTTGTGGATCGGCAAGCATGTTGTAGGCGTCAACGGCTGCCGCCGCCTGCTCCTCGGTTACATCCCAGAGGCGCCGCCAGGCCGCATTCACCTTGAGGATCCGACCGTCCGGCGCCAGGAGTTCGGTGGCCAGCGGCGACCGCTCCATGAGAAGCCGGAAGCGCTCCTCGCTGCTCCGGAGCTCGTCTTCCGACTGTTTGCGCCGCGTGATGTCGGAGATGGAGCCGGACATCCGGAGGGGCTTGCCCGATTCGTCGAAGAGGGCCTGTCCGCGGGCGTGGAACCAACGGTATTGGCCGGCCTTGGTCCGGAGCCGGTAGTCGATCTGGAAGGGAATGCGTTCCAAGAGGTGGCGATCGACGGCCACGCGGACGGCCTCGACATGGTCGGGGTGCAACCGCGTCCAGAATTCCTCGAGGGAGCTCGACATCTCGTCGGGTGCGAGGCCCAGGAGTTCCTTCAGGCGGTCGGAGTAGAAAATCTCGTCCGTGCGCAGGTCCCAGTCCCAGATCCCGGCCGCCGAGCCGGCCACGGCAAGATCGTAGCGCTCCTCGCTGGTTCGGATCTGCTCGAGCATGCGACCCGCCTCGGTCAGGTCGACGGTGCGCTGGGCGATCCGTTCCTCTAGCCGCGAGTAGAGCCGCGCGTTCTCCAGGGCGAGGGCCATCTGCGAGGAGAGCAGGTCGAGCAGTTCCACGCGCTCTTCGCTGAAAACCCCGGGTGCCAGGTTGTTTTCCAGGTACAGGATACTGACGAGCTTCCCTTGGTTGACGAGAGGCAAGCAGAGCGCCGACCGGACCCGCTTCTGCTCGACGTAGGGATCACGGCTGAACCGCTCATCTTGGAGGACGTCGTCCAGGACTGCCGGTTCTCGCGTGCGGGAGACGTGATGAATGATCGTGGCGGGTAACCGGCGGCTGTTCGCGACGTTGTCGGAACGTTCGATGGTCACGTGGTCGCTGTCGATGCACCCCTCGGCCTCGATGAACCAATCGTCCCCTTCGGGCAGCAGCAGCAGGCCGCGTTCCGCCCCCGCGTTCTCGATGACGATCACTATCAGCTTCGCCAGCAGCTTCGGGAGGTCAATCTCACCGGTGAGCGTATGGCAGGCCTTCAGGATGCTATCCAGATCGAGGATGCTGGCGGTTGGCGCGACAACGTCCGGATCCACGGAATCCGGACCAGTCTTCACGACGGAAACCGACGACGGCACAATGAGTTGTGCGTATCTGGCCTGCAAATCATCAGCCTTCGCCACCGCCCCCCAGGCGCGATAACAGCCGAGGGCTTCGGCGAGGCAGACCGACGCGAAGCCCTCGTTGCCTTGATCCAGCCAGAAGCGACCGAAGAGCTCATTCGCCAGCGCTTCATCGTGCACGAAGCCATTGGTCCGCGCCCCCTCGCGGGCAGCCTCGTAGTGCTGCACCGCCGGCCAATGATCACCGGCCAGTCGGCACTTCTCGGCGAGCAATAGCCGGTACTGGTGCGCGTAGTTCATCGGGGCCGACTCGGCCCAGGTCTTCAACTCGCCCTCAAAGACAACGAGGACTTCCGACTGCTCCTGCCGGGCGGCCTCGTTCCCGGAGCCCGCGACATACGCGAGCGCGCCGTAGAACGAGATCTTCGTGTAGAGGTAGTGCGGAAGGAGACCATGGCGGGTCTTCAGCGCCTCGACGGCGTGCTCCCGCGCCCCCTCCGGGTCGCCGAAGAGGTAACACAGCGCGATCTGCACCGACCGATAGAAGGAGAGCAGCATGTCGTTGCCTGCGAGCCTCGGCAAGGTGTACTGCTCGGAGAACCAGTGCCCTTCCAGTCGGCTCGCGTCCAGCGTCTCGTCCCGGAGGTTCGCCGCGCCCTGGGCGAAGATCGAGCAGATCAGGAAGGTGATTTCCTGGTTCTTGTCCTCGCAGAGGCCGACGCAGTGGGCGGCGGTGGACGCGTAAGCATCGAGGGACGCGCCTACACCCCAGAGCAGGAGCATGTGGTTGCCGAGATTGTAGAGGCACCACTCGATCTCGCCTTCCTCCAGGCCGATGCGATGGTACTCCTCCAGCGGCGCAATGAGGTCGTGCACCGAGCTCTCCCAGTGGCGGATCCAGGCGCACTGCATATTCACGACCTTCGAGGCCATGCCCGGAACGGGATATTTCGCGAGCAGATCCATGGCCAGCTGCCCGAAGGCGTTGCCCTCCCGGTACTTGCCCGCGCTGCAAAGCAACGTCGCGTGCCAGGACGCGGCGAAGCTCGAGACCTCGCTGTTGCCGTGCCGGCCGATGATGTTCAGCATGGTGCAGAAGAGGGAGGCAAGACGTTCCGGCGCCGCGAAGATGATCGGCGTGGTGAGCGCCATCAGGATCTCCAGGGCCGCTCTCATCTCCTCGTCCTCGATCGTCGACAGGGCCAGGAACTCGTCGGCGGAAAGCTCGTTGGCGAGTTCCGGCTCGAAGGCGACGTGAAGCGACTCGAGATAAGCCTCGCCCAGCGTGATCGCGTCGCCTGGCTCGTTCCTCGCAACGTGCGCCATGATCAGCGTGCGGTAGGCGATCCAGGCGTCGACATCCCGGTCGGCGTGATCCCTGATCGTCTCGAACAGCGTCCTGACGTGATCGTGCTCGGTGTTCAGGTAGCGGGCGTCGATCAACTCATTGCCGACGGCGAGCGTCAACGGGTACTGGTCTCGCCAACCCGCCTCGCCGAGGAGGTCCAGGCTGCGCTGAAGGTAGGTGGCCGCGGCCGCGAAGGCCGAGTTCGCCTTGGACCTCCGACCCGCGGCCAGGTTCACCCTGGCCACATGCAGCGACTCGGCCGCGTCGGTTACCAATTCCGTGCTCAGACCATAGTGGTTGGCGATCTCGAAGATCCGTTCGTTCCGCTCCGGATCACCGTTGATCTCGAGAAGCGCTCGCGCGATCTCCAGGTGCTTGCGCGTCCGGCTCTCCGTATCGACGAGCCCGTAGGCGGCACGCTGCACCTGATCGTGAACGAATTCGTAGTTCGAATCCGATCCGTTGACGAACTTCCCGCTCAGCGCCGCCTCGAGCCGCCCGACCACCTTCGGCTCCGTGAAGCCCGACACCATCGCCAGGGTCGCGACATCGAAGCGATTGCCGATGCAGGCTGCAGTATTCAGCAAATCGATCTCTTCGCCGCGCAATTGTTCAATCTCCCCCGCCAGGAGCTCGGCCACGTTGTCTGCGATCGCGACCGACGCGATGTCGTCCGGGTTCCACAGCCAGCTATTCGAGCCGGTGTCGTATCGGACGCATCCCTCGCCGTGCAGCGATGACAGCAGGCGACGGACGAAGAAGGGGTTGCCGCGGGTCCGCTCGTGGATCGCCGCACTCAAGGTCTCGATGTCCCGGGAGGCACCCAGCGTGTCGGCCAGCATGGTCGCGATGGAGCGCTCCCGTAAATTGTCGAGGATCAGGACCCGGGCTCCGGCACCGGCGATGAGTTCCGCGAGCGGATGGTCGTCGTCCACTTCGTTGTCGCGGTAGGCGCCGATCAACAGCAGCCCAGGCAGACGGACGCCCGCCCGGATCACCTCGAGCAGGCCGAGCGAAGCGCGGTCGATCCACTGCAGGTCGTCGACGAAGAGCACCAGCGGGCGCTCGGCCGTGGCGATGGCCTGCAGGAAGCTGACGAAGATGAGATTGAAGCGGTTCTCGGATTCCTGGCCACCGAGTCGCGGCACCTCCGGCTGGACGCCGATGAGGTCCTGCAGGGCAGGGATAACGTCCATCAGCACCCCACCCAGTTCCCCGACCGCCGACTGGATCGCCTCCCGTGCGCGTTCTACCTCGGTCGCCGGCTCGGTCTGGATCGTGGTTACCCAATCCGTGAACGCCTGGGTGATCGCCGAGTAAGGTGTCGTCCTCAGGTACTGGTCGAACTTTCCGCGCGCGAACAGGCCACCGGCAACGGCAACCGGTCGTCGCAGTTCCTCCACCAGAGCGGTCTTCCCGGTGCCGGAGTAGCCGCCGACGAGGACCAGCATCGACTCGTCGCCGTGGGCAGTCGCGAAGGCGTCGAACAGCAACTGCAATTCGTCCTCGCGGCCGTAAAGCGACTGCAAAAAGACCAGCCTCCCCGCATGATCCGCCGCCCCGAGCGGGAAGTCCGGAATGAGGTCGCCGGGCGCGAGGCGCTGTAGGCAGGTCTCGAGGTCTCGCTGGACGCCAGCCGCCGACTGGTAGCGATCCTCGGCGCTCTTCCGGAGCAGCCTGCCGATGATCGCGTCGAGCACGGCAGGAATTCCGGGTGAGACTTCAGAGGGCGGAGCCGGCGTTCGGGCGAGGTGTTGGTGGATGAGCTCGATCGGATCCCGCGAGTGGAATGGTGGCTGTCCAGTCACGAGTTCGTATAGGACTACTCCCAGCGAGTAGAGATCCGAACGTTCGTCCACGATGCGGTTGATGCGACCGGTCTGCTCGGGCGCGATGTACCGCAGGGCTCCGAGCGCGAGATCTGGCGGGTCCTCGTGGTGGCCGGCGCCATTGCGGCGGCGGGCGGCACCCAGATCAATGAGGTGAACGACCGAGTCGCCGTCCCCGATGAGGATGTTGTCGCCGCTGATGCCGAGGTGAATGATGCCCTGCTTGTGGATGTCGCGGAGGATGCGGGCCAGTTCGGTCGCGAGTTCCAGCTTCGAGCGCAGATCAGGATCCGTGCTCGCGACATGCTCGCGTAAGGGCCGCCCGGAGACGTACTCCAGGATCAACGCCGGCCGATCCTCGGCTTCCCGCCACTCCAGGACCCTGCGGATACCGGCGACGGAGTCGAGGCTCCGCGTCATCTCGTATTCACGCTCGAGGGATCGTCGATACTGGCGGGATTCGTGGTGCTGGGCAGGCCTCTTGACGGCGACGGGGCCGGCGTACTCCTGCAGGATCTCGACCGTTATGGTCGAATCGCCCCGATGCAGGATTTCTCGTTCGGTTGAGCCCATCACCTGTTTTCCGTCGGCTGAAGTGGGATGATGTCGTGTCTAGACCACGGACGATTTCCACTAAGCAGGAACCGAGCGCAGTGTATCACATCCGGTTCCGGATTCATGGGAACCAATCCCGCCATGGCCGATTCAAAACGCGGCTCGTCCGCTCGTCCGCTCGTCCGGCGAATAGGAATTCCAAAGCACCTCTCCCCCACCCCATCTCCCACTCCCGAATTCCCGACCCCATGATTCTACCACATCTTCGCCCCAGCTTCGCACTCGCCCGCTCCGACCGCGGTC
>PIVY01000333.1 GCA_003353795.1 bacterium
CGAGGTCCGGGATGCCATCGCCGTCCGTATCGCGGTTCGGGTCCGATGCGTTGATGGTGAGATCGATGGAGGGCGGGGACGGATTCGGCCAGTACGAGGTATGGAACTGCTGCTCGGCCCAATACTCCACGGTGTAGGTGGCGTTCTGCACGAAGTGGAAGCTCTGCTCGCCCGTGCCGGAAACGATGGCGCCGCCGTCGATGCGGTAGAAGGTCTGCACCTGGCCGCCTCCACTGGGTGACGCGAGCGAATTGACCCGCACCCGGATCGTCTCCTCGAAGGTGCCGCTCGTCGCCGGATCGATCGAGACGCCCGGTTTGAATTCCGCCTGGCCGCCTCCCAGCTTGAAGAGCGCTCCGCCGGTGCCCATCAGCGAGAGGGATGGCAGGGCCGCGCTCAGCGCCGGGTCGCTCTGCGCCGTGTCGTTGACCAGCGCCGCCGCCCCCACGATGGGCAGAATCTCCGTGCCGCCACCCTCCCCATCCACATCGAGGCTTACGCCGTAGCTCGCCTGCACGGTCCAATCCTGGGCGAGCACCGAGTAGCTGCCGAGGCCCTGGCCCTGTGAGTCGAGGATCCAGACGTTCGTGGCGGTATTGGTGAAGATCGGAGAGGCGAGGGTGTGCGTGCTAGCGCAGAGAAACGCCAGGGCGAGCCCCGCCATCGTTGTCAGTTGCCGAACGCTTCGTCGTGTCTTCGCCAGGCGTCGCATCATTGCGCCTCGACCCAGTTGGTGTTCCGGTAGCTCTCGATCTCGCCCCGACCGTTGAAGTAGACGAACTGGTAGCGATACCACCGCGAGGCCGCGTGGGGCGAGCGGTCCAGGAAGATCATCCGCGAGTCGCCGACCGTCCACGGATGCGGCGCCTGGAAGTCGACCAGCTTGAACCACGGATCCAGCATGAATTGAATCGTGTCGTAGGGGGGGCCGACGATGTACTCGCTGCAATCGACGTGATCGATCATCGGGGTGACCTGCTCGAACTCGGAAGGATTCGGGTCGATCGCGCTCGCCTTGGACTGGCGATAGGCGACGAAGGAGAGAGGCTCGGTGCGGCTGGCCAGCACCTCGGTGCAGAAGTCGTCGCAGGTGAACGAGGCGCTACCCGTCGTCGGATCGGGAATGCAGAGCCCGCCGCCCTCATCGCCGTCGCACGGGGCGCCAAGCACCGTGAGCTCGCACGAGTTCAGTGTCGTGATCGGGTCACCCATCAGCACCGCGAAGCGCCCGTCCTCGGACAGGTAGTTCGCAGCCAGATCCGATCCGCCCTGCGCGGGAGGCTCGATCTTGGGCCAGGGCATGTATTCGGGGATCGCGACGCCCGGCGGCAGGCGCAGATCACAACGCTTGGGCGACCACTTCGAGAGCGTCCCGTCGCGATCCACCGCGCGCGCGCGGAAGCACCACTCCTCCTGCTCGTCGCCCACGGGCGCAGGCGTGGTCAACACGACGGGCGAGGAGAGCACACCGTGCTTGGCCGTCTTGCCCTGGTGTGCGTGGAACTTGGACGTGACGACCCCGACGCCCGCTTGCGACCACTCGAGCAGCGTTCCCGCCACCGGCTGCTCGGGCGGCACGAAAGTGAGAGTGGCGTTTTGCGAAGCCAGCTCGAAGGTGAAGACCACCACCTGCGGCGCGTCCGGGATCAGCTGGGGCAGGTGGAAGCAGGGGAAGTGCGCCTTCGCGGAGACGTTGTTGTTCTCGTCGTGGAAGGCATAGGAGAGACAGATCTCTCCGGACATGCCCGGGAAGTTCAGCACGGGCGGGGGATCGCCCGGGCAGCACATGCCGACCTTGTAGCTCTGGCCGCCGATCTCCTGGTAGATGGACGTGCACACGGTGCCCTGGCAGATGTTTACCAGGTCCGGCGGATCCGGCACCGTTTCACCGTCGATGACCGGACGCTCGCGGCACTCCTCGCCGAGGATCGCCGTGCCGAGCGGACACAGGTCCTGGCC
>PIVY01000034.1 GCA_003353795.1 bacterium
AGGGCTTCGAGTGCGGCCGCGCGCTCACCGGCGATGCCGGTCATGATGGCGGATCGTTCGGCGCTCAGCCCCTGCATGGTGGCCGCCCGCTGCTCCTCGATCATGACCGCCACCACCTCCCAGGCCGCCAGAGCCTCGGCACGCACATCTCCGATGATGGCCTCACGCTGCTCGTCGGCGAGGTCTGGAAAGCGCTCGAGCATGAGCTCGGTCTGCCAGCGCACCTGCTTGGGCAGGGATTCGGAGTAAATGGCCATGCGGTCGTTGAGCACCCGCATCTGCTCGTTCATGGAGGCGGTGGCCGCCAGTCCGCCCGGGCCCACGGCGCTCATGAGCGGTGCCATGTAGCCCATGGTCGACTGGCGGGCGAAGCTCAGATCCTGGATTGGATTATCCGCCACGTAGTCTCTGAGCAGTGCCTGGATCTGCTCGAACTCCGCATCCGGCTTGACGCTTACGATCAGCTCGTAGATCCGGATGTGCAGGGTATCCGTGATCGCGACTGCCAGAGCTTGTGAGGGTCCGAAGAGATCATGGCCACGGCCCTCTTCCGAGAAGAACTGCCGCTGGAGACCGCAGAAGGCGTAGGCATTGAGACAGCCCACCAGCGGGTCTTCCACGAAGACCTGGTTGTGCAGGGCGGGCACGGCGTTGAGCTTCCAGAGGATGGCGTTCTCGCGCATCACGGGATCGGCGCTGGCGGCGTGGATCGCGTCGGCGGTCTGCTCGACGGCGCCAGAGAAGTCGTTGGTGAAGGCGTAGAGGCGCAGTCGCAGCTCCCGCGAAGACATTTTCACGCCGTCGATGCTCTCCATGAACTCGGTCTGCCGTGGCGGCGATGACGCGCAACCCGCCATCAAGATCACCAGAGGCAGGAGCCAGATCAGGTGGCGAGGTCGACGCATCGTCACGGCACTCTCCTCTAGAAATCGTACTGCAGATACACCGTCTGCACGTTGCTGCCACCCTTGATGCGCCCGAACTGCTGGGCCGACTCGAAGATGGCCGAACGGTGGTGGATGCCGTAGCCGAGCCAGGTGCGGTCGAGGGTCTCCTCGGCGCCGATCCAGCCGAAGAGGTCGCCCAGGTTCAGGTCCAGCGAGAAGTCGAGGTAGTTGAGCAGCTGGCTGGGTTCGTAGCCCTTGGCCTCCAGCTCGTTGCGCTCCACGTACGGAATCTCGGTGACCCACGACCAACCCTCGGCTGCGCCCAGCTTCCAGCGGATGGGCCAGGGCACGGTGTAGTACAGCTTGATGGCCATGACCAGCTCCAGCACACCTTCCTGCACCACCGGCCAGTGATAGCCGGCGCCGCCGTGCAGGTAGACGTTCAGCGGCAGACCGAGGAGCGTGTCGGAAAGCGGGTGACCGTAGAAGAGGCTGGTCATCTGATTGTTGTCGGGGTCGCGTTCGGCCTCGAAGTGGAAGATGTCGGCCAGCGACGAGGGCGTGACCCAGCCGTGGGACAGGCGCCAGTATCGCTGAGCCTTCTGGACCGACGGCGTAGTGCGGGTGGGATCGTTGGAGAAGCCGAGCCCCAGGAAGGCCTGGGCGGTGGCGTCGCGGTTGACGAACGAGGCGTCGCGCACGGGCTTGTCGAGGAAGGCCGCCTCGGCGCGGGCGAAGAGGAAGAAGTTGCTGGCCAGATTGTAGATGAACGAGCCGCCGAGACCCAGTTCGACGCCGGCGTCGACGTCCTCCCGCTCGAGACCGTAATAGTACGTGTTGAACGAGCTGGTCTTATACTGCGCTTGGCCGTAGGCGCGCGCCGTCCAGCGCCCACCCTCCCAGACCGCGCCGGCACGCAGGTTGGCCACCTCATGGCCGCGGAAGTCGGACAGGACCTCGAGGTCCAGGTGCCAGGGACCGAACGGATTGTACCGGCCCTGGACGCCCCACAGGAAGGTGTCGCCCTGGATGTTGTTCTGAAGCTCTTCCGGGATGTCGAAGAAACGCATGCGACCCATGGCGCTGATTGTCCACTTGCTGCCCGGGCGCCAGAGCTTGAGGCCCGCTTCGAGGCCGCGGAAATAGAAGGGGTCGCCGTCGTAGTACACGAACGGGATGAACGTGGACACCGAGCGCTCGTCGGTGGCGAAGGGGATGGTGGCGTTGCGATAGGCGGCACCCACCGCCCAGTCGACCTCGTCGACGGGCTGCGGCTCGGGATCCTCGGCCGCGACGGCGGCGGAGCAGGCGACGGCGAGGATCAGCAGGAAGAGCATCGATTGGCGCACGAATCATCACTCCGGTTGAGGCGCGGAATCCACTGGGCTCCATGGCCGCCATGTTAACTCACGAGGACGGTCTGGAGCTAACGATCTCTTCGCCGCCATACCGGCAGGAACATCGGTACGCGCCGCTGGTAAGCGCGGTAGGCGTCGCCGAACTCCACCACCAGCTTGCGCTCCTCCCACCAGGCGCCGGCCACGAAGTAGACGGTCAGCACGGCGTTGCGCACCAGGACCGCTGCGTCCAGATCGGCGGCCCAGATCAGCAGGATGCCCCCGAGGTACCAGGGATGCCGCGTGTAGCCGAGGATGCCGGTGGTGCTCAGAACGCCGTCGCCTGCCTGCGGCTGGCCGGCGATCTGAGCCAGCCCCGCGAAACGCCGGAAATCGTGCCCTCTGCCCCCGAGCACGAAGAGCACGACCGCCGCCAGCAGGAGCCCGGCCTGCAGCACACTCCAGGCTCCATCCCAGGCGAACAAGGGCTCGCCGCGCGCGGAGCGGTCGAACAGGACGACCGGGATCAGGCTGACCATGGCGAAGACGTTGTACGCCACACGGTGATAGCGGTAGCAACCGGGCAGACGGGCGCTCAGCCAGCGCGTGAGCGCGGGCAGGATGAGCAGGCTGTGGACCAGGCACCATGCGGTCCAGGCGGCGGCGAGCAGGAGCAGCTTGGGAATCGGTCGTCCTCCCGATGGCGAGGCGGTCAGGTTGCGGATCGTCGGGATCGTACACCGGCCGTCCCACCGCAATAGCAGTAAGTTACCATGATCCTGATCGCTGACCGGTTCTGATCGACAGACCGGTGCCGCCACCATCGCCGGAATCGTCGCCACCATGGAGACTCCCGACCCCAGAGTGACCCTGTTGCTCCGCAACCTGGATCTCGCCGACCCCTCCCAGGCCGACGAAATGCTCGCGCTCGTCTACGGCGAACTTCGGGCTCTGGCCAGCCGGCACATGCAGCGCGAACAGGCCGCCCACACCCTGCAACCCACCGCCCTGGTCCACGAGGCGTACCTCCGACTCGTCGGCGGCCAGGACATCGACTGGCAGAATCGCGCCCATTTCTTCGGCATCGCCGCGCGTTCCATGCGCCAGGTGCTGGTGGACCACGCACGCACGCGGGAAGCAGCCAAGCGGGGCGGCGGACTGCGCCGCGTCACCCTTCAATCCGACGTCCTGGCCGTGGGCGACGACGGTTGCGACATCCTCGACGTGCACGCCGCCCTGGAGAAACTGGCCGCCATGGATCCGGAGCTGGCCAAGCTGGTGGAGGTGCGGTTCTTCGCCGGCCTCACCCTGGACGAGGCCGCCGTCGCCCTGGGCATATCGCGCCGCAAGGTCGCCAAGGACTGGTCGGTGGCGCGGCTGTGGCTGAGTCGCGAACTGAACGAGAACTGACGCCATGGATCCCGCTCGTTTCCGCCGCCTCAAGGACCTGGTCGCCGCCGCCCTCGAGCTGCCCGTCGCCGAGCGCGACCGGTACGTCGTCGACCGGTGTGCCGACGACGCCGAGATGCTGGCCGAAGTCAGGTCGCTGCTGGCGCAGGACTCGTCCGTCGACGCCTCCGCCCTCACCCTGGACGTGGCGGCGCGCGTGGGCCGCGAGGCCGTCCGCGTGAGCGACGATCCGGCCAACCACCCGGTCCACGTCGGTCCCTACCGGATCCTCGGCGTCCTCGGCGAGGGCGGCATGGGCACGGTCTACCGGGCCGAGCAGCGAGAACCCATCCAGCGCGAGGTCGCCCTCAAGGTGATCCGCCGGGGTTTCGGCAGCACGTCCGCCGTGGCGCGTTTCGAATCGGAGCGCCAGGCCCTGGCCGTGATGGACCACCCCCACATCGCGCGGGTCTTCGACGCCGGCAGCACCGACGCGGGACTGCCCTACTTCGCCATGGAACTGGTGGTCGGCGCGCCCATCACCCGCTACTGCGACGAGCACCGGCTATCCCTCGACGTACGCCTCGGTCTGTTCAAGCAGGTCTGCCACGCCGTCCAGCACGCCCATCAACGCGGCATCATCCATCGCGACCTCAAACCGTCGAACATCCTGGTGACCGAGGTGGACGGCGCGCCGGCGCCACGGATCATCGACTTCGGCGTGGCCAAGGCCACCGACCTGCTTCACGACGCCACCAGCCCGCAGACCGAGGTGGGCACACTCCTGGGCACCCTCGAGTACATGAGCCCCGAGCAGGCCGGCGCGGCCGATACCGAGGTCGACACCCGGGCCGACATCTACTCCCTCGGCGTCCTGCTCTACGAACTCGTCTCCGGCCAACTCCCCTTCGATCCGGCCGCCTTCCGGGCCGGCGCCGCCCTCGCCGCGCAGCGCATGATCGTCGAGGACGACCCGCCGCTGCCCAGCCTGCGCCTGACCCAGGGCGGTGCCGACACCACAGCCGCCGCAGCCGCCCGCGCCACCAGTGCGCGCACGCTCCGCCGACGCGTGAAGGGCGACCTCGACTGGGTCGTGATGAAAGCCCTCGAGAAGAACCCCGACCGCCGCTACCAGTCGGCTTACGGCCTGGCGGTGGAGATCCAGCGATTCCAGCGGCACGAGCCGGTGACCGCCGGGCCGCCCACGCTGCGCTACCGGGCGCGAAAGTTCGTGCGCCGCCACCGCGTGGGTGTGCTTGCAGCCGCAGCCGTGCTCGTGGCGATCCTGGTGGGATCCGGCCTGGCGGTGAGCGGGTTCGTGCGGGCCACCGAGCAGCAGCGGCGCGCCGAGGCCGAGGTGGCCACCACCGGCGCCATCAACGAGTTCCTCACCGACATGCTGGTGTCCGTGCAGCCGGACAAGGCGCGCGGCCATGAAGTCACGGTGCGGGAGATCCTGGTCGCCGCGGCCGAGAAGATGGACGACGACGAGCGGTTCGGTGATGCACCCGAGGTGGAAGCAGCGCTCAGCTTCACCATCGGCGACACGTACCTGCGGCTCGGCGACTACGATCTGGCCCTGCAGTTCCTCGAGCGCTCGCTGGCCATCCGCCGTCGCACCCTGGGCGAGACCGACAAGCGAGTGGTCGAGGTCCTCGACTCCATCGGCGAAGTGCAGTGGCAGACCGGCGACCTCGAGGCGGCCCTGGCCACCGCCCAGGCGATCCTCGCCATCCGCGAACAGTCCGTAGGCCGGCTGCACGGAGACTACAGCGGCGCGCTCAACAACGTCGGCAACACGTACGCCGACATGGGGCGCTACGACGAAGCCGAAACCTACCTGCGCGAGGCCCTGGCCATCGATCGCGAGATCCTCACCGAGGAGCAGGGCGCCCAGCTCGCCGTCTCGCTCAACAATCTCGGCGCGCTGCTCTCGGACCAGAAGAAATTCGCCGAGGCGGTAGAGCTGCACCGCGAGTCGCTCGAGCTGCGCCGGCGTTTCCACGGCGAACCGAGCCCGGCGGTGATCACCGCGCTGAACAACCTCGGCTTCGCGCAGATAGGACTGGGCGAGTACGAGGCTGCCGAACGGACCCTCCGCGATGCCGCGCGGGATACCGAGCTGATCTTCGGCGAGGAGCATCCGCAGACTGCGCTGGCCTGGACGAACCTGGCCGGCGCCCTGCGGCCGCTGGAAGACTTCACCGAGGCGGAAACACTCCTGCGCCGGGCGATTCCGATCTTCACGGCGTCGGTCGGCGAACGGAACTGGCGCACCGGCTCGGCCCACAGCAGCCTGGGTGTGACCCTGACCGACCTCGGCCGGTACGACGAGGCCGAGCCAGAGCTCCTGCTCAGCCGCGAGATCCTCCTCGAGACCTACGATGAGGACAGCTGGCAGGTGCGGGGCGCCTGCCAGTCGCTGTCCAAGCTGTACGAGTTGTGGGGGAAGAAGTCCCTCGCCGCCGAGTGGAAGGCCCGGGCGACGAGGGACGCGGACTAGATCGGAGCGGTCAGTCGAAGAGGTCGTCCAGCTTCTGGACCTCCCAGTAGAGACGGATGCGGTTGCCCCAGGAGTCGCCGCGCACGGTGTTGTGCGACCCCACTGGCAGCGGGCTGGCCGGCCAGCGATAGGTCAGGTTGTAGGCGGCGAAGAGGTCGTCGGGGTCGTACAGGTCGAAATCCCAGAAATCGCCGTCGATACGCACTGTGTCGCGGCCATCGAAGTGCACGCGCACTTCGACCCAGTCGGCGGCCGACGAGTTGCTGTTGATCAGGTTGAAGTTCTCGTTGACGGCGAGGCTCTCGGCATAGAGATGTCCGACACCCGTGGACTCGTACTCCACTGCGGTCTGTACGCCGGTCGCGTCGATGACGTCGATGGTGTAGTAGATCTCGGCGTTGAACAGGTCCCAGACCGGATAGGGCGGTAAGCTGTCGATGGTCGGGAAGGCCACGCCGCGCACCCGATAGGCGCGGATACGATAGACGCCGCCCGTGACCACGAGCTCCGCCGGCACGTACTCGCGCAGGTTGTACTCCGTGGTCTCGCTCACCTTGGCGATGGTGTTGTCGGCCAGGTTGCGCACGGTGTAGGAGATGGGTTTGGCCGAGGTGATCGCCGTGTCCGAATCGAAGTACTCGGACAGGTTATTGGTGCGGATGAGCCCGATGGCGTGCTCGGCGTCGCCACCCACGGCCACCACGCTGATCTCGGCATGCTCGAGGATGTTCTGGTACTCACCGGACAGCTCGCCCCCGAACTGGCCGCCGTTGTAGACCGCGCTCAGGGTCGCCTTGATCTCGGTCTCCATGGCCGTGGACGAGAAGGTGAAGATGAGCACTCGGCCGTAGGTGATGCTCGAGACGTAGACCGGCAGGTTGTCGGGGCCCATACGGCCGCGGTCCTGCTGCTCGGCGAGGTGGTCCTCGGTGAAATCTTCGGAGAAGACCTCGTTCGGGGTCTGGGGCAGCACCATCGACGCCGTGAACATGTTCTGCACGAAGTACGCCGTGACCGTGCGCATCTCGTTGGACATGCTCGCCTCGAGGCTCGTCTTGATGGTCGCGCTCATGTAGCTGGCCGAGATGCCCATCTTGATGGCCGCCTGGTCCAGCGAATGGGTCGTCTCCTTGGTGTAGTAGATGTCGCTGCCGGCGGTGTGACCGGCGTCCTGGGCAGCCTGGACGAGGTCGCCGATGGCCCGATTGACGCTGGCCTGGTCAGGATCGGCCACGTCGCGCGTGTTGTCACCGGTGAGCAGGTCGATGGCCACCGTCAAAGGAGAGCGCTGGCGGATGGGCAACTCCTGGAGCGAGCCGAGTCCCCCCGCGTAACCGTCGCCCTGGAGAAGGGAGCCCACCCAGAGTACCTCGACATCCGGATTGAGCGTCACGATCTCGTTGGGCGTGCGGGTGATGGAGTAAGGCGTGACCGTCTCGTTGTACTCCACCTCGTCGATGGTCACTTCCTCGGTGATCGGATTGCCCAGGGCCTCGTCCGTGTCGGGCATGGGCGGCGAGAAGGTCTCCCAGGCGGGAAGGCTGGCGAAGAACGAATCGAGATCGGCGGGGGCGGGCTGGGGGGCGACGGGGTCGTCCTCGCTGCAGGCGCCGAGCGCGAGGCTCAACGCGAGCAAGAGCAGGAGACCCGGCTGGATCGTTCGCTTGGTGTTCATGGTGATTCTCTCCTGGGACCGGTATTGGGAGTGGGCTGCCGACGCCCTCGTCATCACCGCCGACAGCATTGCTTACCCCCAAATGCGGATTCGAGAGTCGAATAGTGCACGATTTCTGGAAGAATCCCGGAAGTGCTTTGTCTGGTTATCTTTAGACAGGGGCAGGGTTTGGCTTGTTGACAAAACCGACTGAATGAATCCAGGATCAGCAGAAGGGAGACAGTACGCCTCGACGACACCGCGCCGCACATCCACGACGACCATCCTGCCGGGCCGCCCGCATCTCCGTCGAGAATCAGATGAATGACCGACCTGGGGGTAGACCGTGGAACGCAGCCCGACCATTCCGCTTTCGGCGATCATTGCGCTGTCCGTCATCGTCGGCGGCATCTTCTGGATCAAGGGGCCGTTGACGAGCAAGCGACCGGCGCCGGCGGATCGCGGGGAGCGGGACGTGATCGGCGCTCAGGACGTGGAGGCGCGTCTGTGGCAGGATCCGTTCCTTGCCATCGAGGAGCATGGAAAACACGGAGCCGGCAACGGGCATCACGACCAGACCCAGGAGGCTGGTCATGCGTCGTCGCAGGAGCGGCATACGCTGTCACATCTCGCCGAGAGCATCGAGTCGAAGAAATCCGTCAGGGTCATTCCGGTCATGATCCCTGGGGGAAACTACGCAGAAGAAGTGGAGCGGAGGCGGCGTACTCGTAAGGCGCTCGTGGCAGCACTGGGAGCGAGCAATTACGTACCAAACGACGCGACACGCATCGGATACATCGAGACGAACTGGCTCACCACGCTGGACGGATGCATCACGCCGAGCGACGGCGACACGAACGATGCGACCGTCGAGCTCATGATTCCATTCGAGTGGTTCACCTCCGAGATCTTCGCCGACGGAAAGCAAGTCCGCGACATCGACTCGCGGAAGAACATCCTGGTACTCTGGCTCGATGAAACCATGATCGAGACCCGGACCGTCCCCATCGTCGACTCGATTATCGACAGCCTCAAACTCAAACCCGAACGCCACGACGTGAGTATCATCGGGCCATCGTCGTCCACCACCGTCCTCGACATGATGAGGCGATCAGAAGAGTTTGAGAGCGACGATTCGCGCAGTTGCCGTCCGTATAAGTTCAAGTACCCGGTCACCTTCCTTTCCTGCCGCTCGACTGCGTCGCAGCAACTGCTGCTGGAAGAACTCAGGATCTCTGCACCGCCGGACTCGTTCCCTGCCTATTTCGAGGATCGGGTGGGAGCGACCTTCGTCCGCACCGTTGCACCGGACGACGATGTGCTCGCCGCCATGTTCCGCGAGCTCGATTGTCGTGGTGTCGACCTCACCGACACGTCCGTTCACGCAGCACTGATCGGCGAGTGGGACACATTCTACGGCCGCTCCATTCCCCGCGCGTTCCACTACGAGATCGACAAACGAATCACATCGCATTCGCACGAGGATGGCGCGCATCACGCCACCATCCACCAGTTCAGCTACCTGCGCGGCCTCGACGGTATATTGCCGGACGCCACCGGCACCACCGTGGTGAAGACGGAGTCGAATGCCAGTCGCGGCGCGACCACCGGCGCGGCCTTCGCCCCGCGACCCGAGGATATTTCCTGGCCGTTCGGACGCAATCAGCTGGACAACGTCCAGCGCCTCGCAGCCCAGCTCCAGCGCACCGAAGATCTGATCAAGCGCAACGAAACCCAGTACCACCGACGCGGCAAGGGCATCGACGTCATCGGCGTGGTCGGCTCGGACATCTACGACAAGCTCCTCATCCTGCAGGCCCTGGCGCCGCGATTCCCTAACGCGATCTTCTTCACCACCGACCTCGACGCTCAGATGCTCCACCCCACGCAGCAAGCCTGGGCGCGCAATGTCATCGTCGTATCCAGCTACGGGCTGAGTCTTGGCGACACGCTCCAGGGTTCCACCCTGCCGTTTCGCGACACCTATCAGACTGCGACCTATGCAGCAGCACTTCAGGCCGTCGGCGGCCTTCCCCATGATCTGCATATCGAGCCGCGCGTCTTCGAGATCGGACGCCACGGCGTCGTCGATCTCTCGCCTCCACCCTGCAGCCATCGAAGCGGCAGCGAGCCGCAGCTTCATCCCCCACACGCCGCACTGTCAGCTTTCTCCCCACATCGCTTGCCAGAATCGGCGCCGTGCTGGTCGTCGCTTTCGGCCTGATCATACTGGCCACAGCCGTCTTCGTCGTACGGACCGGAAAGGGTGAACAGGAGGAGGATCCCTGGAACGCTCCACCCGTACCCCCGCTCTGGGGAGCCGCGCTGGTGGTCGGCATTGCGGGTGCGTTCACCCTCCTACACGGAGTCTCGGTCGTTTTCTGGAACAGCGGCGAGTCTGAACCTCTCGGCCTGTTCAACGGCGTCAGCGGCTGGCCCATTCAGTACTGGCGCATCCTCGCGTTCTGCCTGTCGGTGTTCTTCTTCTTCTACGCGACCCGCGCGATCCGCCTGCATCACCGGCGCCTCGCTGTGCGCTACGACCTTCCCGACGACCCGGACTGGCAGACCAAGAAGAGCGATCGCGAGGACCTGAACACGACGTACATGTACTGGCGGCAGTACCGCCGGTGGGGCAGCGGCAAGTGGCGCACCGTGTTCACCGTCGCCGGCGTCGCAGTCTTCGCCATGTTCGTGAGCGGACTGTTTCTCATCTTCGGTGAACCGCCAGCCCTGTTCCGGGGCGGGGCTTTTCGCAATCTTCACGAGGCCATTCTGTACGTGTCGGGCGCCATGGTGGCGGCTGTCACGGTCTACGTGCTGGTCACCATGATGATCTCGTGGCGGCACATCGTGGCCCTGGCGCCGGAAAAATCGGGGTGGCCTGACCGTGTATTCAATGCCTACCGACAGCGCCTCGGGGTCCCCAAGGGAATTGTCGAACCAGTGAATCAGGTCCTGGACCTCGAGGTCATCGCGGAAACGACCCGGAACACCGGCGGCCTGCTGCGCTGGCCGTTCCTGCTGCTCTTCTTCATGATCCTCTCGCGAAACACTTTTCACGAGCGACTCGGAATGTCTCCGGCTCTGCTCTACAGCTACGGCACACTCTTCTCGATTGCGCTGATGACGGCGGTGGGGCTCCGGGTGAGTGCATCGCGGGCCCGCGACCACGTGCTGAGCAACGTCAGAACCTGGAAATGCGGCCGTCTCGACGCGGCCGACGAGGCTGCGGCCGCCAAGTCGATGCAGGCCGGCGGCCCGGACGTGCCAGGCGACCAGTCCGAGGACCCATGCGCCTGGATCGACCGGGTCAGTGACCACGTCGCCGGCATGGACAAGGGCGCCTTCGCGCCGTGGTACCGGCATCCCATCATCCAGTCGGTGCTCCTGCCGCTGAGCGGCGTCGCCCTGATCGCGGTCACCGAGCTCATTTCTCGCTCGGCCCGGTGAGTTCTGTTTCGCCTTACTTGTTCCGTCCTGGATACTCGACCCTGCGCGACCATTCGTGCGGAAGAATCCGCCTGTCCTATATTGCATTCGACTGTTATCGAGGAACATCGATTCGCCACGTTCATAGGAGGCCCCACATGAACCATCTCGCCCGAACCGCCCTGACAATGGCGCTACTCGCGATCCTCGCCCTGCCCGCACTGGCCCAGGCCCCGGTGCCCTCAGCCGAATCTCTCGAGCACGCCTACGAGACAAAGCAGGCTTTCTCCCCCTACGCCGGCCGCAACTTCCCCACGGCCGTCTACTGGGGTGACACGCATCTGCACACCGGCCTGTCCATGGACGCCGGCGCGTTCGGCGCCCGCCTCCTGCCCGAGGACGCCTATCGCCTGGCCCGCGGCGAGGAGCTGGTCTCCTCCACCGGGGTCCCGGTGAAGCTGTCCAGGCCGCTCGACTTCCTCGTCGTCGCCGACCACTCCGACAACATGGGCTTCTTTCCGAAACTGCTCTCCGGCGATCAGGCGTTGCTCGCCGACCCCACCGGCCGCCGCTGGTACGACATGATCCAGAAGGGTGGCCAGGACGGCGTGCAGGTAGCCCTCGAGGTCATCGCGAAGTTCTCTGACGGCACCTTCCCGCCGGCCCTCGCATCGGTGCCCGGCAGCAAGGCCTACCGCGATACCTGGGACGGGATCATCGCCGCGGCCGACGCCTACAACGACCCCGGACACTTCACCGCCTTCATCGGCTATGAGTGGACGTCGAACACCGGGGGCAACAACCTGCACCGCGTGGTGGTCCTGCGCGACAACGGCGTCAAGGCCGGCATGGTCCTGCCCTACACCACGCTCAAGCCCCTGGGCAGCGACAACCCGGTGGACCTCTGGAAGTGGCTGCAGAACTACGAGGACCGCACCGGCGGCCAGGTGCTCGCCATCGCCCACAACGGCAACCTGAGCAACGGCATCATGTTCCCCCTGAAGAAGGACAACTTCGGCGACAAGATCGACGCCGAGTACGCCATGACCCGCGCCCGCTGGGAGCCCCTGTACGAGGCCACCCAGATCAAGGGCGACGGCGAAGCCCACCCGCTGCTCTCACCCGACGACGAATTCGCCGATTACGAGACCTGGGACAAGGCTAACCTCGACGGCTCGGTCGCCAAGGAAGACGCCATGCTGCCGTACGAGTACGCGCGCAGCGGTCTGCAGATCGGTCTGCAGGTGGAGCAGAAGACCGGCACGAACCCCTACAAGTTCGGCATGATCGGTTCCACGGACAGCCACACGGCGCTGGCCACCGCCGAGGAGGACAACTTCTTCGGCAAGCACTCGGGCACCGAGCCGAGCCCCGACCGCTGGAAGCACCCGATGGCCAAGTTCGGCGACGTCACCCTCGAGAGCTGGGACATGGTCGCCTCCGGTCTGGCGGCCGTCTGGGCCGAGGACAACACCCGCGAGGCCATCTTCGACGCCATGATGCGCAAGGAGACCTACGCCACCACCGGACCGCGCATGATGGTGCGGTTCTTCGGTAGCTGGGACTTCACGCCGGAGGATGCCCAGACCCGCCTGCCCGCCAACGTGGGCTACAAGAAGGGCGTCCCCATGGGCGGCACGCTGCTACCGAATGAGGGCAAGACGCCCAAGTTCATGGTGGCCGCGCTCAAGGATCCCTACAGCGGCAACCTCGACCGCGTGCAGATCGTGAAGGGCTGGATCGATGCCGACGGAAATCGCCAGGAGCGCGTGTACGACGTGGCCGTGAGCGATGACCGCACCATCGACGCTGATGGTCGTTGCACCACGCCGGTAGGCGACACCGTGGACGTGGCGGGCGCCACCTGGACCAACACCATCGGCGAGCCCGAGATGATCACCATGTGGGAGGATCCGGACTTCGACCCGGCGCTGCCCGCGGTCTACTACTGCCGCGTGCTCGAGATCCCCACACCGCGCTGGACGGCCTACGAGGCCAAGCGCTTTAGCATTGATTACCCCGACGGCGTGCCCATGACCACCCAGGAGCGCGCCTACACGTCGCCCATCTGGTACACGCCTGGAAGCTAGCGCAGGCGCTCGAGACCGAGCACGTCGATGGACGTGATCTTCCACTGACCATCCACAGATACGACGCCCACCCGGGCGTCGTATCTGTTCTGGCGGAAGTGGCGGTGGCCGAAGTGGGTCACGGTGCCGCTGACGGTCCAGGCGGCGCGGGCGGTGAAGCCGCCTTCGTCGCGTGGCTGCACGTCGTCGAGTTCCCGTAGTTCCAGCGCCTCCATCCGGGCCCTGGCGCCCCCACGCTCCTGCATCACCAGCGCCTGCCGCTGCTCGAGGTAGATCTCGGTCAGCGCGTCGCCGGTCACCGCCACGGCCAGGCGATCGTGCACGGCGTCCTCGCTGCGGAACTCGAAGGCGCGGTAGACGCCGGGAAGCAGTCCCGACAGCACCCGGCGAGCCTCGGCCTCCGTCACCCGGGAGCCGAGCTGTCCGGGCAGCGCCACGGTGACCTGGGCCATGGTCATCGTGGCCAGCGCCAGGGCGAAGGCCAGGCGCGGCGCGGCGAGTCCGTACCGCGATCGCGGCAGCACGAGCGCCAGGGCGACCGCCACGAGCAGCAGCACCAGCGACACCACGGGCACGGGCGCCGTGGCCGGCACCACGTCCACGGCCGACACCGTGGGAAGCGGGTCGGCCATGAGCGCGTTCTCCCAGTTCAGCGAAGGGGCGGCGGCGGAGAGGGTGGCGGTGAGCGTGGCTTCGGGGTCGATGATGGTGGCCGGGACGGCGGGTAAGGCAGCGCCGAATCCGGTCCAGGCGATGGTGACGGTCTGCGGCATGCCGTCCGCCGGGTAGAGCACCGTGACCCCGACGATCGCCGAGTCCACAGCTTCGGTGACCGGCGCGTTCCGCGGCAACACGCCGGTGGCGTCGGCGGTGACGAATCCGGCGCGATCGACGGCGCCGGGAACGCGGCGGCCATCGACGCGCAGTTCGGCACGTGCGGCCACCAGCGCGGCGAGACGTTCGACCACGGCGTCCTGGTCGGCCACGCCGAGGCTGTCGCCGGCGAGATCGGTCAGGTCCCGGATTCGCAGGAGCGCCTCGAGCCGGACCTCGAACGGCTCCACCGACACGAAGCATTGAAGGGGCGCATCGGCCTGCGCCGGCGCGACGCGGCCCGAACGACCGGCGCCGGTAGCTCCCGGACCCGAGGCTACAGGCAGGATCGGCGAGGTGGCGGCGGTGACGGCCGGCTCCGGCCCCATCACGAGCAGGACCAGGGCCATCGTCACCGCGGCGCCGCCCAGCAACGTGTTGGCAGCCGGAGTTCGCAGGAGACGCGACGCCATCAAGGCCACGACGATCGCCAGCACGAGCATCGCCGCGTCCATGCCGACCACGAACACCAGGCCATCCCGCCAGACGCCACCCACGGCGGGCAGGCTCGCGACGGCAAGCCCGTGGAAGATGCCGGACGCCGTCGCCAGGCCGCCGAGGCGACGCCGGTCGTGCTCCGGGCGTCGCGCCTGGTGGGCCAGGTAAACCACCGCCACGGCCACGCAGATCGCCGCCGCCGCATGGGGCAGGCCACCGCCCGCAAGGATCGCGACGCCCAGACCGCCGATCTGCCCGGCCGCGAACGCCGTCGCCAGCATGACGGCCCGACCGGCACCGCCGAACGAGGCCAGGGCCAGGATGAGCAGAAGCAGCGCCGGCTGCGTGACGGCATGGCGCACGCCCGATGTCACCGTGGCTTGCAGATGACCGAGCCAGCCGGCCAGCCCCTCGGCGCCGGCATCCGGCACCTGCCAGGCGGTCTCCATGGCTGCGAATGCGTGCGCGTGCCGCACCCCCGAAAGCAACTCCACACGAACGAGAGTGGTCAGGGCGGAACTGGACAGCGGGTAGTTCACGGCGATGGTCTGGCCCGCGAGTCCATCGGCACAGCGGTAGATCTGTTCGTGGAGTCGACCGCCCGGAGTGTCGGTGGTGACGACCGGTCCCTCGGGGTCGCAGGCATCGGGCAGCACGGGCCGGGGCTGGGCCTCCGCCGGAATCGCCGCCGGCACCCGCCACTGCACCACGAACACACGCGGCTCACGCTCGGTGATCTGGACCTGCATGGGCGGGACGCCGTCGGCGAGCGCCGCGGCGGCCACTGTCAGGACGGCCAGGACGAGAAGGACCGTATGTGAGCGCCTGGTCAACGGTCTGCTCCGACCGGCGGGGGCGTCACGGGCACCGCGCCCAGCGCCTCCTCATCGATGGTGATCACGTACTCGCGAGCCAGGGTGGCGTAGATCTCGTCGCGGGCGCGGTCACCGCTGGCGACCTGGTGGTCCCGCAGGACCTTGTCGCGGACCTCGTCCAGCGTGGGCGTGCGGCCCGGTTCCACGGACTCGATCCGCACCAGATGCAGCCCGAAACCGGAGTAGACCGGGCCTTCCCAGCCGCCGGGCGCCAGGGAGAACAGCGCCTCCGAGAACTCCGCGCCGAACTCGCGAGCCACCGCGATCGGTGACAGGCCCGCGAATCGGGACCCGAGCATGAAGCGGTCGCCGAGATCGTCGGTGCGCGCCGCCGCCGGGTCGCCGCGCAGTTCGACCAGCAGCGCCCCGGCGGCGTCCAGCCCTTCGCGGCCCCGCTCGTCGAGGTTGAAATAGATCTGGGTGAACGAGCGTCGCTCGGCAACGGCGTAGTCGGCGGCGTGCTCGTCGAGGAAGATTTGCAGCTGGGCCTCGGTGGGCTGGACCAGCGCCGCCACGTCCTCGGTCATGAGCTCCAGCTTCTGCTGGACCCGCCGGCGGATCACCTCGTCACCCCGGTCGAGACCCATGGCAGTGCCGGTGCGGTAGAGCACTTCCTGACGCACGAAGTGGTCGACCAGACCGCGCAGCTCGGCCTCGGTGGGCGGACGTTGCCAGCGCGCCTGCCAGTTGCGGTGCAGCCACTGGATCTCGGCGGCGCCCACGTCGATGCGGCGGGCATCATTGGCCGCGGCGCCACGCCCTTGCGACCACCAGAAGCCCACGGCCAGCACGAGCCCGATGACGAGGTACTGGAGAAGCGGATCGCGGGACCAGTCGCGGAGTCGATGCATGGATCACCACACCATGGGCACGTAGCCCTCTTTGATCAGGCCGGAGATCAGCGGACCCACGTACTCCACCTGCACGCCCAGCTCCTTCAGGTCGTCGGCCTGGCCATCCCGATCGGCCAGGAAGCGGCAGGCCACCGGCTCGCCCTTCAGTTGCTGGTAGTCGTGCAGGAGCACCTGCAGATCCTCGTCGTCCAGGAGCAGTCCCTCGGCAGGGCCGAAGAAGTAGAGCTTCACGTCGCTGAGCCACTCGTACTTGAGGGCGTTGACGGCGTACATGGCGCCGGCGTGGGCCTTGGCGCGTTCGGCGGTGCCGATGATCACGAGGACCTTGTCGTTCATGGTTCATCCCCAGATGAATGAGACTGACGGTGGTCGGGCGACGCGAGCATAGAGCCCCTGCGACGTCGAGTAAACCACACCGTCGCCCCACCGTACGGCCGCGCGGGACGAGGCGCGTGATCCAGAACGATTGTCAACAAGGTTACGATTCCGTTATTTCATCACGCGAACGGGATCATCTCCGGTCGGGGGACCGGCGAAACCCCACACCGTCCGACAATGAACGCAGCAAAGGAGGGAGAGCATGCGTCACTGGTCGTGTGCCTTCTTATGTCTACTGATCGCGTCGACGATTGCGGCAGCCCCGCCGGAATCCCATCACGCGAGCACCGACAAGCAACTCATCATCGACGGCTCCATCGTCCACGACGTGGGCCGACTTCACCTCAACATCACCAACTTCGGCCTGATCGGATCCCACTACACGCTGGGCGCTCCGTACTCCTGGGCGCCCTCCGGTCGCTGGCCGGGCGCCGGCGGCGTGAATCACCTGTATGGGGCCGGCCTCTGGGTCGGCGGCGTGCGTCTCGGCCAACGCCTCGTGTCGACGGGTCAGTACGCCTTCGAGATCCAGGCCTCCCCCGAACCGGAGGACGTGATCTACGAGACCGCCTGGGACGCGGCGCAGGCCGTGCGCTACCCGTTCGGCGATCCCGACGACGACGGCGACGGCTTCGAGGACGAGGATCCGCCCAACGGGTTCGACGACGACGACGACGGCGACGTGGACGAGGATGGAGCCGGCATCGGCAGCCAGCAGTTCCGCGCGGAGATGACCGACACCTACTCCACCGACATCTTTCCCGACCACGAGCCGCTGCAGCTGGCCATCGTGCAGAACTCCATGCAGTGGATGGCCGACGACGTGGCCGACTTCGTGGGCTTCGAGTACGTGATCCGGAACTCTGGCGAGGAGACCATCGCCGAAGTCTACGTCGCCATGTTCAGCGACTTCGACATCGACGATCCCCAGGGATCGGGCGGCGAGGCGGCCGACGACATGGTCGGCTTCGCTTCTCAGGCCGTGGAAGCCTATCCCGGCCAGTGGGTCGACGTGGAGGTGGCCTACGCCTACGAGGGCATCGGCGCCACGGCTTCGGGGTACATGGGCTGGTTGCCGGTGGGCGAACCCGGCCAGATCGGAGTCCGCGCATTCCAGCACTACAGCGGACAGGCTCCGTTCGACCAGGGAGGCGACCCCACCAACGACTTCGAACGCTACGAGTCCATGTCCGAAGACAACGTCGACGGAGACAGCGTCGCACCTGCCGACTACCGCAATCTCATCAGCGTGGGCCCCTTCGCGGAACTGGCGCCGGGCGAGGAGATGAGCGTGTCGTTCGTGCTGGTGGCCGGCGCTGATCTGGATGACATGCTGCGCAACGCCGGCCGGGCGCAACTGGTCTACGAGGGCCTGGCCTTCGATCGAGACGGCGACCCCGGCAACGGCGACGAGTTCGTGGTGCGCTGGCTGGGTCCCGAGGAGATCGCGGTGCCCATCCTGGATCCCGGCGAGGAGGCGGGTGACACGCCCCCCGCGGACGGGATCATCCGGTTGACCGCGGCGCCCAACCCGTTCAACCCGACTCTCGAGGTGAAAGCGGCCTTGCCCCGCGACGGTTGGGTCCGCGCCTCGGTGGTCGACCCTCGCGGCCGAGAGGTCCGGGTCCTGCACGACGGGATGGCTTCGGCCGGGTCGAACAGCTGGCTCTGGAACGGCCGCGACGGCAGCGGTCGCACCCTCGCCAGCGGTGTCTACCTCGTGCGGCTGGAAACAGCCGAGCGCGTGATGCAGCGGGCAGTCACCCTCGTCAAGTAGCCGACCGACCGAGCCGGCAGGCGCCCAGTGCGCCTGCCGGCTCACCGGCCGTTCTCGTACCGCCTCCGATACTGTAGAATCCTCACGGAAAGGAATCGCAGCCCGATCGAGGAGGGTTCTCCGTGATCCTGCCAACCGGCATCCAGGCCATCCTCTGCGACCTCGACGGCGTACTCTACGTAGGCGACGCAGTGATCCCCGGTGCGCCCGCGGCCATCGAGCGTCTACGCGACAGCGGCCTCGCACTACGCTTCCTCACCAACACCACCACGAAGCCGCGACGCGCAGTGGCCAAAAAGCTGACCGCGCTGGGCTTCACTGCGGCCATGGACGAGATCCTCACCGCGCCTCGCGCCGCCGCCGAGTATCTGCGCCGCACCGGGCGCACGCGTTGCCACCTGGTCATGCGGGATTCGTTGATGGCGGAGTTCTCCGATCTCAAGGTGCCCGGCGACGACGTGGATGCCGTGGTGATCGGCGACATCGGATCCACATGGGATCACGCGCTCCTGCAGCGAATCTTCACCATGATCATGGGCGGCGCCGAACTCGTGGCGCTGCATCGCGGCCGCTACCACCAGGCCGCAGACGGGCTCGCCCTGGACATCGGCGCCTACGTGGCGGGACTGGAGTACGTCACCGGCCAGACCGCCACGGTGTGCGGCAAACCGTCGCCGGCGTTCTTCCAGGCGGCGCTGGACGATCTCGGCTTGCCGGCCGAGCAGGTGGCCATCGTGGGTGACGACATCGAGTCGGACGTGGGCGGCGGCCAGGCGTGCGGGCTCCACGGGGTGCTCGTGAGAACCGGGAAGTACCGGAAGGAACTGGCGGACCGATCGCGCGTACGGCCCGACACGGTGGCGGCGGACATCACCGAGGTCGCCGGCCTGATCGGGTAGATCCGCACGTCCGATCTTGCTAGAATCCGGCCGACCCGACCTCGAGGTACGCTCGCCCCCACCAGGAGACTCCCATGCCACGACTCATCGACAGCCCCAGCGTGATCGAGGCCGCCGGCAACAAGCCGAAGCGGATCGAGGAATTCGCCGGCCGCGTGAACTCGGGCCACGCATCGGTGAGCGTGGCCCGCATGACGTCGCCCGCGGGCTGGGTCGAGCCCGGCCAGCGGCCCGAGTTCGAGGAGATCACGGTGGTGCTGAACGGGTGGATTCGCGTGGAGTTCGAGGGTGGCGCCCTGGACGTCCAGGCGGGCCAGGCCATCGTCACCGAACCCGGCGAGTGGGTCCGCTATAGCACCCCCGACGGCGCCGAGTACCTGGCCGTGTGCCTGCCGGCGTTCTCACCCGACACCGTGCATCGCGATCCGGACGACGGGTGAGCGGACCTAGTCGGGCGACGCTTCCTTCTCGAACTCCTCGAGCTCACGCATGCGCTTGCGGAACCTGTACGGCTCCTCGAAGGGCACCGGTCCGACCTCTTCGGCCGCCGCCAGCACCGCCGCCGCCTCGGTCGGCAGCCCGTTGTCGCCGTAGTGGGTCACCGTCTCGACGGCCAGCCCGGCCGCGACCACCAGGACCGAGAAGTTGCGCCCGTTGACGAAGAGGTAGCCGAGGGTGCGGCCGTAGCCGTCGGTCTCGGCGGCGCGCAGCAACTCGACCTCGGTCGCCGCCGCGAAGACGCCGGCGGCGAAGGCCGCAGCCTCGGGGCCGAACGGCTGGTCGTGGTACTGGCCGTACTTTGGATGGGCGACCTCGGGCGTGTCGATGCCCAGGATGCGGACCCGTTCGCGATCGCCGTCTACCCAGTTGATGACGACAGTGTCGCCGTCGCCCACGTCGATGAGCTCGAGGGCGACGGGGACGCGCTCCATGGCCGGGCGCGATTGGGTGCGGTCGGTGTCGGTCTGCGCCAGGACGCCGGTGGCGATCAGGAGCACGAAGATCAACGTGGCGAGGCGAAGGGTCCGGTGTCGATGGGGCATGGATCTCTCCCGTCCGGGGTCTGTCGGCAGTCGCGACGTCGGACTATACCGGATCCTGGTGCCCCACGGCCAACGTCACTTCACCAGCGCGATCTTCACCGTCCGCTCCTCGCCGCCGGACCTGATCAGCGCAAGGTACACGCCGGCGCTTTGCATCCGCCCCGCGTCGTCGGCGCCGTCCCAGTGCAATTCCAGCCGACCGGCTTCCTGCCGACCGTTCACCAGGGTGCGCACCCGGCGCCCCCGGAGGTCGAACACCGCCACCTCCACCGGACCGGGGCGGGGAATGGCCAGCGCCAGCGTGACCGACGGATTGAACGGATTCGGATAGGCCGCCAGGTCCAGCGCCGCAGGCACGTCGGGCGCCGGCACCGGTGGCGAGCCAGGCCCCTGACCGAACGCGGCCAGGACCTCGGCGAGCAGCAGCGTCCGGGCCGGGAGCGGCGAACCGGGTGCGCCGTGATCGTGATCCGTCACGACGCGCACCAGGCTGTGCGCCAGCGTCACCACCTGGGAACCGACGGTCGGGAACTCGTTGAGCAACAGCGCCGCATAGGGGTACACGCCGGGATCGTGGTCCGGCGTTCCGTATCCGGCCAGACGGACGGAGCCGCCGACGGGAACCATGCTCTCCACCTGTCCGCGGATGTTGTAGAAATTTCCCTGGCATCCCGAGGCGATCCAGCCGGGCAGGGACTGTGGCCAGGGGGCGCCGTCCAGCGTCAGGACCGGCGGCGCGACCTGGCCGCCGAGATCGTCCTCGAAGACTCCCGTGCCGGCCGGCTCGCCACCGATGCGGTCGGCCAGGAATCCGGGATCGATGTAGGCGAGACTCGCCGGAGCGTTGTCGCCGGCCACGAAGAGGGCGCGGTCGCCGAGGTCGAGCCAGGCATCCAGGGCGACGGTGTCGGGCGCGGGGTTCGTCTCGCCTCCGTACAGGAACGGTCCGGTGAATGTGATCGACTGATGTCCGCTGTCGACCATGATGATCCGGTAGCCGGTCAGCAGCACGTCGCCGCACAGCCGCGCCAGGGAGTTGACCTCGTCCGCGGATGGGGCCTGCGATGCGAAGAGATCGTAGTCGGCGCCCTCGAGCAGGCCGAGCTGGGCGAGACTTTGCACCCAGGCCCGGCGGGCGTCCGGTCGATCGGCGCGGTCCCAGAACAGTACGGTCGGTCGGTCGGCAAGATCGGCGGACCGCAGATTGGGGAGCGCGCGGAAGGTGAACCTCTGGTCGTACGACGGGCCGTGGATGGCGGCCTCGGGATCGCCATTGGCGAATCCCGTGGTGTCGGCGGGAAGGATCGTGGTGAAGATCGTGCCGCCACGCTCCTCGCGGGCGGTGATGTAGTAGTGCAGGCGGTCGCCGGGGAAGAGGAAATCCTCGTCGGGCAGGTCGAAGGAACAGTCGAGAATAGCCTGGTAGATGTTGATCGTATCGCCGTCGACGTAGCCGGCGTCCGGCCAGCCGGCATGACGGAACGGATCAAAGAGGGAGTTCCGGAAGAGTCGGTAGTGGAGCCTCGGCGCTTCCGCGAACGAGCCTCCTTCCTGATCGATCAACCTGGCCCGGATGCGGATCGAATCGCCCGCCACGAGCGCCGGATAACCGAAGGCGGTATTGCGGGCAGTGTCGAAGCGCACCCCGGCCGCGCCCAGATCGCCGGGGTCGATGACGCCGCTGGCCGGGTAGGCGTCCTGAGCCATGTCCAGGGTGTTCAGCGTGACCACCGGGCCGGCGGGTTCGCTCAGGCTCAGGCGCACGTTGTCGAAGTAGGGCGCCGGAGTGCTCTCGTTGCCGACCTGCCAGCCGAATCGATGCTGCCGGACGCCCAGACCGAAGCGCACGTGTCGAGCATGGGGAACGAGCAGATCGCCCACCTCGAGCACCATGCGCCGCCAGCCGGGACCGCCCTCGCGCAGGAAGTTGTCGTTCACCGGCGCGCTCCAGCCGGATTCGCCGCTGGGATCGGCGGTGGACTGGACGTACCAGATCCAGAAGATCTCGGCGGTGTTCGCGATGGCGAAGCCGTTGTGCTCGAAGACGTCGAAGGCCAGGGTGGCGCTGGTGGCGAGATCGCCGGGCAGCGCGATGTCCGGCGACCAGGCCACGTTGAAGACATGGTAGTCGTCGCCCGCGAGGCCCCCGGTGAAGTTGACGACGTAGCCGTCGGGTCCGTAGCACCAGGAGATACACGAGGAGCCGCCGGTGCCGGGCACTACGACGCCGTCGTCGATGAAGGCGAGGAGCGGCGAGGAGTCGTCGAAGCAGCTGTCGAGGTCGTCGAGGCCGGTCCAGATGTTCGAAAAATCCCCCACGCCGGGATTGGTGCCGGGGATCCAGTTCGACGGATCACCGGGCTCGGCGGTCTCCACCGGGCCGATCTGCTCGCTGCCGCCGCCCTGGTCGAAGCTGACGGTGATGAGATCGATCTGGGCGGCGCCGAATTCGCTGGGGAACAGGCAATCCTCATCGGACCAGCCACCGTCGCTGACGAAGCGCCAGCGCAGGTGGACCTCGTCGCCCCCCTGCCCCTGGTAGTCTCCAGTTGCCACGGTGAACGTCTCGGCGAACTCGAAGAACGCCCGCTGGCCATCTTCCTGCCACACGGTCTGGTATCCGTCGACACCGTCGAACTCGAGGGAGAGGAAATCGTAACCGGGTTCGGTGTCCCAGGCGATGACCGCGGTCACGGTGACCGACACCGGTGCGGAGGGATCGGTGACCTTGCTCTGCCAGTTCAGGGTCTGGTACCAGTTGTTGCCGTAGCCCTCCACTAGATCGTCCGGACCGCAGGATTCGTAGGTTGTCCCACACCACCAGGCGTGATTGCCGGGCGTTTCGGGGTCGAGGTCGGCCGCGTGGAAGTTGGACAGGTGCCAGTAGAGAATGTCGTTCGTGGTGAAGTCCACGCCGGTCCAGCCCTGGCGATCGGGATTGCCGAAGACGTCCTCGAACTTGCCCTCGAGCGTGCCGGGACCGCCGAAAACGACGACGGAGTCGCGATGGCTCTTGGCGGCCTCGGCGGGGCCACCGAAGAGGAGGTCGCCGGAGAGGCGCTCGGGGGACGAAAGACGCGCCTCGCCGGTGGCGGCGGCAGCGGGGTCTGCAATGGCGAGGACGATGATGAACAGCAGACCTGACAGGACGGAGCGAGACATGATGATCCCCCATTTCTGATGGTACACGCGAGTCGCTGTGGGGCGGCGCGTGCGATGCCGATAGAAACGGTCGGATAAAGGCGAGTGATTCCCGGAACAATTCTCGATGGCTGGTGCCGACGCGCCACGGCGGCTCGGCGTGCTAGAAACCGTACGCCAGGTTCAACGAGAAATGATTTGCGTCGCCGGCCACGTTGAAGCGCACGCCGAGATCGAACTTGGGATTGAGCACGTAGCCGACCCCGAGGATCAGGCCCACCTTCGTGCTCGTATCCGAGTACGAATCGCCCTCGTTGCCGATGCTGTAGCTCGCCGACCCGCTGGCGAAGACGACCCCGAGCCCACCCATGAGGTAGGCCTGCGAGTGCTGCAACTGGTACAGCGCGAGGGCATTCAGGGGTACGAGGCTGGCGGAGGCGTCGCCACCGGGTATGTCCTTGGTCCTGAACCAGATGTAGGACGCCTCGCCGCGAAAACTCCACTGCGGTCCGTACGCCACGGACAGACCGGCGCCACCGCCGAGGCCGAGATCCGCGACGTTGGTGAAGTCGCCCAAGGGCAGCGCGAATACTCCCTGGACGTACCACTGTTTCTGCTGGGCATCGAGACCGGCGGCAGGAACCGCAAGTAACACGGACAGCATCGTGACGACCAGGACGAGACGACGGAACATCAGTTCATTCCTCGCATGATGAGACGTGTGGACAGCCGCTCTCGACCGCACCCGACGGGCCAACCTAGCACATCCTCAATCCGACTCGATCGGGGATTCACCGATCACCCCAAGAAACGCCTCCCCGTACCGCTCCAGCTTCGACTCCCCCACACCACCGATCTTCAGCATCGCCTCGGATGTCATGGGCCGGTGCACCGCCATGGCCGCCAGCGTCTTGTCGTGGAAGATCACGTAAGGCGGCACGCCCTGCTGGTCGGCCAGCTCCTTGCGCTTGGCTCGCAGGCGGTCGAACAACGCCTCGGTGTCGCCGTCGAGCTGGGCGACATCGGCCGACAGCGCGTCGAGGGCGGCGGCGCGGCGCTTGCGGGCCTTGCGGTCGGGGGTTGCCTTGGCCGCAAGGAGGTCGCGACGCAACTGGAGCGTCTCGTCGCCTCGCAGAACCGGCCGCGCGGCGTCGGTGACCCGCAGGCCGCCGTATCCCTCGGGATCCACCGCGAACAGCCCACGCGCCACCAGTTGCCGTGCCACCGACCGCCACTCCCGGGCGCTCATCTCCATGCCGATGCCGTAGGTCGGCAACTGGTCGTGATTCCACTGGCGGATCCGCTCGCCCTCGCTGCCGCGCAGCACGTTGATCAGGTGCTGGGCGCCGAAGCGCTGGCCGGTGCGGATGGCGCACGAGAGCATCTTCTGCGCCGGCACGGTGCCGTCGAAGGTCTCCGGCGGCTCTAGGCAGGTGTCGCAATTGCCGCACGGCTCGGGTAGTTCGTCGCCGAAGTAGCCGAGCAGCATCTGCCGGCGGCAGGTGGTGATCTCGCAGTAGCCGAGCATGGTGTCGAGGCCCTGCTGCTCGCGGCGCAGGTGCATCTGGTCGGCGTCGGACTGGGCGAGCATCTGGCGCAGCAGCACCACGTCCTGCAGGCCGTAGCACATCCAGGCGTTGGCGGGCAGACCGTCGCGGCCGGCGCGGCCGGTCTCCTGGTAGTAGGCCTCCAGCGACTTGGGTAAATCGAGGTGCGCGACGAAGCGGACGTCGGGTTTGTCGATGCCCATGCCGAAGGCGATGGTCGCGGTCATGATCAGACCGTCTTCGCGGAGAAAGCGCTCCTGATGCTTGCGACGGACCTCGCCGCCCAGCCCGGCGTGGTAGGGCAGCGCCGGAATGCCCTGGTCGTTGAGGTAGGCGGCGGTCTCCTCGGTCTTCTTGCGGGAGAGGCAGTAGACGATGCCCGCGTCGCCGGGATGTTCGCGGCGAAGGAAGCGCAGGAGTTGCTGCCGGGGCTGGTCCTTCTCGACGACGGTATATCGGATATTCGGGCGGTCGAAGCCGCTGATGAAGAGGTGACCGTCGCGCAGATGCAGGTTGTCGAGGATCTCCTGACGTGTGCGCTCGTCGGCCGTGGCGGTGCAGGCCAGGCGTGGGATGCCCGGGTAGCGTTGGGCCAGGATGTCGAGCTGCAGGTACTCCGGACGGAAGTCGTGTCCCCAGCGGGAGACGCAGTGGGCCTCGTCGATGGCGAAGAGGGCGACGTCCACGGCGTCGAGCAGCGCGAGGGTGCGTTCCTGGAGCAAGCGCTCAGGGGCGACGTAGAGCAGGTCGAGCTCGCCGCGGTGGAGCAGGGCTTCCACGCGGCGCACGTCGTCGAGCGAGAGCGTCGAGTTGAGGAACGCGGCGCGGATACCGAGTTGGCGGAGCGCGTCGACCTGGTCCTGCATCAGCGCGATGAGGGGCGAGACGATGACGCCGGCGCCGGGGCGCAGGAGCGACGGTATCTGATAGCACAGCGACTTGCCGCCGCCCGTTGGCATGAGCACGAGGCAGTCGCCGCCAGTGGACACGTGGTCGATGATGGCGGCCTGGGAGTCGCGGAAGGCCGGATACCCGTACGTGTCGCGGAGGATGTCGAGGGCGGTGGTTTTCATGGGCGCAGGTTATGCAGGAGTTGGGCCCGGGGCAAGGGGGGAGGAGGTTACGGATTGCGATCGTCTCGACTGGCTCGGGTCGAATCCGTAGCAACAAGGGGCAAGGCGAACTTGACGCATAACGTTATACGTTATAGACTGAGACCATGATCCGATCCTTCAAGAATCGGGAGACCGAACGGGGTCTTCCGCCGGATCAGATCCGCGCGGTTACCAGGCGATATCCAGCAGACCGCGCTGCGGAAGCTCCGCATGCTGCACCGGTCGCAGACGCTGGCGGACCTTCGGGCTCCACCTTCGAACCGACTCGAGGCGCTCAAGGGAGACCGCCGCGGCCAGTACAGCATCCGCATCAACATCCAGTGGCGGATCTGCTTCAGCTGGATCGATGGAGACGCATTCGACGTGGAGATCGTCGACTACCACAGAGGCTAGACCATGGGCGCCAGAACACTGAATCCAGTCCACCCCGGTGAGGTGCTGCAAGCCGAGTTCCTGGAGCCCTACGGGTTGAGCCAGAACGCGCTGGCGCGTGCACTGAGCGTACCGCCGCGACGCATCAACGAGATCGTCCTCAAGAAGCGCCGAATCACCGCGGACACGGCGCTGCGCCTGGCGCGGTACTTCGACATGACGCCTGAATTCTGGCTCGGGCTGCAAATGGACTACGACCTCGAGGTCGAGATGGAGCGGCTCGGGGAGCGACTCGACGAAGAGGTCGGCCTCCACGCGGGTTGAATCGGCGACTACTTCGCCAGTGTCAACTTCACGCTCGTCGTGTGCCCGCCGACCCTGACTCGCGCCAGATAGATCCCCGCCGGCGCCGTCCTGCCACCGTCGTCGCGCCCGTCCCAGCGCACGGTCTTCAGCCCCGCCTCCACGCGATCGGCGCCCAGCGCCCGCACCCGCCGGCCGCGAGCGTCGAACACGTCCACGGTCAACTCGCCGGCCGTCGGCACGGTCACGCGCAGTTCGCACCGCGGATTGAATGGATTGGGGACCGCCACCGCCTGCAGGCCGTCGACGGCGGGTACGGGCCCGGACTCCGGCGCCGCGGTGAGCACGCCCTCGGGCAACGGGAAGATCCGCGCCGGATCCTGCGGGCCGACGGTGACCACGGAGGTCGCGGTGACGGCGGTGTGACGTCCGAAGTCCTGGTACCAGGAATCGTAGAATGGTACCCGGCCGACGAATTCCACCGGCAGATCGGGATCGCTGCAGCGGTAGAAGGTCAGGTGGAAGGAGCTGGGGACGATCAGCACGTCACCCTGCCAGATCGGCTCGCGGACCTCGTCGATGGCGAGCTGGCGCTGGCTCCAGGCCAGGCGCGGCGCGGCAGGATCGGTCACGTCGAAGATCTCGGCCTTGCCGCCGTTGTAATTGGCGCCCCCCCAGTTGCGGGCCGAAAGGAGCCAGAGCCGACCGTCGCGCTCGACGAACTCCAGGGCCGTGCGCATCGGGTATTCCCCGTGCGGCACGGTGGCCAGTTCCACAGGATTCTGGGGATCGGTCAGGTCGAAGAGCCGCAGGAGGTCGGCGCCGCCGTCGCTGACGGCGGCGAGCCGGCCGTGCAAGGCAACGCTCTCGATGGACTCACCGCCGTACACGGAGGCCTCGGTCTGCGGAGCGTCGGGATCCTGGACGTCGACCACCAGCACGTTGGGCGAGGATCCGACGGCCACCAGCGCCCAGGCGCCTGACACGTCGAGATCGACGACACGGGCGGGCAGCGGGAAACTACCGCGCAGGGTGAGCGAGCCTTCGAGGGCGCGCGTGACGACCTGGAAAGAGTTGACGCCACTGCCGCCATCGAAGCGGTTGGTCACGATGCGGCCACCGTCCTCGGCCAGCAGCAGGAAGGCGTACTCGTCGCCCACCGAGTCGATGAACTGCGGCTGGCGCGGATCGCTCAGGTCCCACGACTGCAGGCCGACGCCCGTGCCCATGTCCACCTGCGAGCCCCACCCCAGGAGACCCCAGCCCCCGGGCTCCATCACCGCCAGCGGCTCGGGCAACGGCAGTCGGCCCATCTTGAGCACGTGGAATCCCGGCCACTCGCCGGCGCACCAGCACATGTGCTCGGCGGCGTATACGAGACCGTCGCGCTCGAACATGGCGTTGGGCGCGCCGCGGAAGCCGCGGATCTCGTCGTGCAGCAGGACCGGCGCCGCCGGGTCGCCCACGTCGTAGATGCGCAGGCCGCCGGAGGCCCAGCAGTCCTCCGCACCGATCCAGGCCTGGCCATCGCTGGTCAGGAGCACGCCGAAGCCCCGACCGGGCATCGCGGCAGTCTCGATCATGTTTGCGGGATCGGCGATGTCTACGAGAGGGCACTGGTCGATCTGGCCCACCAGAGCCAGGTCGCCCCGCGCCGACAGCGACCACGTGTCGCCCGGCAGCGGTAGCGAACCGAGGATGGTCGGCCACTCGGGTACGGTCGCCGAGAGCACCACGAGGCCTTCGTCACCCGCGGCCACGACCCGGTCGCCCACGAGCACCAATCTTCGGGCGTGATCGACGGGCAGGACCACGGTGTTGGCCAGCACCGGCGCGGTGGCGGAAGCTAGGCTGTAGATGCGCAGTTCGTCGTCGCTGGTGGTCACGTAGAGCCAGGGGCCGATCACGAGAAGATCGTACGCCAGCACGCCGAGAGTGAGCTCGCTCACCTGGACCGGTTCGTCGTGCAGATCGACGTCCACGATATCGATGTGGGGCGTGCTATCCAGCACATAGACGTAGTGATCGCGCACGTCGCAGCGGCGCGGCGACCCGAGACCCACGAACCCGCGATATACCAGATCGGAAGGATCGCCGCATTCGATCACCTGCAGGCCATAAAAGTCATCGACGGTGTAGGCGAAGTTGCCCTTGAGCGCCACGTCGACGAGTCCGCCGCAGTCGTAGAGGAACCGTTCGACTTCCTGGTCGCTGAGGTGCGCCCAGAGCGTGGAGTAGTCCATGGTCTCGGCCGCTGCGGGCGCAGCCCCGAACACGAAACTCATGGCGATCAGGCCGGCAATCACGCGTGAAAGCATCGCTATCCCCCAAGTCTGCGATCGATCATTCGATTGAGACCGGGAGATCATACCACAATCACCCCTCCGCCTTCTCCCCCCGCTCCGGCACCACTAACGTCTCCACTCCCCAAATGTCCTTCGCATATTCCCGCATGGACCGGTCCGACGAGAAGAACCCACACCGCGCCGTGTTCAGGATCGCGCTCTTCGTCCACGCCTCGGTATCCCGGTATGCCGCTTCCACCTGCTCCTGCGATGCGATGTACGCCCGATAGTCGGCCAGCAGCAGGTACTCGTCTTTCTCCAGCAGCGAATCGACGATGGGTTGCAGCAACTCGGCGTTGCCGCTGGCGAACTCGCCGCTCGAGATGCGCGCGAGCACCGCCTGCAACTCCGGATCGTCGGCCAGCACGGCCCGCGGATCGTAGCCCGCGGCGATACGTGCCTGCACTTCCTCGGTGTTCAGCCCGAAGAGGAAGAAGTTCTCCTCGCCCACGCGCTCGCGGATCTCCACGTTGGCGCCGTCGAGCGTGCCGCAAGTCAAGGCGCCATTGAGCGCGAACTTCATGTTGCCCGTGCCCGAGGCTTCCTTGCCGGCCAGCGAGATCTGCTCCGACAGTTCGGCCGCCGGGTAGATCATCTCTCCCAGACTCACGTTGAAGTTCTCGAGGAAGACCACCTTGAGTCGACCCGCCACGTCCTTGTCCGCATTGACCACCTCGCCGATCCCGTTGATGAGCCGGATGATCAGCTTGGCCATGTGGTAGCCAGGCGCGGCCTTGGCGCCGAAGATGAACGTGCGCGGCAGCACCTCGGCTGCCGGGTCGGCCTTGATGCGGTCGTAGAGGGTGATGATGTGCAGCGCCTTCAGGAGCTGTCGCTTGTACTCGTGCAGCCGCTTGACCATGACGTCGAACAGCGACGTGGGGTCGAGGGCCAGGCCGTACTTCTCGGCAACGTGCGCGCCGAGGCGGTGCTTGTTGAGCTGCTTCACCTCGCGCCACTGGCGTCGGAACTCCGCGTCGTCGGCCAGGGGTTCGAGGCGCTTCAGCTCGTCGAGATCGCGCAGCCAGCCGTCGCCGATCTTGCCGGTGATCAGCTCGGACAGGCGCGGATTCGCCAGGCGCATGAACCGCCGTGGGGTCACGCCGTTGGTCTTGTTGTTGAAGCGGTCGGGATAGATGCGCGCGAAGTCCACCAGGACCTGCTCGCGCAACAACCGCGACTGCAGTTCGGCCACGCCGTTCACCGAGAAGCTGCCCACGCAGGCCAGGTGGGCCATGCGCAGCCGCTGCTCGCCGTCCTCGTGAAAGAGGGACACGCGGCGGGCGAGATCGGGATCGTCGGGATGGTTCGCGCGGACCTCGGCCAGGAAGCGCCGGTTGATCTCCTGCGCGATCTCCAGGTGCCGCGGCAGCAGCCTGCCGAACAGCTCGGTCGGCCACTCCTCGAGGGCCTCGGGCAGCAGCGTGTGCTGGGTCGACGCGAAGGTGCGATTGCAGATGTCCCAGGCGCGCTCCCAGTCCAGGTTCTCCTCGTCCACGAGGATGCGCATGAGCTCCGGAATGGCCACCACCGGATGCGTGTCGTTGAGCTGGATGACCGCCTTGTCGGGCAGCGCGTCCCAGCCGTTGTTCATGAGGCGATAGCGTTGCAGGATGTCGCGCAGACTGCAGGTCACGAAGAAGTACTGCTGACGCAGGCGCAGCTCCTGGCCCTGGGGCGTGTTGTCGTTGGGATAGAGCACCTTTGAGATGTTCTCGGAGTGGATCTTCTTCTCCACGGCGCGGGTGTAGTCGCCGGCGTCGAAGCACTCGAAGTCGAACTCCTCGCTGGCGCGGGCCCGCCACAGGCGCAGGATGTTCACGTTGGCCACGCCGTAGCCCGGCACCAGCATGTGGCAGGGCTCGCCGAGGACCGTCTCGTCGGGATGCCAGACCACCGCAGGCTTGCCGTCCTTGCCGGTGGTGTGCTCGGTGCGGCCACCGAAGCCCACGCGCTGCATGTCGTCGGGCTGCGGGAACTCCCACGGGTTGCCGTAGAGCAGCCACTCGTCGGGCTTCTCCACCTGCCAGCCGCTCTCCCAGCTCTGCTTGAAGATGCCGAACCCGTAGCGGATGCCGTAGCCCACGCAGGGAATGCCGAGGGTGGCCAGCGAGTCGAGGAAGCAGGCCGCCAGGCGGCCCAATCCGCCGTTGCCCAGGCCGGGCTCCACGTCCAGGTCGAGATAGTGATCGAGCTCGAGGCCGTAATGGGCCAGGGCCTCGCGCGCCATGCCCTCGGTGTCGGTGTAGAGCAGGTTCTGCTCGAGCTGCTTGCCCAGCAGGTACTCGGCCGAGAGGTAGTGCACGGTCTTGGGGTTGGCCTCGAAGTACGCCTCCACAGCACGATGCATGCGGTCGATGAGCTGATCGCGCACCGTGACCGACAGCGCATCGTACGCGTCGAGGTGGCTGGCCGACTGGATGGCCTGACCACGGACGTGGTAGAGGTTCATCTCGAGCAGGCGGCGGAAATCCTCGGCGTTGTGGGCCTGACGGCTACGCACGAAGTTCGACTGCGACATGGGCAGGTCCTCCTGGCTGGGGGGCGAACGGAGGCTTCGAGTTCCCCGTCATGATTAGCGGTATCTGCCGGTTACGGCAATCGAACCGCGTCGCTTTGCCCCGCGAGTGCGCGATGCTATCCTTTGAGGACACCATATCCCAGACACCCAGTCTCCGGAGATCTCCAGTACGATGACCCCGCCGCGCAAGCAGAGCCGCATCGCGGCCATCGACAGCATGCGCGGCGTGGCCTCCCTCATGGTGGCCTGCCACCACTTCAACGGCGCGCTGGGCGCCGACCTGGCCTGGGCACCGGTCTTCCTGCGCACACTCATGGACGAGGGCGCCCTCGGCGTGCAGATCTTCTTCGTGCTCAGCGGCTACGTCATCGCTCTCAGCACCGAGAAGCTGAAACCGTGCCTCTCGAACGTGTGGCGCTTCGTGGTCAGGCGCGGCACCCGACTCGATCCGCCCTACCTGGCGTCCATCGTGATCGCGGTGGGACTGCTGGCCGTCACCAACGCCATGGCCCCCGAGACGGCGCGGCCGCTGCCCAGCATCGGCTCGCTGCTGTCGCATGCAGTCTACCTGCAGAACATCCTGGGCTACGGCAACATCGTAATCGTGTACTGGTCGCTGTGCTTCGAGGTGCAGATGTACCTGCTGTACGTGGTGCTGATCTTCCTGGAGCAGCGCTGGTCGGCGAATCTCGACCCGCGTCGCGCCGTCCTGGTGCGCGTGGCCACCTGGTACCCGATCCTGTTGATCTCGATCCTCGTGCGGTATGGCGTGTGGACCCTGGACGCCCCGGGCTGGTGCGTGCCGGCCTGGTATCTGTTCTTCCTGGGATCTCAGGTCCGCTGGGTGCATTCGGGGCGGATCCGGAACTGGGAACTGGTGCCCGGCCTGGTGCTGGTGACCGTGCTGGGGTTGATGGAGTACCCCATGGAGTATCTCGCCGTGGTCGCGGGACTGGCCACCGTCTACTGGCACCGGCAACTGTCCCGTGTGGGCGACTTCCGGCCGCTGCTGTTCCTGGGTGGGATCTCGTACAGCCTGTACCTCATCCACCCCGTGGTCGGCGGCCGTTTCGTGAACCTGGTGCGACAGCTGGCCGGCGGCGAGTTCTCGGCTGTAGGTTCGGCGGGGATGTTCGTGGCCGGCATCGCCGTCAGTGTCCTGGCCGCCTGGCTGCTCTTCCTGGCCGTGGAACGCCCCACCATGAGTCTCAGCCGCCGCATGCGACTCCTCCGCCGGACCGATCCCGCCACGGGCGAATAACCAGATCTTAATTATCCTGATTAATTCACGAAACCGTTTCCCCAGACCCCATACCCGGAGGCCCGATCCCATGGTGCACCGCGCACTCGTCTCGCTGCTCGCCTTCTCCTTGCTCGCCGCCTTGCCGGCCACGGCGATGCTCCACGTCGAGGAGGTCATCTCGGGCCTCGACGATCCCGTGCGCCTGGTGGCCCCCGGAGGCGATTCGCGCCTCTTCGTGGTGGAGCAGTCGGGCCGCATCAAGGTCTTCGACCAGGACGGCAGCTTTCGCGACGTGTTCCTCGACGTCTCGGGACTCATCAGTCAGGGTGGTGAACGTGGCCTGCTGGGCCTGGCCTTTGCCCCCGACTACGAGACCAGCGGCCGCTTCTACATCAACTACACCAACTCGTCGGGCGACACCCACGTCGCGCGCTACAACGTCGATCCCGACTACCCCGACAGCGCCAACGTGGGCACCGCGTCGCCCGTGCTCACCATCGACCAGCCGTTCAGCAACCACAACGGCGGTCACCTCGAGTTCGGCCCCGACGGCATGCTCTACATCGGCACCGGCGACGGCGGCAGCGGCGGCGACCCTCAGAACCACGCCCAGAACCCGCAGTCGCTCCTGGGCAAGATGCTGCGCATCGACGTGAACGTGGACGACCGCTACGTCATTCCCGAAGGCAACCCGTTCACCGATGAGCCGCCCCTCGACGAGATCTGGGCCCTGGGACTGCGCAACCCGTGGGTCTACTCCTTCGACACGCTCACCGGCGACCTCTACATCGCCGACGTGGGCCAGGGCGACCTGGAGGAAGTCGACGTGCAGCCCGCCGGCTCCATCGGAGGCGAGAACTACGGCTGGCGTCTCATGGAAGGCACCGACTGCTTCAACCCGCCGTCCAACTGCAACGACGGCTCGCTCACCCTCCCGGTGCACGAGTACACGCACAGCGGCAACCCCTTCCGCTGCTCCATCTCGGGCGGCCCGGTCTACCGCGGCAGCCTGGTCCCCGAACTGTGGGGCCGCTACCTCTTCGCCGACTACTGCAGCGACCAGGTGTGGGCCATGACCTGGTCCCAGATCGGCGGCGTGGGCGAGGTGACCGACCTCACCAGCGTCCTCGAACCGCCCAACGGCTTCAACGCCATCTCCTCCATCGGCCAGGACGGCCTGGGCGAGGTCTACATCCTCGAGCTCAATGCCGGCCGGGTCTGGCGCATCTCCAGCGACACTACCGCGGTGGAAGACCTGCCCGCGGCCGTGCGCCTGGAGCAGAACGTCCCCAACCCGTTCAACCCGCGCACCGCCATCTCCTTCGTGGTTCCCCGTGGCGGTGCGAACGTGCGCCTCGACGTGGTCGACACCCGCGGCCGCCACATCCGGACCCTCGTCGACGGGCACCGCGCCGAAGGTCGCAACGTCGTGGACTGGGACGGGTTCGACGCCGCGGGTCGCAGCGTCCCCGCCGGCACCTACCTCTATCGATTGCGGTCGGACGGGGTCGAGGAGACCCGCAAGATGACCCTCCTCAAATAGTGCTCGGGGGCATTTCGTCCACGGAAGAACCTCCGTCCGTCCATTGCCAGTGAAGACGCTTCGCGGATCTTCTTGGCAATGGACGGACGGAGGTTCTTCCGTGGACGAAATGCAGCCCAGCCCCGAGTGATAGACCTCATGCGGCCCCGGGCAGACCTATCCCGAGAGTCGCGTGTGTTCACCCTGAGCTGTTGCTTGGTCATGGGAAGGGGGCCGTCACCCT
>PIVY01000208.1 GCA_003353795.1 bacterium
GGCAGGTCCGCATGATTCGCAGGGCGATCTCGCCCCGGTTGCAGACCATGATCTTCTTGAACATGACGTCCGTCCCGCTGGAGTTGCTCGGCGGCCTTCGCAGGGCCGCAATCCGGCTGTCAGAATCTACCAGAATGGCCACAAAAGCAAGGCGGGACCATGCGGTCCCGCCCCGATTTCGCCTGTTGATCGTGGCTACTGCAGGCCTTCGGGCACCCCGGCGGGCGCCCCCTCCCCGGATTCGAACTGATCCCAGGTGGTGTCCGAACTGGCCTGGATCCCCTTGATCCGCAGCTGGAACTCGTGAGGATTGCTCGAGGCGTGCGTCGCCGCTTCCAGGCTGATCTTGCCCTGCTTGAAGAGATACATGAGCGACTGGTCGAAGGTCTGCATCTGGTACTGCACGAAGCCTTCCTGGATGGCCTGGCGAATCATCACCGTCTTCTCAGGCTCCCGGATATACTCCTTGATGGTGCCGGTGTTGATCATGATCTCCACGGCGGGGTAGCGGCCCTCGCCCTGGGGATCGGCCACCAGGCGCTGCGACACCACTGCCTGGAGTGTCGATGCCAGCAGGTAGCGGATCTCCTGATGCTGGTGCGGCGGGAAGAAACTGATGATCCTGCTGATGGTCTGGGTGGCGTCGATGGTGTGCATGGTCGACAGCACCAGGTGGCCGGTGTCAGCCGCCGTGAGCGCCACCTTCATGGAGTCGGCGTCGCGGATCTCACCGATGAGGATGGCATCGGGATCCTGCCGCAGGATGTACTTGAGGGCATCGGCGTAACTCGTGGTGTCGGCACCGACTTCCCGCTGGCTGATGATGCTCTGCTTGTCCTTGTGCAGGAACTCGATCGGATCCTCGATGGTGATCACGTGGCTGTGGCACTCGGTGTTGATGATGTCCACCAGGCTCGCCAGCGTCGTGCTCTTGCCGGAGCCCACGGTGCCGGTCACCAGGATCAACCCACGCGGCTTGAGTGAGAGGTCGCGCAGCACCGGCGGCAGCCCCAGATCGTCCAGGGTCTTGATCTCCACCGGCACGTGCCGGAAGACCATGGCGATGCTGCCGCGCTGCACGTAGAAGTTGGCCCGGAACCGCGCCACGCCCGGCACGCCGAACGCGAAATCGATCTCGCGGGTCTGCTCGAACTGCTCGCGCTGGGAGGGCGTCAGGATCTGCTGCGCCACCGCCACCATGTCCTGCACGGTGGGGGCCGGCAGGTCGAGCATGTGCAAGCTGCCGTTCACCCGGAGATTGGGCGGCGAGGCGACCTTGAGGTGCAGGTCGCTGGCGCCACGCTTGATCATTTCCTTGAGGATACTCTTGATCTCGAGGGACACGAGGCCGCTCCTTGTCGAGACGTCAACGTCGCCGGGCGCCATTCGGCGGCCCGAAATACCGTGAGTATCATCGACCGGAATCGGCGGAACTTGAGGCGAGGCGCCGCCGCACCGAGCAGCAGCGCCCCGAGGAGGCTGGACCGGGAATCAGGCAGGCGCGATGCGGAAGAGTACGCCCTCGGCCTCCACCGGCTGGGCGTCCTCCTGGCAGACTTCCCGGATCACCCCGGCGAACTCGGCCTCGATCTCGTTCATCACCTTCATGGCCTCGACGATGCAGAGAGTGTCACCGGCGGACACCCGCTGGCCAACCTCCACGAACGGGGGAGCGCCCGGCTCGGCGGCCCGGTAGAACGTGCCCACGATGGGTGACCGCAACTCGCGCAGGCCCGGATCCAACGGGGCCGGACCCGCGGACTCGGTTGCGGCAGGCGCAGCCGGCGCCACGGCGGCGGACACGGCGGGGCTCGCCACGATGGTCGGCGCGGTGACCTGGTTGCAGATGCGCAGGCTCAGGTCTTCCTGCTCGATCTCCAGCTCCGTAATACCGCTCTCGGCGACCAGTTCCACCAGCTCGCGGATCTTCGCGATGTCCATGCCAACCTCCAGAAGGAACGCGACCAGTGCGAATACGTATCGGCCCCATGATGCCCGAGCGAGCCGGAACCTGCAACCCCCTACCGGCCGCGGACCAGACGGCCCGCCGTGGAGGCGGGCCGTGCGTCGGTGCAGCGGGTTCTACGGCGATCGCCGGATCAGCTGCGTCCGAGATACTTGCCGGTGCGGGTGTCGATCTTGAGGGTCGAGCCCTCTTCGATGAACAGCGGCACCATCACCACCAGGCCGGTCTCCATGGTCGCCGGCTTGGTACCTCCCTGCGCCGTGTCGCCACGCACGCCCGGATCGGTCTCGGCCACCTTGAGCTCCACCGTGAACGGCGGCTCGACCGTGAGCGCGGTACCTTCATGCAGCAGGACCTGACAGATGTCGCTCTCCTTCACGTACTTGGGCAGGTCGCCGAGGGTGTCCTTGGGCAACTCGATCTGCTCGTACGTCTCCGTGTTCATGAAGGTGAACATCTCGCCGTCATTGTAGAGGTACTGATAGTCGCGCTTCTCGAGGCGGACCTCTTCCACCTTCTCGCCGGCGCGGAAGGTGTGCTCGACCACCTTACCGTTGGTGACGCCCTTGAGCTTGGTGCGCACGAACGCCGGACCCTTGCCTGGCTTGACGTGCTGGAACTCCGCGATACTCCACAGGTCTTGCCTGTGGCGCATGGTGAAGCCGGTCCGGAAATCGCTGGTATCCGCCACGATGGCCTCTCTTTACTGGTGACGAGGGCGCGGGCCCTGGAATCGATAATACGAGCCCTGGAGTCGGGGACGTTCTAGAATAATCTGCCGCAGACCGCCTGGCAACGAGTGCGAAGGTTCACGCCGTTCAGGCGTGGTCGTCCGAAGCTGCGTCGAGCCAGGCCCGGAACCGGTCCAGCTCTTCTCCCCGGCCCTGTGGTTGGGACGCCGCCGCGACCCTTAGCGGCATGGCGGCCGCGGACTCTTCGGCCGCCGCCGCAGCCACCGGCGGCACCTCGGCGACGTTCTCGAGTCGGGCCAGAATCGCCAGCGCATCCTGTCGTTGCGGCTCCGATGCCAGGATCCTCTCCAGGATCACGCGGGCCTTCTCCGGATGGCCCTGGCGCAGATAGAGTTCTGCAAGTGTCGGCGTCTCGAATCCCATGGCGTCGTCGGCCACCGCCACCGAATGAGGCGTCATGGGTCCCGGTCGCGCCGCAGTCATGACTACCGGCTCCGGTTCCATCGGTGTCATCTGGTCGAGTTGCCGGCGGGCTTCGCGCAGACCGTCACGCACGTCGCGATCCTCGGGCTCCAGCCGCAGCAGACGTTCGAAATGCTCACAGGCCTCGGGCCAGGCGGAACGTTCGACGGCTTCGCGGCCCAGCAACCGTAGCGCCAGTACGTTGTCGGGATCGATCTGCAGGACGGCGTTCAGCGCCTCGCGTGCCGCCGCCGCATCGCCGAGCTCGGACAGCACCAGTCCCAGGGCGGCGCGGGCGGTGACGAAATTCGGGTGCTGATCGAGACCCTCGACGAGGATCCGTCTCGCATCCTCCAGCTTGCCGGCCCGACGGTACAGATCGGCCAGGGGCAGGAACACGCGCGAGCCGGAATCGCTGGCGAGGCGATTCTCGAAATGGGCGATCTGTTGAACGAGTCCGGGGAGGTCGGGGATCATGGGGTCTCTCCGCGCAGTTGAACGATCTTCAAGGGGGCCAAGTTTAGCGCGACAGGCCTCCGGAAGCAAGAGGGCCGCAGCGGAATCCGGAGAGAGCCCGTCAGACCAATCCGAGCCAGTCACCCAGCAGGAACTGAAGCCGGCCCACGAGCAACGTGATGCGCGACATCACGGCGTAGGCGAAGCTCGCGCCAAAGGCTATCATCAGTACCAGCAACCCGCTACGCGCCACGCCGCCGCGAAAGCCACGCCCACTTCGGGTGTACGTGAAGTAGGCCAGGGCGCAAGCGGTGCCCACGACCAGGAGCAACTGATTCAAGGTAGCCGCCCAGTCGACCCCTCCACTTGCCGACGAGATCCACAGTCCCGGGGCCACCGTGGCGTGGATCTGCTCCAGGAAGTTGGACCGCACCGACCGCACCAGGTTGTACCCCAGCGTCGTGCCCACGGCAAACGCGGTGGGCCAGCGCGCCAGCCACGACAGACGGGGCCACAGCCGGAGCAGCATCAGGCAACCCAGGAACAACGGAATCAGGATCAACGGTTCCCGGTCGGGGAGCGCAGCGGTGGGGTCGGTCACGCGCGCCGCAGTGGGCACCAGCTTGACGATGGCGTTGGGCCACAGGGTCGACCAGAATCCCATGACCATCAAGTAGCCTGCCGAAACGCCCACGAACAGGTGTTCGGCGAACTTGTAGAACGGATTGTCACGCCAGAGGAAGCTCATCACCATCAGCGTCAATGCCGCGCTGACCCAGATCTCGAGGCTAGTGCTCACGTCGACCTCCCCTCTCGACGCGGGCGACGCAGATACGCCAGATTGCCCAGCACCAGGAAGGCGAGGATCAGAACGTGAGCCACTGTCTGGGGCCCCATGGCGCGGCCGGCCCGCCGGGGGAAATCACGATCAGGATAGCCGGCGGCAAGGGCGGCCTCGTACTCGCTGGCGCCCTTGAGTCCGCCGAGGAGTCCGACGAGCTGGCCCGGAAAATAGGCCAGGTATTCCGGCATGCCGATGGCCGTGCAACCGCCCGCCACCGGCGTGCCGGTAGGATCGCCGCCATAGAGGATCCACTCCTGCAATCCGGGCGTACCGCTCGAGAACGCGACGATCAAGGGGAAGTCGCCAAGCCGGCGCATTCCCCCCAGGGCGGTCAGCGAATCCAGAGGTACGCCGCGCAGATCGGCGGTGTACATGGCGGACAGATCCTGGTTCAGGGCGTTGATCACCATGCGCCCGCCCGCCTTGTATCCCAGCACGGCCCAGTCGCGCCCCTCCTCGAGTTGTGGAAAGTCGCGGTCGATGACCTGTTGCCGCAGCCGCTGGTACATGTTGTTGCCGTCAAAAAACAGCGACACGAACACCGGCCGCGCGCCTCGTAGCAGAAGATGGCGCGTCACCGCCTCGGCGGTGGGCTCGATGTCGGGCGCCGAATAGGGACTGTAGTCCAGCGACACCAGGACCGGCGTACCCGGCTCGAGATTCTCGATGCTGTCGAACACCGGACGCGTGAATGCCGACGGCACGTCGGGAAAGAGCGGCCCGATCATGAGGGTGACCGACAGCGTCGCGGCGAGGGTGAGATAGAGCCAGCGCCGGTCGATCTGACCGAGGCTATGGAGCTTGCCACTCACGAGCGACCTCCCTCGGCATCGCCGCGGCCGGCAAGGATCCGCAGGGTGAGCGCCACCACGCCCACGGCGATCCCGATGAGGATGGCTCGCTGGCCCGCCACATTAGGCACGCTCATGATCCACACGCTGAAGGTATCGATTCGCAGGAAGCCGAGGCTGCGTGGCAGGAAGTCGCTGAGCCAGGTTCCCAGGGGCGTACGGCCCAGCAGCACCACGAACGCCGACACCAGCAGGATCGACGACTCCAACGAGCGCAACCGGAAAGCCCGGTACGCGGCCGAGGCCACGAAGAACGCCAGTAGCGCATACAGCGCGGACCCGAGAGGGTCGTAGAGCCCGTCGAAGACCACCAGCAACCAGGCGCCCGGATCGGTGACCTCGCCCTGCAGCCCCGGCGGTCCGCCGAGCTTGAAAAGGCCGATGACCAGCACTCCCACGAACGACACCAGCGTGACCACCGAGTAGGGCCAGTCGCGGCGGCGGTGCAGCACCTTGCTCACGTGGTTCTTGAGCAGACTGGCGCCGCCCAAAATGAATGCGAACACCGCCAAGATGCCGAACCAGACCGAGAAGTTGCGGTCGACATAGAGGAACGCCTGCACCGGCCAGGCGGCGCCGCCATCATCGCCGGGCCGGACGACGAACGCGCTCACGATGAGCACGATGCCCACCACGGAGGTGATCACGCGAGGAATCAGTCGTTTCATGCCCACCTCCTCGTGCTCATGTCTGCAGCAGGCGCAACACGAAGTCGCGCAAGTTTCCGGCCCAGGTCCAGCCAGCGACCCCGGCCAGGGTCACCACCAGCGGTACCCCGAGCAACAGCAGTACGGCGACGTTCTTCACCACGTCCTGGCCGCGCAGGCTGCCCAGCTTTTCGGGGTCCCCGGAGAGATAGGCTTCCGCGGCGAAGAACTCTTCGCCGATGAGCACGTGGTCGCAGGCGGCCACGAGGAAGGGCAGCTGGTGGTTCGTTGCGGTGCCGGCCACCTGTAGCGCGCCGGCATGGGCACCGGCCTCGGCCAGCAGCAGCGACTCGGCGAAGAAGGCCCCCTGCAGGAAGCAGGCAGCGGGCTTCTCGCGCGCGATCATGCCGTCGACCCGCGCCGCGAAACCGAACTGGTCGTCCGAGATATAGCTGACCATGTCGGGGGCGTAACTGTCGGGTCGACCCACGGCGGTGTAACTCTCGCGCAGCACCTCGCGCGCGGCGGCGAGCACCAGGCTGCGATCGGTCGGCATGACCAGATTGCATCCGTGTCGCGCGGTCATGCGGCCCACCGCGCCGAGGATCCCCATGCTGGCCACGGTCTGTACGTCGTCCAGGTCCTGGGTGCCGGCCACGTAGAACACGGGCCGCCCCAGTTCCGTGGCTCGGCCCACGGCCTCCTCCATGGCTTCCACGCCGGCGATGCGCCGGATGGCCGGACGGAAGCCGCCACGGGCTCCGCGCACGCCCCACCACACGGCCGCGCCCATGGCCGCAAGGACCAGCGCCAGATTCCAGGTCGACAGGTCGAACCAGTTGCTCATGGCCCCTCCAGGACCTCCAGATTACAGCGTGGCACGACGACCGTACTTCCGCTCTCGAGATCCACCTCGGCCGCCAGGCAACGCGCCCCGCTCTCGACGGTCACCGGTCCGGCCGGCAATCGACCGACCCGGCCGCGGTGATGGGACCACGGCGCCCGCACGACCAGGACCCGGCTTCCGACGGCCAGCGCCGGCACCGAATCCGGGCGACAGTTCTCGGACGGATCATCCAACGGCACGATCACCTCGGGGCGCACGGCCCCCGCCCGCACTCGAGTGGCGCCGGTCACGCAAACCATATGTCCCGCGTGCCCCTTCATCAGGTCGAAGGCTTCGGGATCCATGGGCACGCGTCCGAATCCGCCGGTGACCACCAGGGTCAGCGACGCCCGGACGGTGGTCGTGTCGGCCAGGACGGTGGCCCGTCCGAGCCAGTCAGCCAATTCGCTGTCGTGGACCCCGCCGGTGATCACCCCGGCTACGCCCAGGTCTGCGGCCCGCCGTAGGGCATCGGCGGTGATCAGAGCACCGCCCAGGAGCACCCGACCCTCGACGTCGCTTCCGATCTGCGACGCCTCCACGGTGACGTCGGCTCGTCCGACCACCGGCAGCAACGGGCCGCATCGTTCGGCGCCCACGCCGAAGACGCCGGCGACCCTGGCGCCCCAGCCGGTGACCGTCGCCCCACGCTCGGCGTGCACCGACGCCACGATACCGGGCAGGAAGGCCCGCATCTCGACGGGTTCGGCGGGCTCCTCCAGCAGGATCCGCCCCGTATGCTCCGAGACCGCCGCGAGTTTTCCGGCCACCGGTGCCCTGCATGCGGCGGTGAAGAGACCGAACAGACCCCGCGTTCGGGCCAGCACCTGTCCAACCTCCACGTCGTCACCGACGGCCGACGCCATGGCGCCGGGAACCTCGCCGGGAAGCACGTCCAGCTGGCGAGCCGCGTTCACGGTGTGCAGCCTGCCGCGCCCGGGCGCGCGGGCCACCACTGTATCCGAGGTCACCCGATCGCCGACCTCCAGGCAGACCTCCCCTGGCCCCGGTAGGATCCGGATCCGGGTGAGCACGGCACGGTGCTGCACGAAAGGGCCGGCGCGTCCTGCGATCACGTCGCCACCCCCGCCGGCATGGCAGCCATCGCTTCGAGCCAGATCCGCACCTGCGCCCGCCGCTCCAGTTCCG
>PIVY01000334.1 GCA_003353795.1 bacterium
GCGTGGCGACGTAACCACCTGCCGATGCCGCAACTCCACCCTTCACCTGGTCCGCGACCTCAGGTAGTCTGACCAACGCACCATGAAAACGAGCCCCCATCCCATCCGCTCCCAGCCGACGCTGGGTGATCTCCTGGACCTCACGCGCCAGCTCGGCCGCGACGCCGAGGCGTCCGGCTCCAGTCTGCGCCATCGCGACCGCGAGATCGGTCGGGAGCTGGTGGCCCTGGAGGCCCACCCCGTGACCCAGCTCCTCGGCTGGCTGCAGCGTGTTCGCGACCGCGTCGACGACCTGCGGGGCGACAAGGTCAACACCACGCACCGTCTGGGACTGCTGGTACTCGCCATCGCCGGCGCGCTCGGCGGCTGGGGCGCCGCCGCGGTGGTCTTCCGCTACGACGGGACGCATCCCGTGAACGTGATCCACGTGATGGTGGTGTTCGTGGTCGTGCAGCTCTGCCTGCTGGTTCTCTTCGGCCTCGGTCTGTTGCCGCCATCGGTCACGCGTTTCCTGCCGGGCATGCGCACGGTTCAGGAATCGCTCGGCCTGTTGAGCCCGGGCCGCGCCCAGCACCTGCTGGCACGCTACCTACCCCAGGCGTACCGCGATACCGCGACCTCGTTGGTCGGCAAGGGCCTCGCCCACCAGCGCCTCTACGGCAACGTCGATCGCTGGGTCGTCGTCCACTCGTCGCAGACCTTCGCCGTGTTCTTCAATCTCGGCGCCCTGGCGAGTGCCCTCTATCTGGTGGCGTTCTCCGACCTCGCCTTCTCCTGGAGCACGACGCTGCAGCTGGCCACCGCCGACATGCAGCGCTGGACCGATCTGCTCTCGGCCCCGTGGGCCGCGGTCTTTCCCGGCGCCCGCCCGTCGACCGAACTCATCGAATCCACCCGGTATTTCCGGCTGCAGGACGGCTCGTTCCCGGCCGCCGTCTCTCCCGTGGGCCTGGGCGGCTGGTGGCCGTTCCTGGTCATGTGCATGGCCGTGTACGGACTGCTGCCACGACTGTTGACCTGGCTGCTGGCCCGTGAGCGCATGCGCGGCGCCCTGCCCAAGACCGTCCGCCATTTACCGGGCACCGGCGATCTCCTGGCCCGGCTCAACACCGAGCTGGTGGAGACCCGTGCCGATGATCCCGATCTCTCGTCGGCCGCCGCTGCGTCCACGGACACCGGCGGCGCGCCGGCGACCAGCGTGGCCGGTCAGGTGGTGATCGTCGCCTGGGCCGACGCCCTGGCCGACTCGGAGACCAACCGAGGCTGGCTTGCCGAATCCGCCGGCGTGACCGCCGTGTCTTGGCACGAAGCCGGCGGCGCCCACGCCCCCGAACACGACGACGAGGTCGCCCTCGCTGCCGCGGCCGAGGACGGCGCCCTCAATCTGGTCATCCTGGTGAAGGCCTGGGAACCGCCCATGGCCGAGTTCCTGGATTTCGTGCGCACACTGCGCGCGAACGCCACGCCCCAGCGCATGATCCTCGTGGCGCCGCTCGACCGCACCGATGGCGGCGCGCCGGTGGCTGCGGTCGTCGGTCACCTCGACGTCTGGCGCCAGATGCTCGCCCGCCTGGGCGATCCGTGGATCAACGTGCTGCACCCGGGAGGCGAGGCATGAGCGCCCGTCCGCAGTTCGCCGTGGTCGGCCATCCCAACAAGGGCAAGTCGAGCATCGTCTCGACCCTGGCCCACGACGACAGCGTGATCGTGGGCACTACGCCCGGCACCACCACCCATTGCCGCAGCTATCCCATGAAGGTGGATGGCACGGTGCTGTACACCCTCGTCGATACTCCGGGCTTTCAGCGGGCGCGGTCGGCCTGGGAATGGTTGCAAGCCCACGATACCACGGCCGATCAGCGTCCCGAGGTGGTGCGCCGTTTTCTCGAGGACCATGCCGACGGTGTGGCCTATCCCGACGAGTGCGAGCTGTTGCAGCCGATCATGG
>PIVY01000335.1 GCA_003353795.1 bacterium
AGACCAACGACGCTGATCCCTCCGAGGCCCAGCACTTCACCATGTACCTCGACGGTCGGTGGTACGAACTGGTGGCCCGCGAGGGAAGTTTCCCGGCCGACGACCCGGTCAAGAGCCTCGACTGCGCCATCCTGCAGGACAACCTGCTGCAGCCGTTGCTGGGCATCGACGATCCGCGCACCAGCAACCGTGTCGACTTCATCGGCGGCATTCGCGGCACCGGCGAGCTCGAGCGCCGCTGCCAGACCGACATGAAGGTGGCCTTCGCCCTGTATCCCGTGTCGGTGGACCAGCTCATGACCATCGCCGACGCGGGCGAGATCATGCCGCCCAAGAGCACCTGGTTCGAACCCAAACTGCGTTCCGGCATCGTGGTCCGGACGCTCGAAGACTGATTCGAAAGGAGCCGACGATGCTGATCCTGATCTGCGATGCATTCGATCCCGGTCTGGCGGCCAAGCTGGCCCGCTTCGGGGAAGTCACCGACGACATGGGACGGCTCGGCGAGGCCGACGTCGCCCTGATCCGCTCCAAGACCAAGGCCACCGCCGAGTGGCAGAAGGACGCCCCCAACCTCAAGCTCATCATCCGCGGCGGCGTGGGTACCGACAACATCGACAAGGTGGCCGCCAAGGAAAACGGTATCCAGGTGAACAACACGCCCAAGGCCAGCGGCATCGCCGTGGCTGAGCTCGCGTTCGCCATGATGATCGCCGTGCCGAACCACATCGTGAAGGCGCACAACACCATGGCCGAGGGCGAGTGGGCCAAGAAGCAGCTCAAGCGTACCGAGCTGTTCGGCAAGAAGCTGGGCACCGTGGGCATCGGCAACATCGCCCAGGAGCTGGCCAAGCGCGGCGCGGCCTTCGGCATGGATGTGTCGTTCTACGATCCGTACGTGGACAGCTGCGGCGACTTCACCAAGGTCGCGGATCTCGGCAAGCTGTTCGCCGAGTGCGATTACGTGAGCATGCACCTGCCGCTGACCCCGGAGACCGAGGGCCTCGTGGGGACGGACATCCTCGCCGGCGCCAAGGATGGCGTGGTCGTCATCAACTCCGGCCGCGGCAAGACCGTGGACGGCCCGGCCATGGTGGCGGCGCTCGAGAGCGGCAAGGTCGCTTGCTACGCTACCGATGTCTGGCAGAAGGATCCGCCGCCGGCCGACGATCCCCTGCTGAAGGCTCCCAACATGCTCATGGCTCCGCACCTCGGCGCGAGCACCAAGGAGAACCTGCTTCGCATCGGCGAAGAGGTCGAAGCGATCATCGACGCGTTCGTGAAGGAGGCCTAGACATGGCGCGCATCTTCAACTTCTCGGCCGGTCCGTCGACGCTGCCCCTGCCCGTGCTGGAGCAGGTCCGCGACGAGATGGTCGACTACCACGGTTCGGGCATGTCGCTCATCGAGAGCAGTCACCGTGGTCCCGAGTACAGCGAGGTCCACGAGCAGGCGGGTTCGCTCATGCGCGAGCTGCTCGGACTGGGTGACAATTACAAGGTCATGTTCATCCAGGGTGGCGCGACCATGCAGTTCAGCATGATCGCCCACAACCTGCTGAGCGGCGGTCGGCAGGCCGACTACACGCTCACCGGCACCTGGTCGAAAAAGGCCATCGCCGACGCCAAGATGCTGGGCAACATCAACCTGGTCTTCGACGGCACCGAGGACAGCTTCATGACGCTGCCCGCCGCGGCCGACGTGAAGACCAACCCCGGCGCCGAGTTCCTGCACCTGACCAGCAACGAGACCATCGGCGGCGTGCAGTGGCACGAGTGGCCCGACGTGGACGTGCCCATCGTCTGCGACATGTCGAGCGACTTCCTCAGCCGCAAGCTGCCCGTCGAGAAGTTCGGCATGATCTACGCCGGCGCCCAGAAGAACCTGGGTCCTGCGGGCATGGCCATCGCCATCATGCGCGACGACATGCTGGAAAAATGTAGC
>PIVY01000209.1 GCA_003353795.1 bacterium
AGTCCGTCTGGTGTCGGGTACTGCCCGTGTAAACGCGTCGGCCCGCGCTGGAAGGGCGGGCCGTCGCTATGCTGCGCATGATGTCCACGGGCAGTACCCGACACCAGACGGAATCTAAGGCCGCATCCCCTCCAGGAAGAAGACCTCGAAGACCTTTTCGTGGAAGATGGGGCCGTGGCCGAAGTAGCCTTCCTCGCCGAAGAGTTCGCCGTGGTCGCTCATGATGAGGAAGTAGGTGTTCTTGGGACAGCGCTCGAGGAAGCGGCCCACCACGGCGTCGAGGTGCTCGGCGCAGACGACCTGCTTGTCGTAGAAGGCCCGGAACTGCTGCGGCGTGAAGAACTCGTCTTCCTTGCGGTCTTCGAGGAATTCGCCGGGGTTCTTGAGGAACTCGTCGAGTGATTTGAAGACGCCGTGCACGCCGGAGAGATGGGGCAGGTCTTCGGCGGTCTCGCCCGGCAACAGGTACGGGTAGTGGGTCTCGCCGGTGTTGATGAAGAAGAAGTTGGGACGGTCGGACTTGAACTCCAGGCGGTCGAAGATGGCCTGCAGATCGTTGTGCGAGGGGGCCAGCTTGTAGGTGTCGAAATTGGCCGACATGGAGGTCTCGGGGTTGAGCACCGGCAACGACACCTGCCCCTCGCAGTAGTAGCCCTGCGCCTTGAGGAAGGCCGGCAGGCTGAGCTGGGGGATGAAGGCGCCGAACTCCACGGCCGGGATGTTCAGGCGGCGCGACCACTGACAGAACTCATCGCGGTACACGTTGGAGGCGAACACGCCCTTGGGGCTCGTGTGAGGCACCATGCCCATGAGATAGGTGTAGTGGCTCGGGCTGGTCCAGCTGGCGTAGCTGAAGCGGGGCTCGGCGACGGCGATCCGATCGAGGTTCGGCGTGCGCGCGTCCTTGTAGGCGTCCCAGCGGCAACTGTCGAAGACGATGAAGACCACGTTGTTGGGCTGCGATCCGCCGCCGAATCGGTTGCGAATGCCGTCGAGGATGCCGGCCATGCTGCCGCTCCCGGTTGGAGTATCGAGACTCGGTACCGCATTCAATCTGCAGTGGGTCGGTCTCAAACGCAAGACCGCCGACGCTGGAGCGCCGGCGGTCTCGGGAACTCGAGGCGGGGTGATCGGCTAGAGCGCCTTCTCCAGCGCCGTGGCCAGATCGGTCTTCTGCTGCAGGCCCACGAAGCTGTCCACCGTTTCGCCGCCCTTGAAGAGCATCACCGTGGGAATGCCCCGGATGCCGAATTGCGCGGCCAGCTGCTGATTGTCGTCCACGTTGACCTTGCCGACCTTCACCTTGCCGTCGAAGTCTGCGGCCAGTTCCTCGATGACCGGCCCGATCATCTTGCAGGGGCCGCACCAGGGAGCCCAGAAGTCCACCAGGACGGGGCTCTCGCTGCTCAGCACCTCGGTCTCGAAATTGGCGGCGTCGAACTGCATCACGTTACTCATGTCTGCCCTCCTCGGTCTTCACCCCGGTTGGGGTGGTGTGTTGCAGGGGTTACCTGCTCGGCTTCGCTCGGGGGTTCTATTGCACGGGTAGTGCCAGATCTCGAGTGGCCATAAAAATACCGGTACATTCTTGTAAGCCATTTATTTGGAGTCATTTGGCGGATGGGATTTTGTGCGTCGGCGGCGCCTCCGTCATAGCTTGACGTTGCGTGAAACGAAAACGTTGCAACGTTATTGTTGCATGCAGCGATTCTTGAACCGTCCGAGGTGAGCCCATGACCGAATCCCCTCCCCGCTACGCAAGCCTTCTCGCAGATCTCGACCTCAATGGATTTCGAGCCATATCCGCAGCGCTGCGTGAGGGCGTGATTCTCCTGGACCCGTCCCTGCGAATCCGGGACCTGAATCAGGCAGCCGAGAGAATCCTCGGGCGACCCGCGGACGAACTGATCGGGTGCGAGGCCTGTAGCCTGTTCGGCGAGGGCGATTGTCCGCGCGATACTCTTGCGGCGAGTCTCGGTGAGAACCGACCCATCGTGGATTTCCAGACCACCGTCAAGCTGCCGGCCGGAACGCGCGGCCACGTATTGCTGAGGTCGGCTCCGTTGCCGCGACTCGAGGGCGGCTCGGTGGGCATAGCCTTGATTCTCGGCGACGTCACCGAGGAAACGCGGTTGCGCCGCCAGACTCAGATCCAGGCCGGACTCGGGGGCCTCGTCGGCCGTGACCAGCGAATGCGCGAACTCTATGGACTGGTTCAACAGGTGGGGCCGAGCGACGCGACGGTTCTCGTCCATGGCGAGAGCGGCACTGGCAAGGAACTGGTGGCGCGAGCGGTGCACGAGGCCAGCCAGCGTCGGGACGGTCCGTTCGTATCGGTGAACTGCTCGGCCCTGGCGGAGAACCTTCTCGAGAGCGAGCTCTTCGGCCACGTTCGTGGTGCCTATACCGGTGCGACCTCCGATCGGCTGGGTCGTTTCGAGGAGGCCCAGGGCGGGACGCTGTTCCTCGACGAGATCGGCGATGTCAGTGCGGCGGTGCAGGTGAAACTCCTGCGGGTTCTCCAGGAACGAACCATCGAGCGTGTGGGGGAGAACCGGCCACGGCCGGTGGACGTGAGGCTGGTATCGGCCACCAACCAGGATCTCGATACGCTGCTCGCCACGGGCAGAATGCGTGAGGACTTCTACTACCGCATCAAGGTGGTCCGGCTGGAGATCCCGCCCCTCAGGCAACGGCGCGAGGACATTCCGCTTCTGGCCGCGCACCTGCTGGTGCGTCATGGCGGTCGCGAGGTGACCTTCACACCGGAAGCCATGGCCGCGCTGATGCGCCACGACTGGCCCGGCAACGTGCGTGAACTGGAGAACGCTCTCCAGCATGCGCTGGTCCTGAGTCGTGACGGAGGAATCGGTCTGGAAGATCTGCCGCCGGAGATCACGGCGGGCCGGGTTGGCGCCGCCGCGACCGGAATTCGCGACGTGCCGCGCGGCAGCGACCAGGAGCGAGATCTGCTGGCCCGCACCCTTCAGGCGACGGGCTGGAACCGTACCCGCGCGGCGCGGCGCCTGGGCATCGATCGAACCACGCTCTGGCGAAAACTCAAGGAGTTCGGACTCGAGCCGGAGGACTGACCGCCACGTCCGGCGTGGCGACCGGCGAGTCCGGGCTCCGTCCCGGACTCGCGGCCGCCGTCGGGGGATCGATGGATCGCGCTACCGCGTGGCGCCCGTGTTGACCACCGGCTGGGCCGCGTGTTCGCTGCACAGCACCACCAGCAGGTTGCTCACCAGCTGGGCCTTCTGGTCGGCGGGCAACTCCACGATCTGTTTCTCGCTGAGCTCGCCGAGAGCCATTTCCACCATGCCGACGGCGCCGTCGACGATCTTGCGGCGGGCGGCCACCACGGCCGAAGCCTGTTGCCGCTGAAGCATGGCGTGGGCAATCTCGGGTGCGTAGGCCAGGTGGCTGAGGCGCGCCTCGATGACCTCGACACCGGCGCGCGACAGTCGCTCCTGCAATTCCTTCTGCAGATTCTCGTTCACCTCGTCGGTCGCGCCACGCAGGGTGATGCCGTGATCGTCGCCACCGTCGTAGGCATACCGGCTGGCCAGATGGCGTACGGCCGATTCGCTCTGTGTGCTCACGTAGTCGTAGTAGTCGTCGACGTCGAACATGGCCTGGGCGGTGTTGTCCACCTGCCATACGACCACGGCGGCGATCTCGATGGGATTGCCGGACTTGTCGTTGACCTTGAGGCGCTCGCCGTTCAGGTTGCGCGCCTTGAGCGAGATCTTGCGCTTGGTGAAGAAGGGGTTGCCCCAGCGGAATCCGTTGGTCTTGCAGGTTCCCCTGTATTCTCCGAACAGCAGGATCACCGCGGCCTCGTTGGGATTGACGACGAAGAATCCCACGGTCACGGCGATGTTGGCGACCAGACCCACGAGCGAGACGATCAGCATGGCGATGTCCTCGCGGGCGATGGCGCTGATGAACATGATGACGACGCCGGCGTAGGCCAGGATGTTCAGGAATAGCCAGCCCAAGCCGGTCATGGTGGCGACGGACTTCTCGCGGTGCATGGCGTTCTCCTCGGGTTCGGGTGCGCGGATTCGGGCCTGTTTACCCGGGCAGCGCCATCATTGTTCGCGTTCCGGCGGTGGGCAAGCGAAAGCGCCCGGCCGGGGTGGCCGGGCGCTGACGATGGGTCGGCGAGACGAACTACTTCGAGCCGGCGCTCTTGGTGCTCGTGTTGGTGGGCTCGGCCGTCTTCTTGGCGGCGGCAGGGTCGCACTTGGTGGACTCGCATCCGGGCTGGCAGTCCTTGGCCGGCTTCTCGGCGGTGGCCTTGGTCGCATCCTTGCTCGAATGCGGGCAACGAGCCGCCTTCTCGGCATGCTCGTCACGGGCCTTGGCGTCCTTGCAACCGGTGGGCTCACAGGACTTGGTCGGCTCACAGGACTTGGTCGCCTCACTAGCCTTGGCGGTCTCGCTCGCGGCCTTCGAACTGCACTTGGCCGGGTCGCACTGCTCCGACTTCTGCTTGGCCTGGGTCGGCTGCTTGTCATCGGCCATGGCGCCGACGGAAAGGAACGTGACGACGGCGACCAGGACGAGGCCGAGGATGGCGATGCGTTTCATGATGGTCCTCCGGATGGGTGGAAAGCAACGGTGTCAACCGGGCAATGATAGTAGGTGGTCAATCCCGGAGACAGGTCGAAAAAGGCCGCGCCCGGAATGGACGCGGCCTTGGTCGGAACGGTCGTCGAGAAGGCTCTAGACTTCCTTCTCCCGCCAGACGTCGATGATCTGCAGGATCGTGTCGGTGGCCAGTTCCATGTCCTTGGTGCAGATCCACTCGGTGTAGCCGTGGAAGCTCTGCTCGCCCGTGAAGACGTTGGGGGTGGGCAGGCCGCGGGCCGAGAGGTTGGAACCGTCGGTGCCGCCACGGATCGAGCCCTGGTGAGCCTTCATGCCGGCGCGCTCGATGGCCTCCATGGCGTAGGCCATGGCGCGGGGCTCCTTGGCCAGGTCGTACTTCATGTTGCGGTAGTATTCCTTGATCTCAACCTCGACCTTCGAGCCGGGCCAGGCCTCGATGGCCTTTTCGGCGTACTCGCGGATCACGTCGGCCTTCACGGGCAGTTGATCCACGTCGAAGTCGCGGATCAGCAGGGTGACCTCGGTCTCGCTGGTGTTGCCCTTGATGCCGATGGGGTGGATGTAGCCTTCCTTGCCCTCGGTGGTCTCGGGCGCGCCGGCGCGGGGGAGGCTCGCCACGAAGGCCGCGGCCAGCTTCACCGACGGGATCATCTTGTCCTTGGCGTAACCGGGGTGGATGTCGCGGCCGGTGAACTTGACGATGGCGCTGTCGGCGCAGAAGGTCTCGTCCTCGACCTCGCCGCGCTGGCCGCCGTCCATGGTGTAGGCCACCAGGGCGCCGAACTTCTCCACATCGAAGTGCTTGACGCCCGCGCCCACTTCCTCGTCGGGAGTGAAGGCCACCTTCACCGTGCCGTGCACGAAGTCGGGGTTCTCGTGGATGCGGGTGAGGGCCTCGAGGATCTCCGCGATGCCGGCCTTGTCGTCGGCGCCCAGCAGGGTGGTGCCGTCGGCGGTGATGATGGTCTCGCCGATGCACTGGTCGAGATACGGGTTCTCGCTCTTCTTGATCACGATGTCGTTCTTGGGCAGCGCGAGGTCGCCACCCTGGTAGTTCTCGTGGAACGTGGGCACGACGTTCTCGCCGGAGACCTCGGGATAGGTGTCCATGTGCGAGATGAAGGCGATGACGGGCACGTTTTCGCAGCCCGGGCTCGCGGGCAGGGTCGCCGTCACGTAGCAGTGCTCGTCCACGGCCGCGTCTGTGAGGCCGACGGCCTTCAACTCGTCCACCAGGATCTTGGCCAGGTCGAACTGCCGCGCGGTGGAGGGATAGGTGTCGCTTTCCTCGCTGCTCTGGGTGTGGACCTTGGCGTAGGCGACGAAGCGGTCGACGAGGGTGGGGAAGGTCGAGTCGGCGTTCCGCTTGAGCATGGTCGGTCCTCCGGAAGGGCTCGGGACGGGCGCGGCGAGCAGGTCGCGCGCGATTGTCTGCTGGAAACGCCCATGATAGTGACCGGCCCTGGCCAGGGCAAGGTGGGGCAAAGGAGACCGGATCGGTCAGGCGGCGGTTGCCGCTGGTGTCGCGCGATCGTGGTGGGTATGCTCGCTGGAGACCCAGCGTAGCGAGAGGTGACGCATGTTCTGGATGGTCCTGGGATTCCTGCAGCGCAACCTGGTGTGGTCGATCCCGGTCGCCATGGTGGCGGGCCTGATCGTCGGCGCCAGCGCCGACCCGGGCGTATTGCGACCTCTGATCCTGCCGGTCACCATGTTGATGATCTTCCCCATCATGGTGACTCTGGACGTGCGTGCGCTGGTCGGAACCTGCCACTGGCGCATGCTGGCGGCGGTGCAACTGGCGAACCTCCTCGTGCTGCCGCTGCTGGGCTGGTGGCTCGGTCGCATCTTCCTCGCCGACGAGCCATACTGGGCATTCGGACTGCTTCTCATGGCGACTCTTCCCACCAGTGGCATGACCATCTCCTGGACCCGGTTCGCCGGCGGCGACGTGGCGGCGGCCGTGAAGATGACCGTGATCGGACTGTTGCTGGGGAGCCTGCTGGTGCCGTTGTATGCCCACTTGCTCATGGGGCAGACCGTGCCGCTGGACCTGCTGGCCACGGTGCGGTCGATCCTTCTGGTGGTCTTCGTGCCCCTCGTGGCGGGTTTGATCACCCAGGTCATCCTGCGGCGGTCCTTCGGTGAGTCGCGCTTCAACCGCGAGATCAAGCCGCGATTGCCGAGCCTCTCAACCCTGGCGGTGCTGGCCATCATCGTCATCGCCATGGCCCTGCGGGCGCGGGTGATCCTCGGCGATCCGGGCCAGTTGCTACGATTGCTGCCGCCCCTGGTAGTCTTCTACGTGATTGCCTACACGGGCGCGACCCTGCTGGGACGCCGGCTATTGCCGCGCGGAGAGGCGCTGGTGCTGGTGTTCAGCACGGCCATGCGCAATCTCTCCCTGGCGCTGGCCCTGGCCATGACGGTGCTCGGACCTCAGGGCGCCGAGGCGGCGCTGGTGATCGCCGTGGCCTACGTCGTGCAGGTGCAATCGGCGGCCTGGTACGTCAAGCGTGCCGACCGGCTGGTGGGACCGCCGACGGTGAAGACCGGTCCGGATCTCTCCTGAACCGGCAACTGCAGCTTGTTAGACAGCAAGCGGTTTGATAGGTTTCACGGGTTCGCGCGCGGCCCCGAGTCCGCGCGCCCGTTCGACCCGATCCACGGCCTGGTCCTGTCACCGGAGGTCTCCATGGACGTCACCGGCAACGCGAAGAGCTTGCCCGAGAACGCATATCGCAAGCTCAATTCCGGCGAGGAATTCGTTCCCGTCGTCCCGGCCGAGACCATCGTGCCGGAGCTCACCCCGTTCGCCCTGTTCTGGGGCCTCTTCTACGCCGCTCTGTTCTCCGCGGCCAGCGCCTATCTCGGCCTGAAGATCGGCCAGGTATTCGAAGCAGCCATTCCCATCACGATCCTCGCCATCGGCCTCAGCAGCTCGCTCAAGATGAAGAACGCGCTGCAGCAGAACGTGATGATCCAGTCCATCGGTGCCGCGTCGGGCGTGGTGGTGGCCGGCGCCATCTTCACCCTGCCGGGCATCTACATCCTGGACCTGGCCGACAAGACCAACTTCATGCAGATGTGCCTGGCCTCGCTGCTCGGCGGCTTCCTGGGCATCCTGTTCCTGATTCCCTTCCGCCGCTACTTCGTCAAGGACATGCACGGCGAGTTCCCGTTCCCCGAGGCCACCGCGTCCACCGAAGTTCTCATGGCCGGTGAGG
>PIVY01000210.1 GCA_003353795.1 bacterium
TGAAGAGCAGGTCAAGATCACCATCGTTGTCGTAATCGGCGTTATTCACTGCGCCGCGAATCCCGCCGAGCCGGGCGATCTCCGAGTCGAACAGCCTGGTGAAGGTGCCATCGCCGTTGTTCACATAGAGGAAGTTCTCCTGGAAACGCGGATAACCGTTGGTGACCACCAGATCGAGATCACCGTCGTTGTCGAGATCGCCCCAGGCGCACCCACGGGAGCTCCCGAAATCGCAAACGATGTCGCCTTGACCCTCCGGCTCGAAGGTTCCGTCGCCAAGATTGGTGAGGAGTTCGTTCGCGGTCAGCGTACTGAGGAATAGATCCAGATATCCGTCGTTGTTATAGTCGCCCCACGCTCCGGCTGTGGAGTACCAGATACCCGTGACTGAGTTGACGACCTCCGTGAAGCGGCAGTCGCCTTCGTTCTTGAGCAGGTAGTTGATCTCGGCGTAATTATCAACGAAGCAGTCGACCAGTCCGTCGTTGTTGTAATCGGCGCTGGTGCATCCTCCGAGACCCTTGCCTTCCCTGGGAATGCTCACATCCTGGCGCAGCCACTCGAAGGTACCGTCGCCACGGTTTCGATATAGCGAGATAATCTTTGCTTCCGACTCCCACCTGTTCGAAAGCAGAACATCGATGTGACCATCGTTGTCATAATCGGCCCAGGCGGCGCCGACCGAATGTTCCATCTCCTTGACGATGGATCCGGTCTCCATGCGAGTGAATGTGCCATCACCGTTGCCGGTGTAGAATGCGTTCGCACCATCCGTGTTGCAGACGAAGAGGTCGAGGCGCCTGTCGTTGTTGTAATCCACCCAGTATCCCACGCCATTCGTGACGCTTGAATCCGGCAGGCTGCCGCTTGCGAGGGGATGCCTCGTGAACGTTCCATCGCGATTGTTCCGGTACGCGCAATCGCCCCGCGTCACGATATCCATGAAGCCGTCGCCGTCATAGTCTCCCCAGGCACCACCGTAACCGGATTGGTCGACTGTGAAATCTCCGCCGTCGACGGGCGTGAATTCCGGGAACGCGGCCAGCGTCACCCCCGCGTGCGTGGCCTCGAAGGTGGTATCGGTCGATCCTGGACTGCGGTCAGGACTGAACGCGGCCAGCGGAATCACCACGGCGACCAGCGCGACGGCGACCGTCACGATCGCCCACCGGCCCAGCGGCTGACGCGGCCGGGTCGGGTCGAGCACGGCGAGCAGGCGGCCGGCGATCTGCGAGCGCCGCGCCATGGCGACGCTGGCGTAGGAGACGGCCATGCCGGCGCCGGCCGTGCGGGCGATCTCCAGCAACCGGTCGGCATAGACTGACGCCTTCGCACCGCTGCGCAGGACCAGGTCGTCGCAGGCGCGCTCCCTCTCGATCAGCATCCGACGCGCGGCGAACCAGACGAGCGGATTGAACCAGTGGAGAATGCAGGCCAGATTGGCGATCGCCTGGGTGAAGCAATCCCCCCGCTTCACGTGCGAGATCTCGTGCACCAGCACGTCGCGCCGCTGGGCATCGGTCCAATCATCGCAGTCCTCGGGAAGCAGGATCACGGGGCGGAACACGCCCCAGGAAAGAGGCGTCAGGCTGTGGTCGCTGCGAAGGAGGCGGAACCGGCGCGGGGAAGTACTCAACTGATCGGCGATAGAGTCGGACAGTTGCTGCCACCTGGGGTCGTCGAGGATTCGGGCGGTCCGGACGACCGACCACAGCTTCAGGTTGCTCGAGATGAGGAAGACCACCAGGGCGATGCATCCGGCCAGCCAGGCCCGGAACAGCCAGGTTCTGACAGACGGTGGCCCGCGCGGGTATTCTCGTTCGACCTGGACGGGGCGGCCGGGTGGTGCGCTTTCGGCGAGTTGGGCGGCCACGGGCGAAACCGGCGTGTCGTGCCGGGCCGGCGTGTTCATCACCGTGACCATGAAGCGGGGAGACGGCTTCAGGTCGGCCCTCGGGCGCGTACCGAGCGTATCGGCTTCTCCGCTCGGGTCTGCCCCGCGGAGAGCGGCAGGGAGCCTGTCAGCGGAGAATGGAACCTGCCACGGCGGCAGCCCCACCGAGAGCAGGGGCAGCAGAACCACGCACCCGATAACGAGGGTCCACACCAGGTGCCGCGTCGCCGCCGACACCCGCGGCGCCGCGGCCGTGACCAGGCCCACGAGCGCTACGAGCAGACCCGTCTTGAGCGTGATCTCCAAGGCGAGTGTGGACCATCCAGCTGCCAGGTCGCTGGTCATATCTGAAACGTCGTCCGGGCACCCCCATTAGCGCCCCTTGCGACGTGCCTCTTCGATGAAACCGGCCAGATTCTCCATCTCCTCCTCCGTGACCTCGGAGACGGAATCGTCCAGCAGGGTCGTGATGAGTTCCTCGCGCGAGCCACCGAAAAAGGTGCGCAGGATGTTCTGCAGCACGGATCGGCGGGCCTTTTCGCGGGATACGGTCGGTTTGTAGATGAATCGTGGGCCATCCTCCGTGTGGCCCAGGTGGCCCTTCTTCTCGAGGATGCGCAGATGGGTTCTCACGGCGGCTCGGCAAGGAGGGTCGGGGAGTTGCTCCCAGATGTCCTTGGTGGTTGCGGTGCCCATCTTGTAGACGATCTCCATGATCTGGCGCTCGCGGCTGCTGAGCTTTTCGTGGGGGTTCTTGGCCATGGTCAGATCCGTCCGGTAGTTGCGGACCCACTGGTATTGGAATAAAAATTTATCCTAGAGACAACAATTTATCCTGAAACGGCCGTCGCTGTCAAGGATTTCGAGATTTGTCGGGCACTTTCCGGAAAGTCGCGGCCGGCAGATAGTCCGTACCGACTGGAACTTCGAAAGTTACCGCGCAACCGTCACCCGCCGCGACTCCTCCCCCTCCACCGTCCGCAGCCGCGCCACGTAAGTACCCGTCGCCACCCGCCGCCCCGCCTGATCGCGGCCGTTCCAAACGACGCGATGCTCCCCCTCGCGCACGTTGCGACCCACGAGAGTACGCACCCGCCGACCGGCCACGTCGAACAACTCGAGGCTGACCAGGCCATCGCGCGGCACGGCGAAGTCCAGCGTGAACGGTCCGCCCGACGGATTGGGTGAGATCCGCATGCTCACCATGGACCGCGCGCCGTCGTCCTCTACAGGCGTCGATATCATCGCGCCGCCATAGGTATCCTGGTGCCCGTTGCGAGTGTCGACCCAGACCGGTGTGATGAACCCGTTCCAGCAAGCGATGCCGATGTATTCTCCGATCACGCCCGCGCGGGAACTCGCCTCGTCGGGCCGAGGTCCGGCATCGCCATCGGGCGCGTTCAGCACCAGGCTCGGGTGCGACTGCACGGTGGACACCTGTTGATTCGCACTCCAGGTCATGCCGCCGTCCGTACTCTGGCTCACGTAACAGTGCCAGGCCAGGTTCTGCGAATCGTGGCGCCGGTCCAACCACACCACCGAGACGTAACCCAGATTGTCCACCGTGAGCCACACATGGAACTGGTCGCGGCCGTTACCAAACGCGTCGTCGTTGACGCGGCGCGAACTCGACCAGGTCGAGCCCTGGTCGTCGGAATGGCGGATGAAGATGTCGTAGTCGCTCGAGCCCTCGCGTGACATGTAGGCGATGTAGAGGCGACCGTTGTACGTGCCGCCCGTGATGTCCACGTCGAGGGCCGGGTGCGCGGGCGACGGCAGGTTGCCGTTGAGATTCGGGTGAGCATCCCAGACCGGGGTCACGTCGATGTCGGTTCCGAAGCCGCCGCCACCGAAGGATCGGTCGATCCGGATGATGTCGGAGAACGAGGTCCAGGCCACGTAGACCGTGCCGTCGGGGCCGACGGCGGGCGTAGGGAACTGGTTTCCGGAGTCGTCGCTCACCAGGACCTCGCTCGACCAGGCGGCACCCTGGTCGCGGGTGTTGACGCAGTAGATGTCCGCGTCGTAGAAGCGGGTCCAGGCCATGTAGATGCTGCCGCGGAAGAACGAGTTCGTGCGGTCGCAGGCAATGAATTCCTTGTCCTCGAAGACGCCCGGTACACCGTTGATGGCGAAGCCGCGATCCTCCCAGGTGTGACCGCCATCGGTGCTGCGGTACATCAGCATGCCGTTGGGCTGATTGGTATCGCCGGTGTAGGCCAGTAGCATGGCGAAGAAGTCGCCGTCGGCATTCACCGTGAGCGCCGGGTCGCTGTCTCGGATGTAGTGCGGATCGACGAAGAGCCCGGGGTTGGTCCACGTGGCGCCGCCGTCGTGGGTGTAGGCCCAGCCCACCTGGCGGTAGCCGAGGCGGAAATCGCGCCAGGCGGCCACGAGGTTGGCAGGATTCGTGGGGCTGACCACCACCTGCTGCTCGTTTTGCAACTCGTTGGTGGTGTCGTCATTGAGCCGCCAGTTGGTCCACTGGGCGCCGGCCGCGGCGGGAAGCAGTACGGTGATCGCGACGGCGACCAGGGCGACGGTCAGACAAGGGGCGAGCCGATGCATGGTGAGTTCTCCCTGGTTCGAGCCAGGCGCGGTCGCGATGTCGAGAGGTGACCGCAGGAAGCCGGAGCATAGCACATCAGAGACGGTTGGCGGCACGGAGGGCGGATGTCATCCGCGGTATCCGGGTCGGGACCGGCGCCGCGGCCAACTCGCGCGGTTGAGCGATCCCGAACCGAGTGCTAACGTTGCCATACCGCCACACGAACCTCGACCGGGAGACCGTCATGCCCCAGCGAGCCCTCGTCGCCATCATCCTGGCCGCCCTGATCCCGGCCGCCCTGTTCCTGGCCGGCTGCGGAAGCGACGACTCCGCCAGGGATTCCCACCAACCCACCGCCACCATCGGCGTCTCCCTCCTCACCCGCACCCACCCCTTCTACCAGGACCTTGAGGCCGGCCTCCAGGCAGCCGCCAAGGAGCACGGCTACCAACTCCTCATCCAATCCGGCGAGTTCGACGTCGCCCGCCAAAAAGATCAGGTCGAGAACTTCCTCGTCCGCAAGGTCGACGCCATCGTCCTCTGCCCCTGCGACTCGCGTTCCATCGGCACCTCGGTCGCTGCCGCCAACGCGGCGGGCATCCCCGTATTCACCGCCGACATCGCCGTCCTTGCCGAGGGCGCCGAGGTGGTCTGCCACACCGCCAGCGACAACATTGCCGGCGGCCGGCTGGCCGCCAAGGCCATCGTCGAGGCCATCGGCGGCGCAGGCGAGATCGCCATCATCGACCACCCCGAGGTGGAGTCGGTGATCCAGCGCGTGAGCGGATTCGAGGAAGAACTGGCCAAGCACGAGGGCGTGACCATCGTCGCCAAGCTGCCCGGCCGCGGCACCAAGGACATGGCCTTCCGCACCGCCGAGGACATCCTCCAGTCCCATCCCGACCTCGACGCCATCTTCGGCATCAACGACGACAGCGCCCTCGGCGCGCTTGCCGCCGTGGAGAAGGCCGGCAAGCAAGGCGAGGTCGTCATCGTGGGCTTCGACGCGGTGCCCGAGGCGCGCGCCGCCATCAACGCGGGCAAGATCCACGCCGACGTGATCCAGGAGCCCGGCGAGATCGGCAAGGCCACCATCGGCGCCATCGCCGCCTACCTCAGCGGCCAGGACGTACCGCCCGAGCAGCTCATTCCGTGCAGCCTCTTCACGGGCGACGATGCGAGCCACTGACGACACCCCCGCGCTGCGCCTCCGGGGCGTGCGCAAGATCTTTCCCGGCGTCGTTGCCGTATCCGGCGCCGACCTCGACGTGCGCGCCGGAGAGGTCGTGGCCCTCGTGGGCGAGAACGGCGCCGGCAAGAGCACGCTCATCAAGGTGGTCTCGGGGGCTCACCGCCCCGACGCGGGTTCGGTGGAACTGGCCGGACTCGACATCACCGGACTTTCGCCGGCACAGGTAGCGCGCGCCGGCGTGGCGGTCATCTACCAGGAGCTGAGCCAGGTCCCCGGCCTCACCGTGCGCGACAACCTCTTCCTCGGCCGCGAGCCCTCGCTGCTGCGCCCAATCGACGGCGCCGACGAGACCCTCCGCGCCCGCGACGTCCTCGCCCGCCTCGGCTGCGACGCCGACCCCGACACACCCATCGCGAACCTCGATCTCGCCCACCGCCAGCTCGTGGAGATCGCCCGCGCCCTGCTGGCCGACGCCCGCGTGCTCATCCTCGACGAACCCACCGCCGCGCTCACGCCGCGCGAGACCGGGCGCCTCTTCGCCGTTATCGGCGAGCTCAAGGATCAGGGACTCGGCCTCGTGTTCATCAGCCACCGCCTCGACGAGGTCCAGCAGCTCGCCGACCGCGTGGCCGTCATGCGCGACGGTGACATGGTCGGCACCTGGGACGCCCCCGAGGTCGACCGCGCACGCCTCATCGAACTCATGGTGGGGCGGACCCTTGACCGCGAGTTCCCCGCGCGCAAAGCATCCATCGGAGAGACCGTCCTCGAAGTCGACGGCCTCTGCGACGCCCGCATCGCCCCCGCCACCTTTCGCGTCCGCACCGGCGAGATCCTCGGCCTCGCCGGACTCGCCGGCGCCGGTCGCACCGAGCTCATGCGCCTGGTCTTCGGCGCCGACAAGCCGCGCGCGGGCACGGTCCGTATCGACGGCAAGCCCGTCAAACCAGCCTCCCCCCGCGCCGCCATCCGCGCCGGCATCGCCCTTCTCACCGAGGACCGCAAAGGCCAGGGCCTCGTGCTCGGACTCGGCGCCCGCGAGAACTTCGCCCTCGGCAACCTCGACCGCTGGTCGCGCTCCGGCTGGATCGACGGGGCGACGGAGGCCAACCGCTTCGCCGGACACGCCACCCGCCTCGGCATCAAGCTCACCGGCGGCGACCAGCTCGCCGGCGAACTCTCCGGCGGCAATCAGCAGAAACTTCTCGTCGCCCGCTGGCTCGAACGCGACGCCCGCGTGGTGATCTTCGACGAGCCCACCCGCGGCATCGACGTGGGCGCCAAGTACGACATCTACCAGCTCATGCAGGAGCTGGCGGCCGTCGGCAAGGCCGTCGTCATGATCAGCAGCGAACTGCCCGAGGTCCTCGGCATGGCCGGCCGCATCCTGGTCATGCACGAGGGCCGCCTCGCCGGCGAGATCACCGAACCCGCCACCGCCACCCAGGCCGACGTGCTGGCCCTCGCCATGCAGAAGGAGCACCACGGTGCCTGACGCCTCCACCATGACCGGCGCCCTGCGCCGACGCTTCTCCGGCTACGGCATGCTCGGCGTGCTCCTGCTGCTCTGCGTGCTCTTCTCGGTGCTCACCCTGCAGGACCAGCACCCCACGGGCGATCGCGCTGCCGCCGAGCTGGCGGAAGAGCTGATCTCCCATGCCGAATCCAGCGCGGCCATCCTCGTCCTGGGCCGCGACAGCGACCAGGACCGGGCCTTCGCAGAAAACCTCAGCACCCGCCTGCAAAACGATGGATTCACAGACGTTACGGTTGGAGTCGGCGGGCCGCCGACCCAGCGCGCCGCCTGCGAGCAACTCGTCGCCCGCGACCCCGAAAGCATCTGGATCGCCACCCTCACTTCCGGCCTTCCCACGGCCCGATCCATTGCTGCGTCACTGCCGGACCTCGACGATCCGCCCATCCTCTCCCCCACCTCCTACCGCTGGCCCACCTTCATGCTCGCCGACAACCTGCGCAACGTGGCCGGCCAGATCGCGGTCATCGCCATCGTCGCAGTCGGCATGACCCTGGTGATCATCACCGCGGGTATCGACCTCTCGGTGGGGTCGCTCATCGCGCTGTCGGCCGTGGTGTGCGCCTGGCTCATCCAGGCCCTGGGCGGCACGGGTGCCGGCATGGGCGCCATGCTGCTCGCCGCCCTGGGCGCCATGGTCCTC
>PIVY01000336.1 GCA_003353795.1 bacterium
GGGGGGGGGGGGGGGGGGGAGGGGGGGTCACGCGCCGGGGGATGTTGATGTCTCACCCGTTCCGCCTCTTTCCGCGTACTCCGCAGCAAGCACAGCGAAGCGAGGACATCGCGGAAAGAGGCGGAACGGGTGAGACATCAACGCCCCCCGAACACCGTTTGGAGGAGATCCGAGGTGCGCATTTCCGGTTGGGTGCGGATGGCGCGTTCCTCGTCGCCGATGGCGGTGAAGAAGCCGTCGAGAGCCTTGGTGTTGACGTGAGGGGCGAGGTCGATGGCGACGAGGTTGAGGGAGGGTAACTCCCGGCGCTTCTCGGGAATCTGGCGAACCCATTGCTGGTAGCCGGCCTCGGCCTCGAGATAGAACCGGATGATGGGTTCGTAGGCGGAATCCACCTGGTTCGCGGTGCGCTGGCGGAAGTACTGGGTGACCGCGGTGTCGCGGCCGTCCAGGAGATTCCGGGAGCGCACGACGATCATGTCCTCGGCAGCGGGTACGAGGACGTCGGCGGCTTCTGCCGCGGCGTACTCGGCTGCGCGGTTCATGGCCAGTTCGAGGTCGTCGATGAGGTAGCCGAGGTCGGCGTCGCGCAGGAGACCCGAGATCTGCTGCGCATCGTCGGGCAGGGGGACGCGCACGGCGGGGTCGCCGTAGTAACCGTCCTCCTGCGCGAGACGGTCGACCGCGCGATTGGTGCCAACGACCATGGCTTCCTTGAGACCGGCGATGATCTCCAGCTCTTCCTCGCTGGCGGCGGTGTCGACAGGATCGCGGGGCTGGTCGGCGGAGGTCGAGCAGCCGGCCATCGCGGCGATCAGGGCGAGGAGGCAGACGGTGCTAGCGAGGCGCATCATGTTCACTCCAGGAGGAAGGGTCGAGTTCGAGGTACTCGGCCAACAAGGAATACACGTCGGTGAATGCCCGCTGCAGGTCGCGGGGGTACTCGAAGAAGATCTCCACGGCAGTGGCAAAGAACTCGGCCGGGCTCTCGGCGGCATTGGCGTCGAAGAGTACCTCGCGGCGACGGCGCTGGTTGCGCTGGTGCTGCTCGAAGGCGCTCTGGAAGACCGCGGGCCAGCGCTCGGTCATGGCGGCCGTGGGAAGAAGGGGGGTGCCGTCGGCCTCTCCGTCCTGCTCGTCGAGCTGGTGGGCGAACTCGTGCAGGACCACGTTGTAGCCGTCGCGCTTGCGGGATTCGCGATCCACGTCCTGCCAGCTCAGCACGACCACGCCGCGCTGCCACGACTCGCCCGACCGTTCGTCCGGACCTTCGTGGACCAGGCCATCCTCGTCCCAGTGCTCGTCGTTGACCACGAAGGCTTCAGGATAGACGAGCACCGTGTCGAGACCGGGGTAGAAGTCGGCGCCGTCGCGCAGTTGCAGGAGCGCCGCCTGGCCGGCGATCATCAGCAGCATGGCGGGGTCGAGGGTCAGACCGCCGGCACCCTCGAAATGCTTCTCGGCCAGGAGCACCTGCATGACGCCTTCGTGACGGGCGCGCAGCGTGTCCGGAAGCGCCGCGCAGAGAGGTGCGGCACCGCGCAGGAGGCGGCGCTGGACCTCGCTCAATGGGGTCTCGAGGAGCTTCTTGCGGCGGCGGCCGCGCAGGAAGAACAAGGTCGGCCTCCCGGGTTGCGTGCGAACCCGACCATGTTGCCGCAGCGGCGGGTCGATGGCAAGCGTCGGCCGTGGTGATTAGAGACCGGCGGCGGTCCGCAGTGGACCGCCGCCGGGGTGCCAATCCATTCGAATGGACTAGCGGAACAGATTCTTCACCGCGCCGAAGCTGGTGTCCTCGTTGGCCACGGTGTTCTCCACGATCACGGTGCCGATCATGTCGAGGCTGACGTGGGGCCGGCAGAGGTACGGGAAGGTGCCGACGGAGTTGAAGGTGTGCGGCACCCGGCT
>PIVY01000035.1 GCA_003353795.1 bacterium
TAGCCGGACCGCTGGAGGTGGCCTGATGTTCACGGGCCTCATCCGCGAGATCGGGACCCTGCGCCGCCACACCGGCGGTGGCGCCATGAGCCGCCTGGAGATCCACGCGCCCGAGACGGCGCGACGGGTCGGCGAGGGTGACAGCCTGGCTGTCAACGGCATCTGCCTGACGGTGACCGCGATCCGTGGCGAGACGATCCGGGTCGATGCCGCCGCCGAGACCCGTCGCGTGACCACCCTGGCCGACTGGCGCGCCGGCCGGCGACTGCATCTCGAACCGGCCTTGCGCGTCGGCGATGCCCTCGACGGCCATCTCGTCCTCGGTCATGTCGACGGCGTCGGGCGGGTCCATGCGGTGCGCCGCGAGGGCCAGAGCCTGTTCATGACAGTCCACTGCGGCGCGGACCTGGCGCAGTGGCTCATGCCCAAGGGGTCGGTGGCCGTGGACGGGGTCTCCCTCACCGTGGACGCCGGTCCCCATACCGACCGCTTCACCGTCAACCTCATCCCGCACTCCCTGCGCTGGACCGATTTCGCCCGGGTCCGGGCAGGACGTTCCGTGAATCTGGAGATGGACGTGCTGGTGAAGGCGGCGCGCACCGGGCGCACCGCCGAGGCACTGTCCAGTCTCGGCAGCAAGAACGACGACCGCGACGCGGCATCCGGGCGATCCGGCTCGGTGCCGTCGCTGGCCGCCATCCTGGACCGTGGCTTCCATCGCCGGGGGACCCCATGAGCGAAGAGATCCGCCTCGACAGTATCGACGAGGCCCTTGCGGCCCTTGCACGCGGTGAGATCATCATCGTGGTCGACGACGAGGATCGAGAGAATGAGGGCGACTTCATCATGGCCGCCGACAAGGTGACGCCGGCCGCCATCAACTTCGTGGCCAAGCACGGTCGGGGGCTGGTGTGTCTGGCGGCCACCCAGGACCGCATGCAGCAACTCGATCTGCAGCCCATGGTCAGCAAGAATACAGCGGCGTTGACGACCCATTTTACGGTGAGCGTCGACGCCGCCACGGGCACCACCACCGGCATCAGCGCCCATGATCGAGCGCGTACGGTGCAGGTCTTCATCGATCCCGAATGCAAGCCCGAAGACCTGGCGCGGCCCGGGCACATCTTCCCCCTCGAGGCCGTGCCGGGCGGCGTGCTACGCCGCGCGGGCCACACCGAGGCCGTGGTCGACCTGTGCAATGCCGCCGGGCTCTATCCGGCGGGCATCCTCTGCGAGATCATGGACGAGGACGGATCCATGGCCCGCCTGCCGCGCCTGCGCGAGATCGCCACCGAGTTCGATCTCAAGCTCGTGTCCATCGCCGACCTCATCCGTTGGCGCCGCGGTCACGAGAAGCTGGTCGAACGCGCCGCCGAGGCCGACATGCCCACGCGCGTGGGCGACTTCAAGCTCGTGGCCTACAAGACCAGCATCGACGAGAGCCAGCACGTGGCCCTGGTCAAGGGCGAGATCACCTCCGACGAGCCGGTGCTGGTGCGGGTGCATTCCGAGTGCATGACCGGCGACCTCTTCCACAGCCTGCGTTGCGATTGCGGCGAGCAACTGGAGGCGGCGCTGCGGGCCATCGAGGCCGAGGGCCGCGGCGTTCTCCTGTACATGCGCCAGGAAGGCCGCGGCATCGGACTGGTGAACAAGCTCAAGGCCTACAACCTGCAGGACCAGGGCGCCGATACCGTGGAGGCCAACCACAAGCTGGGTTTCGCCGCCGACCTGCGCGAGTACGGTCTCGGCGCCCAGATCCTGCGCGACCTGGGTGTGCGCCGCATGCGCGTGATGACCAACAATCCCCGCAAGATCGTGGGTCTCGAAAGCTACGGCATCGAGATCACCGGCCGGGTCCCCATCGAGATCCGACCGAACCTGCGCAATCTCCGATATCTGACCACGAAGAAAGAACGCATGGGACACCTGCTCGACGCCATCGGTGACGCCGGGCAGGAAAACCAAGCCTGAACAGGAGAGAGAATGGGCAAGAACTACGAGGGCCAGTTCGACGCGCGCGATCAGCGCATCGCCATCGTCGCCAGCCGCTTCAACGACTTCTTCACCCGCGAGCTCATGGACGGCGCCCAGGATTGCCTGCGCCGCCACGGCGTCTCGGGCGACAACGTCGACACCTGCTGGGTTCCCGGCGGCTGGGAAGTGCCCCTGGCGGCCAAGCGGTTCGCCAAGACCGGCCGCTATGCAGCCGTGATCTGCCTCAGTTGCATCATCCAGGGCGACACCCCGCACTTCCACTACGTCTCCAGCGAGGTCTCCAAGGGCATCGCCCACGTGAGCTTCGAATCGGAGATCCCCGTGGTCTACGGTGTGGTCACGGCCGACACACTGGACCAGGCCATTGAGCGGTCCGGCACCAAGGCCGGGAACAAGGGATTCGACGCAGCGTTGACGGCTCTGGAGATGATCGATCTCTTCGCGAGGATCGACGAGGGGTAGGCACGGTCCGGTCACCGTCTCCGACACCCGATGCTCTGTCCGGAAATGACCGGACCGGGACTCCCCATCGTGCCTCGTCGGGGGCGGACATGGTGCCGGGCTTGCGGGATGGGGGATGGGGGGCCATAATCGTGGTCTCTGGCTGAAAACGCACGAATTGAACGGAGTGCTGGTTTGGGTAAGCGCAGCAAGGGACGGGCGCTGCTGCTGCAGGCGATGTACGCCTCGCGGCTCAGTGGTCGCAACCTCACCGACTGTCTCGAGGATCAGCTCGCGAGACGTGAATCGGCCGCCGATACGGCCGAGTTCTCGCGCGAGCTCATGCGCAAGGTGGTCAATCACGGACGAGCGCTGGAGGAGTCGGTGGGCCCGTTGCTGGCCAACTGGGATCTGGCACGGGTCGGTACCCTGGAACGCCTCATCCTGGCCATCGCCCTGACCGAGCTCAACCACAGTCCCGAGGTGCCCGTCCGGGTGGTGCTCAACGAGGCCTGCGAACTGGCGCGCTCCTATTGCGACGACGGCGCCGTGAAGTTCGTCAACGGCGTGCTCGATCGGGCCGCCGGCGATCTCCAGCGACAGGCCGATGCGGCCAAAGACGAGGTGGGCGAGGGGTGAGGGAGTCCACACCGCGTCACTGGCAGGACTTCTGGGAAGAGGCCGACCGCCACGGACTCGAGGACGTCTACGACAACGACGGACGACTGGTGCGGGAGATCGCGGCGCTGCCGCAGGTCGAGGGATTCGGCGACCTCGCCGGCAAACGCGTTCTCGAGGTCGGCGCCGGTACCGGCCGCGACGCCGTGGCCCTGGCCCGGGCCGGAGCCGAGGTTCTGACCCTCGATTACGTGGCCGGTTCCCTGCTCCTGACGCGGCAGGCATCGTCCGAAGCCGAGGTCACCGTGTCGCCCGTGTGCGGCGACGGCCTCGCCATGCCGTTCGCCGACGGCACCTTCGACGTGATCTTCCATCAGGGCCTGCTCGAACACTTCCGCGATCCCATGCCGCTGCTGCGCGAGAACGTGCGGGTGCTCAAACCGGGCGGCATGCTGGTGGTCGATGTACCGCAGACCTTCCACTACTACACCGTGGGCAAGCAGGTTCTCATCCGACTGGGCAAGTGGTTCGCCGGCTGGGAGACCCAGTTCACCGTGGCCGAGCTCGAGCACCTCATGCGACAAGCCGGCACCACCGTGGTGCGCAGCTATGGCGACTGGATGGTGCCGGGACTCTGGTACCGCGCCCTGCGCAAGGTCGTGCTGCGTCGCACCGGCCGCCGCTTGACCAAGTACCCCGAGCCGATCTGGCCCTTCGGCGCCCTCGGTCGCGCCTGGCGGCGGTCGTTCGGGACGACCCGCCTCTCTCTCTATACCACGCCCACCATCGGAGTCATCGGGCGCAAGGCGGGGAGACCGGCGTGAAGATCCTCGCGGTCAACTGGCGCGACATCGAGGATCCCCTGGGCGGAGGCGCCGAACAGCATCTGCATCATATCCTGAGCGGAGCCGTGGCGGCGGGCCACGAGGTCGAGCTGGTCTGCTCGGGATACGGCGATGCTCCGGCCAGCGACGTCATCGACGGGGTGCGAATCACCCGGGGCGGCGACTGGCGATTCGCGAACTTCACCTTGCCGGGCGTCGTCCGCCGACGCCTGCGTGCCGAGCGCCGCGACCTGCTGATCGAGGACATCAACAAGATCCCCTTTTACACGCCGCTCTACTCCGGTGACGTCCCGGTGGTGGCAGTGGTGCCGCACCTGTTCGGTCGCACGATCTACCGGGAAACCAATCCGCTGGTGGCCACCTACGTGTGGTCCGGTGAATGGCCGTTGCCGCTCGTCTATCGCAACGCCTGGTTCGAGGTGATCAGTCCTTCGACGGCCGATGACCTCGTGGGCCGCGGCCTCCATCGCGACCGGATCGAGACCATATTCTGCGGTCTCGACCATGAGCGGTTCAGCCTCGACGATCCGCCGTTGCGCGCCGAACGTCCGCTGGTGGTGTGCTGGTCCCGACTGCGGCGGTACAAGAGCACCGACGTGGCCATCCGCGCCTTCGTCCACATTCGCGAGGAATGTCCCGACGCCGACATGCTGGTGATGGGACAGGGACCGGACGAACCGCGCCTGCGTGCCCTGGTGCAACGCCTCGGCCTTGCCGACCATGTGCGCTTCACCGGCCACCTGCCCTGGGACGAACTGGTGCGCACGCTGCACCGCGCCCACGTGTTCCTGAATCCCAGCCCCAAGGAGGGGTGGGGGCTGACCGTTGTCGAGGCCAACCAGTGCGGCGTGCCGGTGATCGCCAGCGACCGTCCCGGCCTGCGCGACTCGGTGCGCGACGGCCAGACCGGGCTTCTCGTGCCCTACGGCGATGCCCGGGCCATGGCCCAGGCTGCCCTGAGCCTCCTGCACGACCGCGACCTCTGGGCCTGCTTCAGCGACGCGGCCCGAGCCTGGGCGGGCACGTTCAGCTGGTCGCGCTGTGTGGGCGAATCCCTCGCGTTCTTCGAACGGGTGGCGGCGACGGGCAAAACGCCGTGAGCCGCAGTCTCCTGATCTTCCTGGCCAAGCTGGTCCTGAGCGTCGCATTGCTGTGGCTGGTGCTCACCCGCCTGACCTGGGTGGAGGTGCGCGAGGCCCTGATCGACCCCCGTTGGCCGTGGCTCGCGGCGGCCATGGCGGTGTACGGCCTGTCGGCCTGGGGCGGCGCGCTGCAATGGTCGTGGATCCTGCGGACGGCGGGCCTGCCGACGCCGGTGGGCGAGATCCGGCGGCTGTACTTCGTGGGGCTCTTCTTCAACAACTTCCTGCCCGCCAACATCGGCGGCGACGGCTACAAGATCATGGACCTCGGTCGGCGGGAGGGCTGCCCCGGGCGGGTCTTCTGCGCCACCCTGCTGGACCGATTGGTGGGCCTGGCGGCTCTCACCGTGTTCGCAGCTCTCGCGGCGGTGATCTGTGTGGCGTTCGGCGTGGCGTTGCCCCGAATCGTCTGGGTTCTCGCGGCCGTGTTGCTGTTCCTGCTCCTGGCCCTGGCCATGCTGGTGAGCCGGCGCTTACGGGCCCGTCTGCCGGACCTGGTGCGCCGCATGCGCCTGGTGACCCTGGCAGACCGGATCGACGGGCTGGCCGACGAGTTCGGCGTCTATCGACAGAGGCTGCCCTGGCTGGCACGGGTTTTCCTGTTCAGCGTGGGCGTGCAGGCCTTGCGCATGCTGGTGCATCTGCTGGTGGCGTACGGCCTGCGGCTGGATCCCGATCCCACCCAGACGCTCCAACTCGCGGTGTTGATCCCGCTGCTCGCGTTGAGCCTGACGCTGCCGGTGACCGTCAACGGGATCGGGTTGCGGGAATGGGTCACCGGGGCTCTCCTGGTGTTCACCGGGCTTTCGGAACAGGGCGTGGTCGCCATGGAGATGACCGCATTCCTGGTGATGGTGGCGTTCAGTCTGCTGGGCGGCGTGCTCTGGTGGCAGCGTCGGGCGCTCATCTCGGACAACTCCGGTCGACCCGAGGCCGGATGACGTCCACGGCCCCCGCCGGAACCTCATGCCTCGATAACCGTTACAGGCCGGGTACATTCTCCGAGCGGCGTCTGCACACGGGCTTGTGGCCCCTCGCGGGGTGTGTTACCTTGAGTCGCTGAAGTGCTTCAAGGATCGTCGCTTATGGCTCATCGTCGGGTCAGTGTTTCGGTTCACCAATTCTTGTGAGGGACACATTGGATCGCATGTGGTATCGCCGGCCGGACACCTGGCTCCAGGTCGCCGTTCTGCTGCTGGCACTCGGCGTCTACATGGCCACGCTCGGCCCCACCATCGATTTCTGGGACACCGCCGAGTACGTCACTACCAGTCACATCGTGGGGATTCCGCACCAACCCGGCACGCCGCTGTACGTGATCGTCGGTCGGGTCTTCGACATCCTGTTCGGGCAACCGGACACGATGAAGGAGTCTTTGCGCACCGCCTGGGCGGTGAACTTCATGTCAGCGGTATTCTCAGCCCTGGCCGTGATGATGGTCTATCTGATCATCGTGCGTGTGGCGCGTCGCAGCGATCCGGACAGCGGTTGGCTCGCTCGTGCCGGTGGACTGGTAGGAGCTCTGTTCCTGCTCTTCTCCCAGACCTTCTGGAACAACGCCATCGAGGCCGAGGTCTACGGTCTGGCCGCCTTCATGATGACCACCCTGACCTGGGTTGGGCTCGTCTGGTACGACCACCGCACCGAACGACGCAGCGACTGGTTGCTGTTGCTGCTGATCTACCTCTGCGGACTCGGCGTGGGATTCCACCTCGGTTCGTTGCTCGTCTTCCCGGCCGTTTTCCTCATGGTCTGGCTGGCCACGGATCGCCAGTTGCCGGTGCTGGACCTCACCCTGGTGTCGGTGGGTGTGGCGCTGTTCCTCGCCTCGACGACGTTCGTCACCGACGGCGGGGTGCTGATCACCTTGATCCTGATGTACGCCGCCGGCTGTCTCCTGCGCGCATTCTGGCCATTGCTGATGCGGGCCATGGGTAACGACCCGGGGGATGGGCCGCTCCTGCGCCCGTTCGCGCTCTACGGACTGCTGCTGTTCGTGATCGGACTGTCGGTCCACGCGGTGCTGATGATCCGCGCCGGCGCCTCGCCGGAACCGGCCATCAATCAGACCGTTCCGTCGGACTTCGAGACCCTGCTCTCGGTGCTGCGCCGCGAGCAATACCCGCCGCTCAATCCCCTCGAACGCCGGGCCGACCTCGGCTACCAGATCAGTTACTACTATGGCTTCTTCATGCGGCAGTTCTCGTTCCTGCCGGCGACCCTCGAGTCCCGGGTGCTCTTCGCCGGCAACATGTTCGGGTTCATCCCCGCGAAGCTGACTCTGGACCACCTGTCCGTGCTCATCGGCCCGGTGATGCTGGGCCTGCTGGGGATCGTGCACACCGTGCGCCGCGCGCGTCCGCTGGTGTGGCTGCTGTTGCTGGCCTACTTCATCAACGCCGACTTCCTCAACGGCTACCTCAACTTCACCGCTTCGGAGGTCCGCGAACGCGACTATTTCTACTTCGCGGCCTTCCTCTTTTTCAGCGTCTTCATCGGCCTCGGCGCCTCGGCGCTGCTGCGCTGGACCAGCGGCGCCCTGGGCTCCTCGCAGGAGAATCTCGAGCGCTCGGTGGACGAACGGCCGCCGGGCAGGCCATTCGTGGTGACCGGGTTCGTCTACCGCGTGGTGCTCGCCTTCCTGGCGGCGCTGATCCTGCTGGTGGTGATCAAGGACGACACCAAATCCGCCTGGCTGGGGCTGTTCCTGTTCGGGGGCGTGTTCGTGGGGCTCGGCCTCGCGCGCTTCGTCGACTCCCTGGCGGAAACCAGGCGGGGTGTCGCCGCCCCGTCGGCGTGGCAAGAACGGAGCGCCGGGAGTCGCTGGATCATCGGCGCGGTCCTCGGCCTGGTCGTGATCATCGGCGCGGTGACGCTGCGCATGTTCACCGCCTCGACGGTGGACGCGGTGTTCGCCATCACCGTCTATGTCGCCGTCTTCGGCGGTCTCTTCCTGGGCTATGGCGAGCGCCGTGGAGGTCCGCGACCCGCGCCGCAGCCCGAGCGTCCGGCCGGCATCAAGGTGGATGGACTCACCCGGGTTGCGGCAGTCCTCCTGGTCATCCTGGCGGCATTGCCGGTTACCGGAGGCCTCGGTGTCTGGGAACACGACAAGTGGTTCACCCACGACCGTAGCGAGAACCGCATCGCGTACGAGTACGCCTACAATATCCTGGCGGGCCTCGACGAGAACGCCATCATCTTCACCAACGGCGACAACGACACGTTCCCCATCTGGTACCTGCAGGAGGTGGAGCATTTCCGTCGCGACGTCACGGTGGTCAACCTTTCGCTGGTGAACCTGGGCTGGTACGTCAAGCAGCTCAAACGCATCGAACATCCGGTGGCCCTGACATACAGTGATGCCGAGATCGATGAGCTGCGTCCGATCCTCTACCGCGACAAGGAATCCGGGCAGCCGGTCTACATCATGGTGCGCGAGTACGTGGTCAAGGACATCATCGATGCCAACCGCGTCATCCGCAGTCCGCGCCCCATCTTCTTCGCCGTCACCATCCCGCGCGAGAACATGGAGCGCTACTACCCGTTCCTGCAGATGGAGGGACTGGCCTACCGGCTCACCTCCGAGCGCGCCGAGGATGGCCTGCCGGACACCGAGCCGGCTCGTCTGCTGTCCAACGTGTTCGGCGCCTACCGTTTCGGCGCTCTCACCGACGGCGACAACGCATTGCGCCAGGAGACCTTCGCCGCCCAGGCCGGCTGGTCATCGGACCAACCCGTGTCTCACTTCCTGACGGGCCTCGAGGAGCCGCCGAACGTGGACTACGATCTCATGCTGGAGATGATCGGCGGCGAGCGCACGGACGTCTATCGTGATCCCAACACGGTGAATCTGCTGGGCAACTACCCGGCGTCCATCGCCCGCGCCGGATTCGGCTACCTGTCCAGGGCCGAGGAGCTGCGCCGGGCCGACGGATCCATCGCCTTCGCCGACACGTTGTCCTATGACCGTTACACCGGCCAGGCGCTGTTCTGCTACGAACTGGCCCGGGTCTTCGATCCGTACAACGGACTGGTGGCGGCGGGATACTATCCGACGTTGCTACTCGAACGCGGTCGGATCGAGGAGGCGCTGGTCTATCTCGAGGAGATCCACGGCCGGGTCGCGCCGGACCTAGAGCGCTCGGCGGTGCTGGCGACCTTGCGCAGCCTGGTGGCCATGAACCAGACCGCCACGGCCACGGTGTGGCTCGAGCAGATGATCACCGCCGAACCTCAATGGCGGCTCGGGTACGAACTGCTCTTCCGCGTCCACGAGGCCAACGGCGACGTCAGCCAGGCGGCCGACGTGGTCGAACGATATCGTCAGGCCAACGGTGGCGACGATCCGGCTCTCCGCAACGCTCTCGAGGAGATGCGGCGGCGGGCGCGACTCCAGGAGCAGCAGCGCCTGGAGCAGGAGATCCGTGACAGCGGCGCTCTGGAGGACGATTGATGGCTGCCATCGACTGGAGTTTCCTGCGCCCTTCACTGCCCGCGGCCGTGAACGACGTCCTGACGCCGGGAGCGTCGGTGGTGGTCACCGGTTGCGCCGGATTCATCGGCAGCCACATCAGCGAGGCGCTCCTCTCGCTGGGCTGCAAGGTCACCGGCGTGGACAGTCTCACCGACTACTACGATCCTGCCCAGAAGCGCGACAACCTGTCCGGGTTCGTCGACCATCCCGATTTCACCTTCCGTCACGAGGACCTCAACGACCTCGACGCGACGGAGCTTCTCGCCGGCGCGCGAGCCTGTTTCCATCTGGCGGCCCAGGCCGGCGTCCGCGCCAGCTGGGGACAGGAGTTCACGAATTACCTCGACTGGAACGTGCTCGCGACGCAGCGCCTGCTCGAAGCGTGCCGCACGGATGCGGTCCGCGGTGGATTGCATCGGCTCGTCTACAGCAGCAGCAGTTCGGTGTACGGCGATCAGCCGCGGTACCCGGTGACCGAGGACGATCTGCCCATGCCGCGGTCGCCCTACGGAGTGAGCAAGCTGGCGGCCGAGCACCTCTGTGTGCTCTACGGCGCCAACTACGAGGTTCCCACCACGAGCCTGCGCTACTTCACGGTCTACGGTCCGCGGCAACGCCCCGACATGGCCTTTCGCATCTACCTCGAGGACGCGCTGGACGGCCGCCAGTTCACCGTGTACGGCGACGGCCAGCAGACGCGCGACTTCACCTTCGTGAGCGACGCGGTGCGGGCCAATCTGCTGGCCGTGGCAGCGCCGAACATGGCCGAGGTCTTCAACGTGGGAGGTGGCGCGCGCATCTCGCTGCGGGATTCGCTGGCCATGCTCGACGGTCACCTCGCCGACGTGACCGGCGGTGCGGCACCCGCGGTTGTGTTCGAGGACACCGCCAAGGGCGATGTCCGGCACACCTACGCGGACCGCAGTCGAGTGGAAGAGCGTATCGGCTACGCGCCGATGGTGCCTCTGGAGGACGGTCTGCTTCGCGAGGTGCAGTGGACGGTGGACAGGAGGCGTCGCCTTGACGCCTGATCCTACGCTGGACCTTTCCGTAGTGGTCCCCGCCTGGAACGAGGCCGAGTCCCTGCCCGAACTGGCCGAGCGCGTGCGAGCCGAGGCGGAGACCGCCGGACTCGATTGGGAATTGATCGTGGTGGACGATGGGTCCACCGACGCCACCTGGGACGCGGTCGCATCGCTGAACGCCGCCGACCCGCGGGTGCACGGCATCCGCTTCGCCCGCAACTACGGCAAGGCGGCGGCCCTCGCCTCGGGCTTCGAAGCGGCCCGTGGATCCCGGGTCATCACCATGGATGCCGATCTGCAGGACGACCCCGCCGAGATCCCGGCCCTGCTGGCCAAGCTGGACGAGGGCTGGGATCTGGTGTCGGGCTGGAAGCAGGATCGCAAGGACAGCTTCATCAAGAACAACACCAGCAAGGTCTTCAACTGGTTCACGAGCCGCATGTGCGGATTACGTCTGCACGACTTCAACTGCGGTCTGAAGGCGTACCGCTGCGAGGTCACCCGGCACGTGCGCCTCTACGGCGACATGCACCGCTACGTGCCGGCCCTGGCCCACCTCGACGGCTTCCGGGTCACCGAGATCCCCGTGCGCCACCACAAGCGCAAGCATGGCGAGACCAAATATGGATGGGATCGCTTCCTGCACGGATTCTTCGACCTGTTGACCGTGTACTTCCTGCACGCGCGCGGCACCTCGCCGCTGCATTTCTTCGGGCGGCTCGGGACTCTCTTCGGAGGGGTCGGCGGTCTGGTCTCCCTCTACTTCCTGCTCTGGTGGGCCACCGGACATGCCGTGCGGGTGCGGCCGATCCTGGTCCTCGGGCTGGTCCTCATCGTCATGGCCGTGCAGTTCATCAGCCTGGGGCTCATCGCCGAGCTCATGGTTTCCGGCAACAATCCCGAGTCGAGTTACCGTGTCCGCGACCGCGTCTGATTCCGGCGGCCAGCTCCCGTCCCTGTGCGTGGTGGTGGTCAACTGGAACGGCCGTGACGTCCTGGAGGACTGCCTACGCTCGTTGAGAGAGAGCGGCTATCCGGACCTGCGCGTGATCATGGTCGACAACGCCTCCAGCGACAACTCGGTGGCGTACGCCCAGGGTCGGTTTCCGGAAGTCGAAATCCTCGAAAGCGACGAGAATCTGCGCTGGGCCGGCGGCAACAACCTGGCCCTGGCGGCGCTGCGCGACGAGGGTTGGCCCCAGCAGCAGGTTCTGCTGTTGAACAACGACACGGTGGTGCCCGAAGGCAGCCTGGAACGGCTGACCTGCGCGCTGGCCGCGGCGCCCGATGCCTGGGCCGCGACGCCCCGCATCCTGTACGCCGACGATCCGGCCCGGGTATGGTACGACGGTGGGCGCATCGGTCGGCACAGCGGCTGGGTCCGCCACGCCGGCATCCGCCAGCTGGCCGGCCGACTACCGGTGACCGAGAGCCGCGTGGAGTACGGCACCGGTTGCGCCCTGCTGCTCGGCATTCGGGCCCTCGAGACCTGCGGGCTGCTCGACACCGATTACCATTTCTACGGCGAAGATGCCGACTACTGTCTGCGGATCGCCGCCGCCGGCGGCGCGGTGCTGCACGTGCCCCGGTCGCTGGTCCTGCACAAGGTGAGCATGACGCTGGGCGTTGCGAGTCCGCGCAAGGTCTACCTGCGAAGCCGCAGCCACGTTCGGCTCCTGAATCGTCACTGGCCGGTCTGGCGACGGCTCGGACTCCTGCCGGCCCAGGCCGTCTACTTCGGCGGCCACCTGCTCTGGCATCTCTGGCATGGTCGGCCGGCGACCGCCCTGGCGATGGTCGAGGGCATTCTCGACGAGTTGCGTCATCGACCCATACCGGCGGCATGAGTGGACAGTGTCCGCGACGGGGTGTTAACCTCACCTTCGCCTCGCGCGGGAAAGGAGAACCGGATTGGCCAGGCGTCGACGTTCCGGCGGGGCGGATTCCCCAGTGAAAACCAGTGCTACGACCGGTCGCCTGCAGCCGCTGGCGCGGTTGCGCCCGTGGGCTCCGCTGGCGTTCGTCCTGATCCTGCTGGCGTTGATGTACCCCGAGCCGCTCTTCCAGGGCAAGGTCTACGGGAGTGCGGACGCCTCGTCGTCCGAGGCGTTCCGCCAGGTGGGGGACGCCGCGCGTGCCGACGGCTCGTTCCCGCTCTGGAATCCCTTCATCTTCGGCGGCATGCCGACCTTTGGCTCACTGGCCTACGCGCCGTGGGCCTACCCGCCGACCTCGTTCTTCGAGATGTTGCAGAATCTGGGCGCGCCTCCCTTGACCTGGATGCTCGGTCATCTGCTCTTCGGCGGCCTGGGCATGTGGTGGCTCCTGGGGCGCTGGAAGGCGCCGTGGGCAGCGCGGCTGGCGGCTTGTGTGGCCTGGCTCTGGTTCGCCAAGATCGTGGCCTGGGGTGTGCACGGACACGGTACCAAGTTAGGCGCGGCCATGTACCTGCCCTGGCTGGTGGGCCTCTGCTGGGACATCCTGACCCGGGGCCGTCTCTGGTCGGTCGCCCTGGCAGCGGTTCTTCTGGGTCTGCAGTTCCTGCGCGGGCATCCACAGGTCACCTACTACACGTTGCTGCTCCTGGGCTTCCTCACAGTCTGGAATCTCGTCTGGCCGTTGGCTTACGGACCGCGGCCGGCGCTGGTCGGCCGACTGCGCCGGACCGGGCTGATGGCCCTGGTGCTGGTGCTCGGATTCGCCATCGGTGCGGCGGTGTTGCTGCCGGTGCACGACTACGCCGCCATGTCCACACGGGGAGCCGGCGGCGCGTCCGGCGGCGCCGGATCGGCCTTCGACTACGCGACCCAGTGGAGCCTGTCGCCGGAGGACCTGGCCGCCGTGGTGGTACCCGCCGCCGCGGGATTCGGCAAGGCGACCTATCTGGGCCGCATGCCTTTCAACGATTATCCCAACTACCTCGGACCTCTCCTGATCCTCCTGGCGGCAGCGGCCTGGTTCACGGGCCGGCGCAGCCTCGTGGTCGCACTCGGCGCCGGATCGCTGTTGGCGGTACTGATTGGAATGGGTCGATTCAGTCCAGGGCTCTACCAACTCTGCTATGAGGCCCTTCCGTACTTCGACAAGTTCCGGGTGCCGTCCATGATCATGGTCCTGCCGGCCGTGGCGCTGGCTGTCCTTGCCGGACTCGGCATGACCGCGCTGGCCGACGAGAAGCGCGTGTCGGTCGGCACGTTGCGCCGAGGCGCCCTGGTCCTGCTGGGGCTGGGGGGCGTGTGGCTGCTGGTCTCGGCCTCCGGTCTGAGCCAGGGGACTTACCAGCAGCACCTGACCGATCTTGCCGCCCGGAGCGGCAAACAGGCGGCCCCGGTGATCCTCGAGGCGGCGACGGAACTCCATCGTGCGCTGCTCCTGCGTCAGGCCATGGTGCTGCTGGCGGCCGGCGGCGCCGTTCTGTTGGCCGCTCGCAAGGCCGATTTCCGGCGCGCCTGGCTCGCGCCGGCGCTCGCGCTCATCCTGATCGTGGACGTCGGCAGCGTGGCGAGGCTGGTCACCCATCCCGAGCGGGCGCTGACCGAGGTCGTGCGCACGGCGGACGGTGGGGGGCGCCTGGCCGCGGCTGGTGAGCTGGTCCGGGCCTGGGAGGGCTCGGCGCCGGTGCAGGTCGATCCCGACCTGGCGTCCGTGCTCCAGCAGGACGTGGGACACGGCCGACTCCTTCCACTTGGCCGTGACATGACCAGCAACGCTTACATGACCGTGGGCGTGCGGTCCCTGGGTGGCTACCATCCGGCCAAACCGGCTGCCGGGGAAGCTGTGCGCCAGCGGATCTTCTCCCAGTCGCCGGCCGGCCGGTTGGCGCGCTGGCTCGGCACATCTGCGGTGACCTACCCCGCGCAGCTGGGCCCGGAACAGCTGGACCTGTTGCGCGGACGGGGCCTGGATCTGGAATCTCCCGGACGAGCCGCCGGCCAGACGATGGTCTATCGGGTCCGCAACCCGCTGCCGCGTGCTCGCCTGGTCGACAGCTGGCAGCCGGTCACCGTGTTGCCAGAAGGGGACGCTCTGAATCCGTTCCTGGACGCCGTTGCCGGCGGCGGACATGACCCCGGGCTGGCCACCGTGCTGAACGACAAACCGGATCCCGTGCCCGAGAATGGCGTGGATCCGCTCCCGGTGCCCGAATTCGTCGTCGACGGCCTCAACGAGATCGTTCTGAGAGCCACGACCCCGCGTCCGGCCCTTCTCTTGCTTGCGGACCTCTGGGCTCCCGGGTGGCACGCCACGGTGAACGGGGAGCCCGCACCGGTGCTGCGCGCGGATCTGATGCTGCGCGCCGTGGCCTTGCCGGCGGGTGCCCACGAGGTGCGCTTCATGTATCGTGACCCTGCCCGTGATCGCGGGCGGTTCCTGGCCGGCGCCGGGATCCTGGGGGTCATCATCCTGCTGGCTGTGGCCTGGCGTCGGGATCGCGTCGCCGCCACGAAGACCATTGAGAGCTGACATCATGGAAGCGTCCACCAGCCAAGTCGCGCGTGACCGGGTCGAACGACCCATCGTGGTCGTGCCCACCTACAACGAGGCCGACAACATCGGTCGTCTCGTGCCGCAGATCCTCGCTCAGGATCCGCGGCTGTCGGTGCTGGTGGTGGACGACAGTTCGCCCGACGGCACCGGCGACATCGTGCGCGGGCTGGCCGACTTCGGCGGGCGCGTGCAGCTTCTGACCCGCGAGGTCAAGGAAGGGCTGGGGCCCGCCTATCGTGCCGGCTTCGCCTGGGTTCTCGACAACACCGATCACGACGCCGTCTTCGAGATGGACGCCGACTTCAGCCACGACCCCGCAGCGCTGCCACAGTTTCTGCGTGAGATCTCCACGTGCGACCTGGTGGTGGGCAGCCGCTACCTCCACGGCATCACCGTGGTGAACTGGCCGCTCAGCCGCCTGATCCTCTCGGTCGGCGCCAACATCTACGCGCAGAAGATCACCGGCCTACCCATCAAGGACTGCACCGGCGGCTTCAAATGTTTCCGGCGCGAGGTCCTGGAGGCCATGCCGCTGGACCGCGTCAAGAGCGACGGCTACAGCTTCCAGATCGAAATGAATTACCACGTCTGGAAGCGCGGCTTCCGGATGCGGGAGATCCCGATCATGTTCGTCGATCGGCAGGTCGGGGTCAGCAAGATGTCGCGCAAGATCATCTGGGAAGCTACCTGGATGGTCTGGGCTCTGCGGTTCAAGCGCGTCCCCTGATCTGCGTCCAACGTACCGAGGTACACATTGGCGGTCCGCCTGGGCATCGTCATCGTCCACTACAACACCCCGGACGACCTGGGGCGGTGCCTGGCATCGCTCCGCGACCAGGCTCCGGCGTGCGACCACGAGACCGTGGTAATCGACAACGCCAGCACGGCGCCCGGTCTGGAAGAGCTGCAAGCGGAGTATCCCGACGTACGCTGGATCCGCAACACGGAGAACGCCGGCTACGGTCGTGGCTGCAACCAGGGCATGGCCATGCTGGCCGCGGACTACCACCTCATTCTCAATCCCGACATCGTGGTCCTGCCCGGGGCCCTGGACGCGCTGCTGTCCTTCGCCGACCAGCGGCCGCGGGCCGGGCTCATCGGTCCGCAACTGCTCAACGAGGATGGGACGGTCCAGGAATCTTGCCGTCGTTTCTATACCCTCGGCACTCTGCTCCTGCGGCGCACGTTCCTGGGCAAGCTGTTTCCCAACAGCCGCACGGTGCAGCGCCATCTCATGCAGGACTTCGACCACGCCGGTCCGCGGCCCGTCGACTGGGTTCTGGGCGGTTGTCTGCTGGTGCGGCGCGAAGCCCTCGATCGCTGTGGCCCCATGGACGAGCGGTTCTTCCTCTACTTCGAGGATGTGGACTGGTGCTACCGAATGTGGCAGTGCGGTTTCGAGGTGGTCTACGCCCCGGACTCGCGGTTCGTCCACAGGCATCGACGGTCCAGCGCCAGCGGTACGTTCAACCGGAGTTTCTGGCTCCACCTGACGAGCCTGATCTCGTTCTACGAGAAGTGGAGCCTGGTCGTCTACGCGGTCAAGAAGTGGCGGCGGCCGCTGGAGGTCGGTCTCCACTGGCTGCTCGACATGGTCCTGCTGGCGGTGGCCTTGCTCGGTGCGTATGGCGTGCGTCGGCTGCTGCAACCGGTCTTCGCCGAAGAACTGCTGCCCCTGTCCTGGTACGGCGGGTGGTTGGGTTACGCGGCAATCCTGGTGACGGTGGCCTTTCTGCTCATGGGGCGGTACCGATCGCCGCGGCAGGCGGCCACCAAGGCGTGGGGGGCGCACTTCAAGCAGATGGGGCTGGTGGCCCTGCTGCTGCTGGCCGGCTCGTACCTCGGCCGCGAGGACGTGATGAGCCGAGCCGTGCTCCTGATCATGCTGGCCCTCTATTCGGGACTCACGGTGTGGGCCACCGGCGTGGTGAGGCGCTTGCATCAGCGGCTGGAACGGGGCTATCTGGCGCTGGAGCGCACCGTGCTGGTGGGGCCGCGCGGGTCGCTGACCGAATGGCTCGATTCCAGTGGCGATCTCCGCAGTCTCGGGGTCGACGTCGTCGGTTATGTCACGGCCGATACGGCGCCGGTTGCGGGTCATCCGGCTCTGGGGGACGGCGATGTGCCCTGGCTCGGCAGCCCCGACGAACTGCCCGCGCTCGTCGACCGCTTCCGGGTTTCGCAGGTGGCGTTCTGGCATCCGCCGGAGTCCACGTCGCCGGCGCCACGACTGCTGGCGCGTTTGCGGCGGATGCGGATCCGTTTGCGCTGGATCCTGCAGGAGGCGTGGCTGCTGGCCGCCGGTGCGCGGGCCGAATCCTTCGGAGCGGCTCCCAGCGGAGTTCTGGATCCCGACGACGGCCACATCCTGCGGCGGTTGGCGGCACGTCCGGTAGAGATCCTGATCGGTCTGCCGCTCTGGCTGACAGCGAACCTGACAGCCGTGGCCCGCGGTCGGATGGTGAAACGGAACGAGGCTGCCGCGGAATGTGTCGACGTGGCGGACGACCGTGACCATAATGGGCAGATCGACGTCTTCGTCCGCCAGGACGGCCGCCCGTTGCCGTTGTGGTGGCAACCCGGATTGACGAGCGCGCTGTTGACCGGACGGATTGGACTGGTCGGTGCGCCCCTGGGATCGGTGACCGAACGAGCTGGCGCAGCCGGCGATCCGGCCACGGATCTGCGCGTCGCGGCTGCGACGAGACCGGGACTGACCGGGACCTGGGCCTCGAGGCCCGGCCCGGATGGCGTGCCGAGGCGCGCCTGGATGGAATTCTTCATGAATCCCGGGGGATTGGCGGACCCCGCCGGACCTGGCGGGGTCGCGGCTTCCCGTGATCGCGGGGAGGAGGTCGAGGTACCATGAGGTCCAACAACCAGAGCATAGGCACCATCATGACCGTGGCGGTCGCCGTGGTGGCGGCCGGGTTCTGGTCCGTGGCCGGGTTCTGCCCGACAGCCACGGCCCAGACGCCGACGTTTCAGCCGCTGATGACCGGCACCGATGTGGGAGAAGCCCAGTACGTAGCAGGACGGGTCTACGCCGGTCTGCCCAAGGGCGGCGTCGTGGTGTGGGACGCCGGCACCAGCCAGGTCCTGGCCACGCTCACGCGGCGTGACGGCCTGGGCGGCCATTTCGTCAAGGACATGGCCTGGACCGGCGAGCGGCTGTGGATCGCCACCGGTGACGGCGGGTTGACGTCCATGGAGGACCCGGGTGGCCCGGGCGAATTCATGAGCGTGCACTCGAGCCTGCTCTCGTCCCTGGACGTGACCGCGGTGACCGGGCAGGTCGTCGGCACGACCGAACGCGTCTATTACGGAACCGGCGGCGCCGGAATCGGAGAGATCGTCGGCGGTCTGCCGGGTGCCTACTTCAGCACCCAGAACGGTCTGATCAACGATACGGTCGACGCCATGTCGCTATCAGGCGATCTGCTCCTGATCGCCACGCCAACGGGCGTCTCCCGATTCGCGGCCAACACCTTCACCAGCTACCCCTATGGCAACCCGCTCGACGAAGACGAGTGGTTCACCTCCATGGTCACCGCCGCCGATGGCCAGATCTACGCGGGCAACGGCTACGGCGCCCACCGCTGGAACGACACCGACCGCCTGTGGGAGACGGTGTTCTCAACGGACTCGGTCCTCGATCTCGCCGCCACCGACGATGCGGTGTACGCCCTGACCTGGTCGTTCATCTGGCGCATCGACGACGGCAGCGCGACACGGATCGATGTGCCTTCGGCCCCGGCCGGCTACAACCGGTTCGTCTCGTCGATGACCGCCGGCGATGGTGAGACCTACGTCGGCGGGTTCATGAGGCCGGTCGGTCAGTCGCCATTCACGTCGTCGGCGGTGCCCTGGGTCGCGCCGGGCGGCAATAGCGCGGCCGTGGTGCGGGCCATCGGCTCGCTAACGGTCGGGGCTACCGGCGGCGTCGATGGAGCCGCCATCGACAGCCGGGGGCGCCCCTGGCTGGGGGATCGCTGGGGCGACGGCCTGGGGTCCTTCGACGGTTCGGTCTGGTATAACGTCACCGAGACCGCCACCGTGGAGAACGACTCCAACGGTTTCCTCGACTACGGCGGGGCGGTTCTCGACATGGCCCGCGACGGCGATGCTCTCTGGCTCCATCAGTACGTGGCCGGCGTCATCCGATTCGTGCCCGCCGCTGCGCCGGGTGGCGACGAGGACTGGCTCCTGCTGACGCCGAACAATTCCCCGCTGGTGGGCGACAGCCATGCGGCCATCACCGTCCACCCCGATGGCGTGGTCCTCTTCGGCACCACGGACGCCAACTTCGGGGGGATCAACAACTCGTTGCTGGGCGTGGACGTTCTGTTCGATCAGACCCGGCCCCGCGATCCGAATTCGTGGTTGCACATCTATCCCTCGACTCTCGGCGGCAACATCGTCGGAGCCATCGGAGTCGAGCAGCGCGACGTGATCTGGTTCGCGGTCCGTAATTCGGGGCTTGTCCGCTGGGACGTCAATGGTCTGGGCGCCGGCCCGGATGATCCCCTGACCTGGCGCAACACCGCCGACGATCACTGGGCCGGCCCATTCGAGACGGTGCCCGGCAGTAACCTGGCCCTCGATCAGGGCAATGCCATCCAGGTGGCCGCCGACGGTTCGCTCTACGTGGGTGGAACCGGTCTGGTTCAGTTCACCTACCAGCCCGTCTTCGATCTGATGACCCTCGTGAACGAGTGGACGCAGAAGGAATCGGCCGTCGAGACCGGACTTCTGGGCCAGGTGGTTTCCGGATTGGCGTTCGACCATAACGCGGCCCTCTGGGTGCTGTCCGAGGGCGGTCTGAATCGCATGCGATTCCTCGAGGACCGGACCGTCTTCGATGCCTTCACCGACCTTGCCACCTACCTCACCTTCGATCCGTCGTTCTACGCGCCGAGCGCCATCTCGGCCCTGCCCGGCGGAACCTATTCGAAGCTCGGCGTATCGGCCGACGGCCGGAGTCTCGTCATCAGCAGTGACCTCGGCGGGGCGGGCGTGACCATCCCCCGGGTGGAGGAGGAGACCGCGGGCGGTGATGTCTCCAAGGCGTACCTGTTCCCCAATCCGTTCCCGGGCGAAGGCGTGAGCACCGCGCTCAGCGTCGGTGGTATCGACATCAGTGACGAGGCGCCGGTGAGCCTCGAGATTCTCAACCTCGTGGGCCAGGTCGTGTACCGGTCGCGAGATCTGAGCAGCGGCGAACAGATCTGGGACGGTCTCAATCGGCAGGGGAGTCGGGTCGCCTCGGGGATGTACGTGGTGAAGTTGAATCACGGTGGCCAGACCACGGTCCGGACTCTGGCCGTGACGTACTAGTCGGGTTTTCGCGGTGGGCGGCGCCCACCGGCATGGAAAGGAACCGCGGTGACAGATCCCAAGCGCTTGCTCATCGTCGGCGCCGGCGCGGCCGGACGTGCCCTGGCAGCCGAGATCCGCGACTCCGCGGACCTCGGTATGGTGCCCGTGGGCTTCATCGACGACGATGACCAGTTGCAGGGGACAGTGGTGGATGGGCTTCCGGTGGCTGGCGGTACGCACACCCTCGTGGAGTCGGCGCGGGAGCTGCGCGCCAACGAGATCCTCATCGCGATTCCGTCGGCGCGGGGCTCGCTGATCCGTCGGCTGGTGCTGGCGTGCAAGCAGGCTGGCCTGCCGTTCCGGATCGTCCCCGGGCTGCGGGCCATCATCGAGGGCGACGTCCATTTCGAGCAGGTCCGCCCCGTGGCCCTGGAGGACCTTCTCGGTCGGGAGACGGTGTCGTTCCAGGTCGAGCCGGCCCGATCGGTGGTCACCGGACGCACGGTGATGGTCACCGGCGCCGGCGGCTCCATCGGCGGCGAACTCTGCCGCCAGTTGCTCCCGCTGGAGCCGGCCGAGATGTTGCTGCTGGGCAGGGGCGAGAACAGCATCTTCGAGATCGCCGGCGAACTGTCCGCCGTGGCCGGCGCCACGCGACTCATTCCTTTGATCTGCGACGTGCGCGACGCCGATCGCCTCGACGTGCTGGCCACCCGTCACGAGCCGGATCTCATCCTGCACGCCGCCGCCCACAAGCACGTTCCGCTCATGGAGGACAATCCCGAAGAGGCGGTGGTGGTCAACGCAGGCGGCACTGCCAATCTCGTCCGCTTCGCACGTCAGGTCGGCGCCGAACGATTCGTTCTCATCAGCACCGACAAGGCGGCCGAGCCGACGAGCATCATGGGCGCCACCAAGAAGATGGCCGAGCTTCTCGTTCGCCATGCGCAGAAGCAGAACGGCAAGACCCGGTTCATGACCGTGCGTTTCGGCAACGTCCTGGGCAGCCGTGGCTCCGTGGTGCCGCATTTCATGAAGCGCATCGCGGCGGGCCAGCCGCTGCCGGTGACCGATCCGGAGATGACGCGCTACTTCATGACCATCAAGGAGGCGGCTCTCCTGGTCATCGAGGCCATGGTGCTGGGTGAGGCTGGGACCACGTACATCCTCGAGATGGGCGAACCGGTGCCCGTTCTCGAGCTTGCTCGCAACCTGCTCGTGTTGTCGGGATACGATCCGGGTGACGGCGGGCCCGGCATCGAGATCGTGGGCGTTCGTCCCGGCGAGAAGCTCCACGAATCCCTGCTCGACCCCGGCGAACAACTGGAGCGCAGCGGCAGCGAGCTCATCCACAAGGCGAGCTGTCGCGCCGGCGACCCCGACGCGGTGGCCGCTTGCCTGCCCGACCTCCTGGACCTCGCTCGGCGTGGCGATCGCGACGCCCTGCGCGCTGCCCTGGCGACCCTGCTGGATCGCCCGCAACTGGATGACTCCGCCGCCGGGTGCGACGAGTCTTGACCGTGGATCCCGCAGCGCCGCAACCGCGGATCCAGGTCCGAACCGGCGCGCTCTCCGCCTGGGACGACCTTCTCGAACGCTGCCCCGATCCCGAATTCACCGCTACGTCGACCTGGACCGAACTGGTCGCTCGACACGTTGCCGCAGCGGAGTCGCTCTACCTGCTTGCCGAACTGGACGGCTCCGTCGTGGGCGGGCTGTCGGCCGTGACGAGGATCCGGCGCGGAATCCGGCGTCTCGAGAGCAGCCTCGAGGGGACCCTCGCCGGCCCTCAGGTGATCGCCGATGTGGCGCCCGACCAACGCGCGGCCGTCGCGGTGGCGCTGTACCGGGCGCTGGCCGATCGTCTCGGCGGCCGATCGATCCTGGCGGCCGTGACCGTGCCGGCCGGTAGCGACGGCGATCCCGGCGGGGCGCTCCTCGGCGGTCGCTGGCAACGCCAGGACTACGACTCGGCCGTGGTCGATTGTCGCGGCGGGCTGGACCACGTGGGCCATGACCTCTGGACCAACAATCGCCGCAACGAGCGCAACCGTGGTCTCAAGCGGGGCTGTACGCTTCAAGTCGAGCATGATCCGGAAGCCCTGGCAGACTGGTACCCACTCTACCTGGCCGGGTCCGATCAGTGGGCGCAGGCGCCTGTGCCGCTGGCATTGCTCCAGGATCTACTGACGTCGACCAAACATGGCGTGTTCAACACCGTCCGGCACGAGGGCGCCCTGATCGCCGGCCACATGTGCTTCCGTTCCCGCGGGCGTCTGGTGGCCTGGCAGGGGGCCGTGCGCCCCGATGTTCATCGGACCCTGTTCCCCACCACGCTCGTCTACTGGCAGGACATCATCCTGGCGTGCGAGGAAGGGTTGGCGGGAGTGGATTTCGGCGGCTGCGTGGGACGGGACAGTCTCTGGGACTTCAAGCGTCGTTGCGGCGCTCGGCCGACGCCGCGCTGCCAGTTGATCGCCCGCTCTTCGCTGGGTCGATTGATGCAGGGCGCTGCCGACCGGTGGCGGGGGAGGCCCCGTTGAAACTGGCGCTCACCGGATCACGAATCCTCGTCTGGCGGGCATTGCAGAAGCTGGCCGGCGCGCTGGTGGTGCTCGCGGTCGCCCAGGGACTCGGCCCGGAGGGGAATGGTCGCTACAGCCTCACTCTCCTGGTGGTGACCGTGGCCGGGGCGCTGCTCTCGGCGGGAGTCGGCCTGGCCTCCGTGCCGCCGCTGCGCCGGGCGCTGGTGGCGCCGCGTCGGATCGTGGCGGCCCAGGGACTCTGGGGCCTGGGCGTTCTCCTGCTCCTGATCATCGGGCTCTTCGTCGTGCGCGCGACGCCCGCCTGGACCTGGCTCGAAACGACCCTCACCTGGAATGTGTCCCTGCTCGCGGCGGCCGTCCTGGCCATGCTGGCCATGCTCGTGTTCGAGACCGCCAACTACGACTTGTTGGCAGCCGGCGAAGTTGTCGTCGGCACACGCACGGCCTCGATCCGGGCCGTGGTTCACCTATTGGGCGTGGGGGCCCTGCTGGCGTTGGCGCGCCTCGACCTGACCCTCGCCATCTGGTCGTTCACGGTGGTGCAGGTGATCGCGGCGGGCTACCTCGTGCTTCGGGTGCGGGCTGCGGTGCCGCGATTCCCGGCATCGTCGCAGGAACTGCCGCCGGGGCCGTCCTTGCCGTCACTCCTGGGCCGGCTCTTGCGGGCCGGCTGGATCGGTCAACTCTCAGCCATCGGCTACCTGCTGCTGTTACGGTTGGATCAGTTGCTGCTGGAAGGCTATCTGGACGTGGCCGCGGTGGGCATCTACTCGTTGGCAGCGTGGGGGGCGGAACTCCTCTGGCTGGTGCCTGAGGCTCTCAATCCACTGCTCGTGCACACGTCGTCCGACGACCAGGACACCGAGCGTGACCGGACGGCGGCGCGGGCGGTCCGGCTGGGGCTGGCGACCACGGCTCTGGCTGCGGTTCCGCTGGCGCTGTTCTTGCCGCCCGTGTTCGGGCTGCTCCGCGAAGGCGCCTTCGCGGGCGCAGCCGGTCCCCTCTGGGCGCTGCTGCCCGGCGTGGTGGCCTTCGCGCCTGGAGCGGTCCTGGCCGGAGATTTCATCGGTCGAGGTCGGCCCAACTGGAACACCCAGGCCAGCGTCGTCACCGTGGCGATCAACGTGGCCCTCTGCATGGTCTGGATCCCTCGCCTGGGGATCCTGGGCGCCGCTTGGGCCTCGAGCGTGGCGTATGCTGCGGGCGCGATCATGATGGTGTTGCGATTCCGGCACGCGACAGGTCTTTCCTGGACCGAGATCCTCGTTCCGCGCCTGTCCGATCTGCGCCGCTGACCGCTCAATCGCCCCACTTTCCCCCACGATTGAGCGCGATTTCTCCATAATTCGTTTTATTACAGCAACTTGAAGAAATATTAGGGGTCAATCAAAATTCCTCGAATATGGGGGTTGACACCGGTATGCGAGGCGAACTATTGTGTCGGTGTGACTGGGTGGGGGAAATTGGGATTGAATGGTGAAAATGAGGCGGGACGCCAGGAGCCAGCACGGTGAACGAGGCGCAGCAGGACAGGGTCGACGCGGTCGAAGAGCCCATGCTCTACGGCCACTACGAGCGCGCCCTGGACAGCAAGAAACGATTCAACCTGCCGTTCCGGTTTCGCGAGAAGGATCTCGTGGGCGAGGATGAACCTCCCCGCCTCATGATCACCGAGGACAAGGAAGGCGTGGTCAGCCTGATGACCTGCCGCCAATACACCGAGAGCCTCGCGAGGGTCAAGCTGCAGCAAAAGGGCGCCGATCAGCGCGCCTTCCTGCGCTGGCTGGCCAAGCACTCGCAGGAGGTCCCCCTGGACAGCCAGGGGAGAGTGGCCGTTCCGCAGGCCTATCTCGACACCATCAAGGCCAAGAAACGACTGCTGATTCTGGGCGTGGGCAACCGCATGGAACTCTGGGAGCCCTCCCGATACGACGCCGTGCAGGACGACGTGGGCAGCCCGTCCACCGACTGCTTCGAGGCGTTCTACGACTAGAGGCGCCGCCCACGGAGGGGCGGCAGGGAAGGAAAGGAATCCGCCATGCCGAGCGAGGGGATCCGACAGCCGGCCGTCATCACGTCGTACGGGCCCGATACCGGGCCACGCATCACGATTCAGGGCCGCACTGTGCGGATCCACCTCGCTGGCATCCTCGACCGGGACGGCGTGAGCCGTCTCATTCGCGAGGCCGATCGACATCTGCTGGGGCAGGGAGTGCTGGTGGTGCTGGACGCCACCAACCTGCAGCACCTCGACTATCGCTGCGTGACCCTGATCCTGGACTGGCAGCGCCGATTGCGGTCGTACCGCCACCGACTCTGCCTCGCCGGTTGGAATGCATATCTGAGAGCCATCCTGGCCATGGAAGACTGGGATGGCGAGCTGGAAAGAGGCTCCAAGGGCTGGGCCTGGCGCCCGGACTGGGAGCCCACTCGGCACGTCCAGGTGCCATGACGGATCGCTGGCACGTTCCGGTACTCAAGGACGAGGTCCTCGGCTTCCTGGAGCCAGGGCCGGGGCGGCGATTCGTGGATGGGACCTTCGGATTCGGTGGCCACAGCGAGACGCTGCTGGAAGCCGGTGCGGAGGTTCTGGGACTGGACCTGGACGAGGAGGCGGTCGCGGCCTGCAGAAGGATCTCGACCGACCGCCCCCGGCTTTCCTGTCAACGGCGCAGCTTCCGTGAACTGGAGGCGGCCCTGGCGGAGGCCGGCTGGAATCATATTGACGGTTTACTCCTGGACCTGGGAGTCAGCTCCCGGCAGCTCGACGACCCGGACAAGGGATTCAGTTATCGCGCCGACGGCCCGCTGGACTTGCGATTCCATCAGCAACATGGCCGCCCGGCCTGCGATCTCCTCGAGGATCTGGACGAGAAGGAACTCACCCGGATCCTGCGTGACTACGGGGAAGATCGTGGCGCCCGGCAACTGGCCAGGGCCATCAAGGGTGCGGGGCGGACGGAACCGCTCCGCACCACGGCGCAACTGACCACCGTGATCACCGAGTCGCTGCCGGCCGGAGCGCCGGTCAATGCGATTCTGAGCCGCGTCTTCCAGGCGCTGCGCATCGCGGTCAACGAGGAACTGACGGCCCTCGAGGAAGTGCTCGAGCAAGCCGTGCGAGTGGTGGCGCCGCAGGGGCGCCTGGCGGTCATCGCCTACCACTCCCTGGAGGATCGCATCGTCAAGCGCTGGCTCGACCGCGAACGGCGCGACTGTCTCTGTCCCCCGTCCGTGCCGGTGTGCCAGTGCGGCCACCTCGCCACGGTGAAGGTGTTGACCCGACGACCCGTGACCGCGACCGACGACGAGATCGCCCGCAATCCCCGGGCCCGCAGCGCGAAACTCCGCGCTGCCGAGGTCCTGCCGAACCCGCAGAGGAGCCACTGATGACCGGCCTCGACGATCGCTCCCATCTCGCTCCCGGGGTCGGCATGGCCCGCCGGCGCGGCGTCGACCGCTACCGTCCGCTCGTGCTCACGGTGGCGGGCGTCCTGGCCACCTTCCTGCTGGCCGGCGCCATCCAGCTCGGCAACTCCATCACGGCTCTGCGCCGTGACGTACAGGATCTGACCCGCGACATCGATAATCTGGAGGCCCACCGCGCCAACCTGGCCGTGCAGTGGAACACCGAGAGCTCGCGGCAGGTGGTGATGCGCCGCGCCCAGGACGAGATCGAACTCATCTGCCCGGACGCGCCGGGAACCATCATGGTCGCCACCATCGATGACGGCGGTTCGTGGCGCTGGCGCGACCTCTGGCCCCAGCTGACCTGGAGCGATCCCACGCCCACGGCCGTCGCCGCCGAGACGCGGCCATGAGCAACGCCGTCGGCAGCACCCGCTTCACTCTGGTGAAGGGGATCTGCTTGCTGGCGGCGCTGGTGCTCATGTCCAGGCTGGTCCATCTGCAGATCTTCGAGCACCACGCCTACCGCACCGAGGCGGATCGGCAATGGTTGCAGGCCAAGACCATCAAACCCCGACGCGGCGATCTCCACGACCGGCATGGGCGGCCCCTGGCCATCACCGTGGCTTCCTGCCGCGTGGGCGTGGCCACCTCACTGATCAAGGATCGCGACTCGCTCTGCCAGGTGTTGGAAGACATCCTTGGCCGCGACGCCGGGTCCATCAACCGTGACCTGAGTGGAGCGCACGGGGACCACGTTGTGTTGAGCCGTCAGGCTTTCCTGAACGAAGACCAGCAACGTCTCCTGCGGGGCTACGCGGCGGTGACCCTCAATGAACAGATCGGCCGGGTGTACCCGCTCGACGGCGTGGGGGCGTCCTGGGTCGGCTTCTACCGGGAGGACCCTGACAGCACCGTCCACGTCACCGGTCTCGAACTGGGGCTCGACGACATGCTGGTCGGGCAACCGGGCCGGGCCATGCGGGTTCGATCGGCCCGGGCGGGCGAGGATCACGGTGAGGTCGTCGTGGACCCGGCTCATCACGGCGCCGACGTGGTCCTGACCCTCGATGCGGACCTGCAGGAGATCTGCGAGAGCCAGTTGCGGCTGGCCGTGGAGGACAGCCGATCCGCGGCCGGTTCAATCCTCGTCCTGGACCCCGACACCGGCGACGTGCTGGCCGCCGCCAGCTGGCCCGTCCTCGACCGCCGCGACCGCCGCGTGGACGACGCCTCCTACTGGATCGATCGCAACACCACCGCGGCCTACGAGCCGGGCTCGGTCTTCAAGATCTTCACCGCCTCGGCGCTCCTGTCGAGCGGTGCGGTGGATACCGCCACGGTCATCGACTGCACGAGCCGCGATTTCGGCAGCTTCACCATCGGTGAGGCGGCCAACCACAAGTTCGGCCGACTGTCGTTCATGGAAGCATTTAGCCAGTCGAGCAATGTCTGGTTCGCCCGGGCGGTGGCCAACCTCGCGCCCGAGGAACAGTATCGCACGCTGCTGGACTTCGGCTTCGGCCACGGAACCGACGTTCCCTATCCCGGCGAGCGCGACGGCATCCTGGCACCACCGTCCGAATGGTCGCGACGGTCGCAGGCCACCATCGCCATCGGCCAGGAAGTGGCGGTGACGCCGTTGCAGCTGGGACTGGCGGTGGCCGCGGTGGCCAACGGCGGCACGCTCTACGCACCGCGCGTCTGGTCGATGTCCCGCGACGCCGATGGCCGGGTCCTGCAGCGCAACGAACCGCGGGCCCTGCGCCAGGTGATGCCGCGCGGCCTGGACGTCTTGTTGCGGGCGGCCATGCAACGGGTGGTGCACGACGGCACGGGCGTGGGCGTGCAACGTCCGTGGATCGGAATCGGTGGCAAGACCGGGACGGCGCAGAAGAGTGTGCAGGGCCGGGGCTATCGCGACGGCCTCCACACCGCCACGTTCGCGGGCATGCTGCCGGTGGAAGATCCCCGCCTGGTCATCGTCGCCATTCTCGACGAACCGAAGGGCATCAAGCACTACGCATCCCAGAGCGCGGCGCCTCTCTTCGCCGCCGTGGTCGACGACATCCGGCGCACCACCGGTTGGCTCACCGATGTCGATCGTTCGAGCCAGCGCCTGGTGGTCGGGCCGAGGCGGGCGAGTCGGATGATTCCCGACGTCATGTTCCTGGGAAGCCAGAGCGCCGTTCTGAAGTTACGGCAAGCCGGCTTCGAGGTCCGCGGCGCCGAGCAATCCGGTTCGGTGGTCATGCAGGTTCCGGCAGGCGGCAGCCTGGCCGACGTCGGCAGCGAGGTCACACTCACCGTGCGCGCCCGGGACGGTCACGAAGACCAGTCCTGCCCCGATCTCACCGGGCTGAGCAACCGCGAGGTTCGGGCTCTCGCCGCACGTCTCGGCGTGCCGGTGCGCATGCATGGCGTCGGATACGTGGCGAGCCAGGTCCCCGGCGTGGGCGAGCGCCTCACCCGTGACGGTCTCGAGGTGAGGATGGCCAACACATGGGACTGACCCTGGCCCAGCTCTGCTCCCCGTGGCTGGATCTCCAGATCCACGGCGACGCCAGCCGCGAGATCACCGCCGTGGCGGAAGACTCGCGACGCGTCGAGCCAGGGACCGCCTTCGTGGCGGTGTCCGGCAGCGGCGCCGACGGACACGACTATCTGGCGCGAGCGGTCGAAGCCGGGGCCTCGGCCCTGGTGGTGGACCGCGCGCGCTGGCCCGAAATACGGGCCGCCCTTCCCGATCTCGATCCCGTCGCTTGGGTGACGGCCTCATGCACCCGGGGGCTGCCAGCCCGCCTGGCGCGGGAAATCGAGGGGCGGCCCGAAACTCATCTCGCTGCAGTCGGTGTCACGGGCACCAACGGCAAGACCACCACCGCATTCCTGGTGCAGTCGCTGCTGGCGCGTCTCGGACAGCCCTGCGGGTTGCTCGGCACGATCCGGTATGATGACGGCCGCGAGCAGGTCCCCGCGCCATTGACCACTCCGGGCGGGCCCGTCCTCTTCCGCTGGCTGCAACGCATGGTGGACACCGGCTGTCGGGCCGTGGCCATGGAAGTGTCGAGCCACGCGCTCGATCAAGAGCGCCCGGGAGACCTGGCCCTCGACGTGGCAGTGTTGACGAATCTCGGGCGCGATCATCTCGACTATCATGGGGACATGGCCGCATACCTGGCGGCCAAGGCACGCATCCTCGAACTGCTACAACCGGACGCGCGCCGCGGCAAACCCATGGGAACGGCCGTGGTCAACGTGGGGGACCCGGCGCTGGCGTCTCTGGACGTTGGCGAGCTACCGGTGGTCCGCTACGCAACGGAAGCCGTGACGGGGATGCCGGTCGATCTGTCTGTCCGGTCGGCTCGACTGACCTTGCAAGGAACCCGCCTGGATCTCGCCTGGCGTGGCTGCCCGCTCGCCATCGAGAGCCCTCTCGTGGGCCGCTTCAACGTGGAGAATCTCACCGCCGCCCTCGCCACGGGGTTGGCCCTGGGGCACGACCCGGATGCGTGTGTCGAGGCCCTGGCCGGCCTGGATCAGGTGCCGGGGCGACTCGAACGCATCGCGTTGCCGGCAGGCGCCCTGGCGGTGGTCGACTACGCCCACACTCACGACGCCCTGGCGGCCGTGTTGAGCGCGTGCCGGGAACTCACCGTGCGGCGGGTCCTGGTGGTCTTCGGCTGCGGCGGCGACCGGGATCGCGGCAAGCGCCCCCTCATGGGACGCGTGGCCGCTGAACTGGCCGACCGGGTCTGGATCACCTCGGACAACCCTCGCAGCGAGGATCCCGATGTTATTTGCCGCGCGGTTGCCGAAGGCTTCGACGAGGTCGCCTCGCCCAGGGCCGACGAGCGCCGTGTGATCGTGGATCGATCCGACGCCATCGCCGCGGCCCTGGCCGACGCCGCCACCGGCGATGTCGTGGTCGTTGCCGGCAAGGGTCACGAGGACTATCAACTGGTGGGTGATCAAGTCCTGCACCTGGACGACCGCGAGATCATTCGCCACTGGGTCGCGAGCGAGGCGGGGCATGACTGACCGCTACGAACTGCAACGCGCGGCACTTGACCTGCAGACAGTCGGCCTGTTGCGTGCCGTCGTCGTGGCCCGGTCGGGCGCCTGGAGCGAGGTCGCCGCCGACGCGGCCGCCGGCTGGTTTCATGGCGCGTTCCTCGATTCCCGCGAGGCCCGTTCCGATGCCCTCTTCGTCGGGCTGCCGGGCACCCGGACAGACGGCCGGCGATTCGCATCCACCGTTATGGCCGCCGGCTCACACGCCCTGACCGGGCCTGGCCGCGACGGGACGGTCGTCCCCGCGGATCCTCCGGCAGGCGACGGAACCATCCTGGTGAGTCACGATCCCGAGGCGGCCCTGGCACGCCTGGCGACATGCTGGCGCGATCGGCACGATCTGCCCGTGATCGGAATCACCGGAAGCAACGGCAAGACCACCACCAAGGACTTCGCAGCCGCGCTCCTGGGCGCGCACGATTCCGTGCTCGCAACGCGCGGCAATCTGAACAGTGCTCAGGGCGTCCCCGTGACGGTGCTCGGCCTGGCGTCGAGCCACCGCTTCGCCGTGGTGGAGATGGGGGCTTCGGCCGTGGGCCACATCGCGGCCAGGGCTGCGGTGGCGCGTCCGCTGGTGGGCGTGATCACCAACGCCGCCGCCGCTCACCTCGAGGAGTTCGGCAGCCTCGACGCCGTGATCGAGGGCAAGGGCGAACTGCTGGCCGCGCTTCCCCCCGGCGGCACGGCCATTCTCAATGCCGATTCGCCCGGCTACGGAGCGTGGCGTGAGCGGTCTCCCTGTGCCGTGGTGAGCTGGGGTCGCGAGACGGGCGACCATCGCTGGACGTGGGAAGCGGGCGGCGAACAGGCAGCCGGTTGGCTGGTGCTGGACGGTGAACGCTGGCCGATGCCCCTGCCCGGAAGCCACAACGCCGCCAACCTCTGCGCCGCCATCCTCGCAGCCCGTGCCGTCGGCTTGGACGACGAGACCCTCGCGGCCGGACTGCGGTCTTTCCGTCCCTCGGATCATCGCGGAGCCCTGCGCCGCCTCGGTGGCCGATTGGTTCTCGACGACAGCTACAACGCGAACCCCGAGAGCATGCAGGCCGCGGTGCGAGCGCTCCTCGATCTACCGGGCGGCGACGCCATCGCCGTTCTGGGATTCATGGCCGAACTGGGACCGGATTCCGACGATCTGCACCGGGCCTGCGGCGCGTCCTGCGCCGGGCTGGGGTTGCGGCGCCTGCTGGTGGTCGGTGAGCGTGCTGCGGCGCTCCACGACGGATTCCGGACCGCCGGCGGCGAGGCCACCCTCGTCGTCGATCATGCAGCGGCCGCCGACATCCTGGCCGCTTCCACCGGAGTCGGCGACCGGATCCTGATCAAGGGATCGCGTTCGGCGAGCATGGAGTCGGTGCTGGACGAACTCGCCGCGCGGCACGATTGGCAGGAGGAGCATCCGTCATGACGCCCTCGGTGAAGGACCGCACGTTCCTGGTGCTCGGCCTCGGCCGCAGCGGTTGTGCGGCCGGTGCCCTGCTGCGCCGCCATGGAGCACGGGTAATCGGTGCCGACGATGCCGATGTCACGTCGGTCCAGAGGCGCTGGCGCAACGAGGATCTCGAAGAACTGGCCGAGTCGGCATTTGATCAGCTGGAGGTCGGCGGCGCCTGGACCGCGGTGGCTGCCGGCGATCTCCACGCCGTGGTGCTCAGCCCCGGGGTGCCTCCCGACAATCCGGGACTGGTCGCCCTGCGCGCGGCCGGTGTGCCGGTGCACGGCGAACTGGAATGGGCCGCGCGATTCTGCGGCGGTCGGGTGGTTGCGGTCACCGGGACCAACGGCAAGAGCACGACCACCGCCTGGATCGCCCACGTTCTGGAGACCGCCGGCGTGCCGAGTTCCGCGCTGGGCAATCTGGGCCGACCGTTTTCCATGGAGGCCGACATCCTGCCGGAAGCTGCAGTTCCCGTGGTCGAGTGCAGCAGCTTCCAGCTCGAGACCATCGATACGTTCCGTCCCGCGGTCGGGGTCGTATTGAACCTGGCGCCCGACCATCTCGATCGATACGAGGACCTCGCCGCCTACTACGCGGCCAAGGCTCGCCTGGCCGCCAATGTGGCCGACGACGGATTTTTCGTGACCTGGAGCGGCTGCACCGAGGCGCTGACCTGGGACCACGGGGGCCGCCGGCTGCTCTTCGGTGCCGACGAGGAAGGCTCGCAAGCGTGGCTCGGCGACGGATATGTCCGCGTTCGCCACGGCGACACCATCCGCGACCTGGTGGCGGTCCAGGACCTCGCCCTGCAATCGCCCCCCAACCTTCTCAATGCCACGGCCGTGGCTGCGGCGGTATTGCCGTTGGTGGCGGACCTCGATGCGGTGGCCGAGGGTTTGCGCTCGTTCCGTGGCCTGGCCCATCGCCATCAGCTGGTGGGGCGCCTGGGTGACGTGCGCTTCGTCAACGACACCAAGGCCACCAACGTCCATGCCGTTTGCGCCGGTCTCGATGGATACCCGTCGCCGGTGGTGCTCATCGCCGGCGGCAGCGGCAAAGGCGAGGACTACTCGCCGCTGGCCGGCGTCATGTCGGCGGTGCGCCACGTGGTGACCATGGGGCAGGAAGGCCCCGCCATCGCTGCGGCTCTGGCCGGGGTCGTGCCCACATCGGCGGCCAGCGGACTTGCAGAGGCCGTGGCCATCGCCGCCCGGCTGGCGGCGCCCGACGCCACGGTCCTGCTGAGTCCTGCCTGCGCCAGTTTCGACATGTTCCGCAACTACCGGGAACGCGGGGAGGCCTTCGCGGCCGCCGCCCGCGACCTGGGTGCCCGGGAGGTTTGAGGTGTCCTGGATGCGCCGTAACCGACGATTCCAGCTCGCCGACCACGACGGATGGTTCCTGGGCTCGGTGCTTGTGCTCTGCCTGCTGGGCACGGTGGCCGTGTACGGCGCCGGAAGTTTCCGACCCGAGGCCCACGGTCAGTACCACTATCTGGTGCTGCATCTGCAACGCCTGGCCATCGGGACGGTGGCGGCCATTGTGCTGGCCAACCTGGATCACGTGCTCCTGCGACGGTCGTGGCTGGTGTGGAGCGCCATGGTCACCGGCCTGGTCCTGACCGGATTGCCGGTGATCATGCGGGAGTTCGGCATCATCGACCGCTGGATCGAGATTCCCGGCATGGGGCAGTTCCAGCCCATCGAACTGGCCAAGCTGGCCCTGGTTCTGTTCCTGGCCTATCGCCTCTCGGCGCCGTTGCTCGACCGGCCGCTCTCGCCCGGTCAACTGGCCGTCACCATGGCGGCCGGCCCCCTGCCGCTCATGCTCATCCTGGCGCTGCAACCAAACTTCGGCAACGTGGTGGTGATGGGACTGGTGACGGTGCTCATGCTCTTGATGGCGGGACTATCGTGGCGCTGGTTCGCGGCCGCCGCGCCGGCGGCGGTGGCGGCGGTCGTGGTCGGCTATCATTCGTTCGACAAGCTGCATACGCGCATCGACGCCTGGTGGCTGGGCTGGCGTGGTCTCGGTCTCGACGGGAGTCCGGCCTTCGGTTACCAGGTTCATCAATCTCTGCTGGGCATGGGCGCCGGCGGCTGGCATGGACTCGGCCCCGGCAACAGTCACAACAAGTTCGCCTTCCTGCCGGAGAACCACACCGACTTCGCCATCTCGTTCCTGGGCGAGGAGCTGGGACTCATCGGCACCGCCATCGTGGTGGCTGCATTGCTGGTGCT
>PIVY01000337.1 GCA_003353795.1 bacterium
ATGTATCCACGCACCGACTCGCGTTCCTTGTGGATGTAATTGGCCTTCAACAGGCGGTAGGTGTAGACGCGATCACGCAGGAACGAGACCGTGGACCACAGCATGGGACTGCCCCCGTCCGGCGCTGCCAGCAGCGCGGCGCGGTAGCGATTGTGCAAGTCCCGCGCGTTTGCGTTCAGCGCCAGGATCGCGGCCGCGGCATGGGCCGAACAGGGCGCTCCGGCCCCGCCCGTTTTCTCGATCAAGTCCAGGAGGACGGACTCCGGCTCCGAGTCCCCCCGCCGGAGTGCTTCCTTGGCGAGACAGAAACGCGGTACGATGTCGGCCCCGGGGGGCAGCTTCGTGGTCAGAGAAGCGCGCGGCTCTCGGGCCGCTTGTTCAAGATGCTTGGGCTCGCCGGCAAGGTTCCACATGCCCAGAAGGGCGATGATCCTTCGGTTGCGCACGATCCAGAGATCCGGCGCGGCCGGGTGTTGCCTGACCGCCTCACCGCACAGCTTCTCGGCCTTCTCGTAGTTCGCCAGCGCCTCGGCGGTCGTCAGTCGGTAGCGGAAGGGCGCCGGCGTGAAACATCCCTGGATGGCGCGCAGCGTCTCGGCGGGGACTGACTCGGCTGTACGAGCCAGCTTGGCGCCGGCTTCCTTGCCCGAGCCCATTGGGACCATCTTCAACTCGGGGGGCAAGGCGGCATCCAGGCGACCATCGGGCTCTGTGACCAGAACATCGCCAACCAACAGCGACTGCAATTGCGAAAGATAGCGTGCGTCGTCAAGGCGCCGATTCAACGTGGGCATCGATAACGGTACGCCGCCCTCGCCAAGCTTGACCTGTTCCGCCGCGTTCAGCAAGGTCGGCGCCAGGAGAGCATGGCCGTATGCGTTTACCAGGACGCCGACCGGGTCCTTTCGTGCATACGTGCGAAATGCCTGGCTCTTCTTGCCCCCAGGCAGCCGCATAACCGTCCAATCCAACTGCAAGACGCGTAGTGTCCCGGCCCCTGCGTCAGGAAGTTCGTCGAGACTAAAGCTGAAAACCTCGAATCGGCCCGGATAGAGGCGCTGCTGTTGCTTGATCCCCTCGAGGTATCGCTCGAAGCCGGGCGTCTTCCGCGACCAGAACACCATGACGCTCAGCCGCCCCATCAGATCAGCCGGAAAACGCAGGACAACGCTGTCCGCACGCGTGTACGTGCCGGTGAACAGCACGTCCAACTTGGTGATCCCGAGTTGTTTTCGACGGAACTCAATAACGTCGTGGTCACCGGCAAAACGTTCGTCCATTGCTTTGAGGATTTCGCCTCTCAGGTCGAAGGCTTCGAGCTTCGGGGCGATGAGTGCGGCCACCATGAGGCATTTCGCTTCGCCCGGCGTGCCGCGGTAACGTTTGATCAACGCAGTCAGTGCGCCAGCCCGCTCTTTCACGTCGGCCTTTTTGAGCGTCAGGGCTCTTTCCGAGAGAAGCAGATCGGCCTCCAGGCGAAACTCCGCGCAGGCGTCGGGGGCCTGGGCCAGCCGGCCGCATATATCGAAAAGGGCCTTGCGATTGCGCTCGGAGTTGTCCAGAGTCAGCAATTGCTTTTGGCTCTGAAGCATGATCGCCAGAACACGAAATCGGTTGGGCGCCGCCGGGGACGCCTTGAGAAGTGCTTCGGCCTTGCGGGCAAGGCTTTTGCAGGCTCTGCGCTTTCTGACAGACTATGTCCGTTCGGCTTTCTGTTTATTCAGGTCCGCCTGTAGTGCGGCGATCTCGCTTTCGGGGATGCCGGCGGCGGCCCGCGCGGGCGTTCTCAGTTCGCGCGTTCCCTGCGATTGGGCCGAGCACACGTGAACGAACGCCAGCAAAACGGCCAGACACGCGACCCGGGCGGCGTGATTGCTCAGTGGTCGTGTCATCGCGGTCATCAC
>PIVY01000036.1 GCA_003353795.1 bacterium
ACAACAAGACCGGTCGAGCAGATCCGCGAAGCGTCTGTCCGACCGGTCTTGTTGTATGCACCCCCGGACGGGCTACTTGATCGAGGTGGTGTTCCGGACGGATTGGGGGTGGTGGGCGTTGCTTGGGGGCTATTGGGGTCCTATACTCATTTGGTGAATCGTTTGCAGGCTGTCTGCTGTCACCGATCCATTCATCGCCACCTGTCGGAGGCCCCCATGAAGACCGTCGCTGCTCTTTCTTGTGTCGTAATGCTGGCGATCGCCGCCGCCGCATCGGCCGTTCCGTTCGAGAATGCCAGCGTCGTGGGGCACGTGCAGGACCGGATCGTGATCACCGTGGAGCCGGGCGTGGCGCTCGCCGTCGACAAGAGCGGAGGGACGCCGCTGACCGGCCTGGCCAGCATCGACGGCTTGACCGCCAGGCATGCGGTCGCAGACATCTCGCCGCTGTATGCGGGAATCGCGGAGAAGTTCGACGACGATGAACTCCGCCAGGAAATGGGTCGCTGGTATGCCGTGGACTTTGTCGGGGCCGTCGACCTCGACGAAGTGCTGGCCGACTACGGAAAGGCCGACGGGGTATTCGAGGCGCGTCCGGTGGACATCTGTCGCCAGTACGGCACCGCCTTCCTGCCCAACGACCTCAACAATCAGTACTACCTCCGCAATGAGGCCCTGGCCGGAGGCGACGTGCGCGCCCTCGGCGGCTGGGCCGAAACCCTGGGAGACAGCAACGTCATCGTGGCCGTGGCCGATTCGGGTGTCGACTGGAATCACCCCGACCTCGGCGGCCCTCATCCCGACAGGGTCAACGGCGCCATCTGGACCAATTGGGACGAGTACTACGGCATTTCCGAGGTGGATGACGACAACAACGGTTACGTCGACGACATCCGCGGCTGGGACTGGGTCCACGTTCCGGGCCAGGGCTATCCCGACGAGGACGACGAAACGCCCGACAACGACCCCAGCGACTACGAGAGCCACGGCACCAACTGCGCCGGCTGCGTGGCGCCGCTCACCAACAACGGCATCGGCATCGCCGGCACCGCCTCCGGCTGCAAGATCATGGCCCTGCGTGTGGGCTACCTGCCCGACGGCGAGTCCGGCGGCGTGGTGCGCATGGACTGGGCGTCCCAGGCCTTCTTCTACGCCGCCGCCATGGGCGCCCGGATCTTCAACGCCTCCTGGGGCAGTTCCAGCTTCCTCAGCTTCGGCGTGCGGGAGTTCCTGGACAACGGCGGCTTGATCGTCACGGCGGCCGGCAACGACAGCAACCAGGATGCCTCGTACCTTTGCGGCTATCCTGACGGAACGGGTTCCGAGCACCGGGTGCTCGCCGTGGCCGCCACCCAGCAGGACGACGGCAAGGCCGACTTCTCCAACTACGGCAGCTGGATCGACCTCGCCGCGCCCGGCGTGAGCATCTACACCACGGCCTACTCCCGCTTCACCGACGAGAGCACCTACGCCACGGTCCAGGGCACCAGCTTCGCCTCGCCGCTCACCGCGGGCGCGGCCGCCTTGATCTGGTCGTCGAACCTGAACCGGACCGCAGCCCAGGTTTCGCAGGTGCTGCGCTTCAACTGCGACAACATCGATGCCGCCAATCCCGGCTACGAGGACCTGCTCGGATACGGCCGGGTGAACCTCACCAAGGCGCTCGGTGACGACGAGCAACGCGTGCCGCAGGAGTTCGCCTCGATCCAGGACGCCATGAACTGCGCCGCCGTTGGCGATGTCGTCAAGATTCTCGCCGACGAGATCCTGCCGGCCTTCACTGTGATCGAGCGCGACCTGCAGATCCTCGGTGGCTACGCGGCGGACTATCAGACCCGAGATCCGCTCGGCACCCCGACCATGGTCGAGTCGCTGCCTACCACGCCGGTGCTCGACTTCTACGGCGACGTGACCAACACCACGGTGGTGGACGGCTTCCACCTCACCGGCGGCGGCGGCCGCACGTTCGCCAATATCCCCTACTCCGGGCGGTACGGTGGCGGCATCATGCTCAATCAGAAGTCGCCGACGTTGCGCAATCTGGCGGTTTCCGGCAACTCGGTGGGCAACGCATCGACCCTGGGTCTGGGCGGTGGCATCGCGCTCTACAACTCCGACGCGGTACTCGAGAACATCACCGTCACCGGCAATACGGCCATCTATGGCGGCGGCGTGTTCGTCTACCAGGGCTCACCCTCCTTCAGCAACGTCACGCTGGACGCCAACACCTTGATCACCGACAACCTGACCAACGCGCCCCTCGGCGGCGGCATCCACGTGATCGACGCGTTCGTGACACTCGACGACGTGGTCATCACGGGTCACATCGACTCCGACAAGGGCGGTGGCATCTACGCGGCCGACCTCGACGGCTCGACCTCGGTGTACCTGAACGGCGGCGAGGTCTCGGGCAACACCGCCAAGACCAACGGCGGCGGGATCTGCGCCCTCGGCGGCACCATCGACCTGGTCGACGTGATCGTCTCGGACAACGGCAAGACGGCCGCAGCCACCTTCATGGGCGGCGGCGGTCTCTATGCCGACGGCGCCATCGCCAGCGTCGCGGGCAGCACGTTCGACCAGAACGAGGCCCACAGCGGCTCGGGCGCTCAGTTCAACGCCTGCCCCGAGGTCTACCTCGCCGGAACGAGCTTCACCCGGTCCACCGCGGCGCTCTTCGGCGGCACGGTCTACGTCGTCGGCTGCACCCAGGCCGACCTGCACCACCTGACCATCGCCGACAATAGCTGCCCCAGCGGTGGCGCGGGCCTCTACTCGACCAACACGCCGTTGACCGTCGCCAACACCATCAGCGCGTTCAACACCGGTGCCGGCGCCACGGCCAACGGTATGTCCATCACCGGCGCGGCCACCTTGACGTGCAACGACGTCTTCGGCAACGAGGGCGCCGCGTACGGCGGCGTGAGCGATCCCACCGGCACCGACGGCAACGTGGCCCTGGACCCCCAGTTCTGCGACCGCGGCGAGGGCGACTATCACGTGAACCCCAACGGCCCCTGCGCTCCCGCCCACAGCGGTGGCTGCAACCTCATCGGCGCCCTCGTAGCCGACTGCGGCTCCGGCATCGGCGTGTCGGACCCATCGGTGCCCGTGGCCTTCCGCGTCGACCAGAGCTTCCCCAACCCCTTCAACCCGGCCACCACCATCCGCTTCGCCCTGCCCGCCGCGGCCCGCACCTCGCTGGTCATCTACGACGTCAAGGGCCGAGTCATCAAGACCCTCGTGGACACGGAACTCGAAGCGGCCACCCACACCTACCAGTGGCGCGGCCGCGACAACCAAGGCCGCGCCACCTCAGCCGGCATCTACTTCTACAAGATCACCAGCGGTGATCACCAAGCAGTCGGGAGAATGGCGCTGATCAAGTAGCCCTTCCGAGGGCGCATACAACAAGACCGGTCGAGCAGATCCGCGAAGCGTCTGTCCGACCGGTCTTGTTGTATGCGCCCTCGGAAGGGCTACTTGATCAGCGTCGGCACCGACTACTTGGTGACCAGCGGTGAAAGCCGGTCGAAGGAGCCGCACCAGCCGTGGTTGTGCTCTTCCACGGACTTTTCGGTGGGGAGTTTCGTCTGGGTGAAATGGAGCTCGGTGCCGCCGTCGGCGGGCTTGAACTCGAGGGTGACGAGCATCTCATGGTGGGCGTAGTCGCCGTCCTGCCAGACGAAGGTGTAGGCGAGGCGCTCGTTGGGGACGATCTCGCGGAACTCGCCGCAGAGGTCATGGGCGGGGCCCTTCTCGCTGGTCATGGTGAGGTGGTACCGGCCGCCGACACGGACATCCATGTCGCAGCGGGGCGTGCTGTAGCCGGGGGGCCCCCACCACTGCTGCATGAGCTCGGGTTCGGTGAAGGCGCCGAAGACCTCGGCAGGCGAAGCGGCGAAGGTCCGTCGAATCTCGAGGGTGTGTTGCTGCGTGGTTTCCATGTCTATTCCTCCATGGGCTCGGGTTCGCGTCGGGACGCGAGGAAGCGGTCCAGGTTGTCGAACTGCTCGGTCCAGAGTGCGCGGTGTTCTTCGATCCAGGCGGTGGCCTCGTCCAGGGGTTCCGGCCGCAGCTTGCACAGGTGCAGTCGCCCCTGTTTCTCCTGGGTCACCAGACCCGCGCGTCGGAGGACCCCGACGTGCTTGGAGACAGCCTGCTGGGTCATGTCGAAGGCCTCCACCAGATCCCGCACGTGACAGGGGCCATCGCTCAGTCTGGCGAGGATGGCTCGGCGGGTCGGGTCGGCCAGGGCCGCGAATGCTTGGCTCAACATATCCACAACTATATGGTTGTACATATTTCGCGATCTGTCAAGCCCCCCTGTGGCCATGCTATCGGACTGCAGACATGACGAGACCCCTCGGACAGGGCGCGTCGCGATCCTGCTCGAGGGGTCTCGTCATGTCTGCAGTCCGATAGCATGGCCGCCGCGGCGATCGACTGATCGGAAATTTGTCCCCCCTGGAGTGGCGGATCGGGGGATGCTGGGCGGGTGCCGAAGCGCCCGCCCATCGTGCTGGGTTACTTGACCATGGTCATGCGGCCGGTGAGGATCTGATTGCTGGTGACCAGGCGGTAGATGTAGGTGCCGGATGCCAGGCGGCGGCCATCGTTCGAGGTGCCGTCGAACGCGATGTCGTGGTGGCCGGCGGGCATCGATTCGCTCGCCAGGGTGCGCACGAGGCGGCCGCGGAGGTCGTGGACGGTGAGCTGGACGTGGGTGTCGCGCGGCAAGGCGAAGGCGATGCTCGTGCGAGGGTTGAAGGGGTTGGGAGCATTCTGGGCCAGCTGGAGGCTGGCGGGGAGATCCGGCGTGGCCGTGGAGGTATCCACCAGCAGATTCACCGGCACCGTGATCGGGCTGCCGCCGGAGGACAAGATCACCAGATCGACCGTGTACTGGCCCACCGGGAGCCCCGTGGCATCCAGGGTCACGGTCACCGATGCCGTCTCACCGGCAAGGGTCTGACCCGACTGCTCCGAGAGCGTGATCCAGGAGAACTCCTGGGTGATGCTGAAATCGGCGTCGCTGTTGTCGGCGATCAGCACGTTGTTCTGATCGAGGACGCGGGCGCGGCAGTTGTCGCTCGCCGGACCGGTGACCAGCCACGGCCAGCTTCCGAGGCTGGCGTCGACATCCGAAGCCAGCAGTTCGAAGCCCTGCCCACGATCGACCAGCAGACGCACCAGATTCACGTCTGCCGAGGCGTCCCAGGTGAACGTGCGAATCTGCCCGACCAACCAGGTCTCGCCGCCGTTGGGCGCGGTCAGGTCGAGGGACGGATCTCGGGATTCGCCGCCGGCGGCCAGCAAGCCCGACGCTTCCTGCAGCGTCAGCTGCCAGTTCAGCACCGAACCGACGGGCCCCGTGCTGTCGATCTCCAGGGTCCGCTCCACGGTCTGCCCCGGCATGAGGATCGCGTCGATGGACTCCGTCGCCACGGTGATCGCGGCGGAAATCTGCTCCGCCACGGGAACCCAGGCGATGGCCATGTTCGATTGCATCGTGCGCGCGCCGGGTGCATAGCGGTTGTAGTAGGTGTAGTTGATGCCCAGGTCGCCGTCCTGGAGACCCACGGTGGCGTAGCCGCGCTGGTTGTCGTTGTTGGTGGCCTGCTCGTACTGGAAGACCATCAGGCCGTCGCCCGTGGCGGTCGGGTGCATCGCGGTGTCGTGCAGGATCAGCTGACAGTTCTGGAGACCGTTGAGCAGGTTGCGCATGCGGCTCCACTGCACGACGTAGACGCCCTCGTCGGCGTCGTACTCATGGTAGACGCGGTTGGTGGAGGCCTGCGCCAGGTTGTCCCAGAACACGCACACCATGTTGTCGGGAGTGCCGGCGGCCGGCAGGCCCCAGTTGCGCCAGTGCACCAGGTAGGTCTGGCCGAAGGCGATCCAGCCGTTGGAGCAGATGGAGATCTGGTCGTACTCCACGCCGTTGAAGAGGAAGCTGAACGGCAGGTCGAAGGTGTCGGTGTCGTCCTGCTCGTAGCCGAAGTCGCTGAGTCCCACATCGACGCCGTCTCCGCCGTAGTTGGGATCGATCTCCCGCCAGGCGAAGACCGGCGCGTCGGGTGACGGATCCTGACTGTCCCAGGCCAGGTACGGCAGATCGGGATTGCCCACCGGGCTGTCGGCGTTCACCGAGCCCACGGTCACCGGCATGTCCAGGACCTGCCGCGTGCCCGTGGCCGAGGTGACGGTGAGGGTGCAGCTGGCGAGGTGGCCGTTGAAGGCGTCACCCGAAACGAGGATGTCGTAGGCCACGGCCACCGTGGCGCCCGGAGCCACGTCACCCAGGTCGGCGTCGACCGGGCCCGCGGGCAGGAGCAGACTGCTGGCGCTGGCGAAGCCGGCCATCCCGCCGGGTGCCATGACCGAGCCGTCGTTGCGCAGCGACACGGACAGCAGACCGGTATCGCCGGGCTGACCGTCGAAACTGGCCGACACGATGGTGAAGGCCGGCGCGCTCACCGGCAGGTCGACCCGCGACAGCCAGGCGTCGGCGCCCGAGTTGGCCGTCAATGAGAGCACCGCCGACGCGCCGTCGGGCAGGTCGTCGGGCAAGATCACCGACCACGGTCCGGCCGGAGTGGAAGCGCCGGCTGCGAGATCGCCGAGATCCACGACGCCGGTGCCGACGCCCACGCCCGCGGTCTGCGAGGCCAGGTTCACGCTGACCTGTCCAGCCGTCTGCTGGCCGAGGTTGCGCACCGTGATGGTGAGGTCACCGGTCTCGCCGGGATCGGGCATGCCGTCCTGGCCGTCGTCCCAGGTCCAGCCGTCCTCCACGCAGTAGGCGGTCACGGCGCCGAGCATGGTCTGGCCGCGGTGCGGCACGAGGTCGTCGCCGGTCACCGTGACGGACAGTTCGCCGGCGGCCGCGCCTGCGGGCAGCGACAGCAGCACCTGACCGGCCGCGTCGGTACGGGCAACCACCTGGATCGCGCCTTCACGATAGACAGTCACCTGCGCACCCTCGAGAGGTAGGCCGGCACTCATCACCGTGACGGGCAGCGTGCCGGCGTCGGGCGGCAACTGGGCCGGGTAGCTGACGACCGGCGTGGTCGGCAGGGCCTGGCGCATCTCGGTGGCGGAGTCGCCCATGAGGTTGTTCCAGACCGACCAGATCTCCACCTTGACGAGTTCGTTGCCTCCATACTGGCGGTAGAGCTCGATCTTGCCCCGATTGTGGGCGTACCCGAGAGTCCGGTCGGGCTCGCCCATGGCGCCTTCCCAGACTCCGTGGAAGTAGGCGTTGTTGTAGCGGGTATGGGTTCCCGTGGTGGCCGTGCCGACGGCCCCGATGGCGCCACCGTGCGGGTTGCGCAGCATGGCCTCGGTGTAGGCGTGGGTCTGCATGAAGCTACCCGACGCGCAGGTGGGCATGACGGCGAAGGGCAACTCGCCCTGGTTCTGGAGGTTGTCGATGTAGCCGGTCGAGAAGCCGCTGCAGCCCAGGTAGCCGCGGTAGCTGTAGACCGAGATGCCCTGGTTGAACTTCTGGGTGATCTGGCTGGCGAACGGACCGCTCCAGACGGTGTCGATGCGGGTGTAGTTCAGCCGCTCGAGGTGCTGCTCCTTGAGCCACTGGTTGACGTAGATCGTGCTCGTGCCCGAGGCGCTCGAGTCGCCCACCAGAAGGGCCGACGTGTACCACTCCGGGTTGGAGAAGGTATCGGGATTCTGCTCGTACTCGAGGATCTTGGCGACGATCCCCTCGAGCTCCGGGACGTTGCGGGCGGACAGCCGGCCGATGAGGGCGTCCGACAGCACGTCGTTGCCCTCGAGCTCGGTGTAGTAGTGGTCGCCCTCGCCCTGGTAGCCGGAGCGGGACTCGCGCCAGCTGGCCACGGCCACGCCCCCGTTGGCGTCGCCCACCAGGCAGATGTGGACCAGCGGCTCGTCGGCCGTGTCGTAGACCTGCTGGATGTACGACTTGATCTGCGTGGTGCTGGTACCTGTCTCGGCGGTGGACGCGGCGATCACGTTGTAGCCCTGCTTGCGGCGCCAGTCGAGCAGCGGCTGCACCGCGCCCATGGCACCGGTGGCCGACGAGACGACCGCCAGGTAAGTGCCCGGCACCACCTGGTACCCATCGAGCAACGCGGCGGCGCCGATGACCTCGGCCTCGAGCAGATTGGCAAAGGACCTCGCGATCTTCGTGCGGCGCGGCGCCACGGCCCCGGGATCGGCGGTGAAGCTCAGGGCGACCTCGCGGCTACGAACCCCGTCGGCGGCCGGAGCCACGGACAGCGGCACGATCTGCATGCCGTGAAGGACGGCAGGCTGCCCCAGCTCGATGCTGGCCGCGGTGGTGAGCAACTCGGCTCGCTTGCCGGCGGGTACGGCCACCAGCCCCTGCCACGCCTCGGCATCCGCTGGCACGTCCACCCGCAGGCGCATTCCGTCGCTGCTGCCAGCGAGGGTGGTCACCGCGGGATCAGGCTTGGCGAGAGCGGTCGAAGCGAGAAGGGCGAGGAGCAGGGTCATGAGCACGACAACTACGCGAGGACGCAAAACGACACCTCCGGTGGGCGGGCGGCTAAATGGAACCCTTATTATAGCGCATGGAACAGACAAAAGCGGGTTGAAATGAGTAAACCACCTGTTTTCAACGAAGAAGACGGGGAGGCCGGACGGCCTCCCCGCTCCACTGGGGGGAACAAGCAGCGAGCGCTACTTGGTCGGGTCGGTCATGGGGATAGCGGTCTCCTTTCGGGGCAATCAATGGGGATCGAACCCCCCATTTCCCCGCGGAGACGGATCTTACGACCTCACCGAGCGTCACCGATGGCCACGAATGCAGCCCATACGTTGGGGTGAGCCAGCGCCACGCCCCCGGACGTGGTCCCGGAATCGGCGGCGAACTCGCGCTTGGTGGCCGCGAGCGCAGCGCCGCGAGACGCGCCCTCTTCGGTTGCCAATCGCGCGTGATACCGACCCATGAATCGAGCGGCACCGTCGCCGCCCACATCCCATAGCGCGGCCACCACGCTGCGGGCGCCGGCATAGAGGAAGGCCTGGCTCAGCCCCACGAGCCCCTCGCCGTCCACCGATTCCCCCAGGGCCGAGGAGCAGGCCGAAAGCACGACCTGATCGCAGTCGAGGTCGAGCGCGAAGATCTCCGACACGTCGAGGAAGCCGTCGTCGGCGTCGGTGGCGGCGAGGACCAGTCCGGAGTACTGCGGGCGTTGCTCATTGAACAATCCGTGGGTCACCAGGTGTACGGAGCGCCAGGCGCCGTCGGCGCCCGGTGCGGGTCCGAGGTGGGCCGCGGTGGCCTCGGCGCCCTGCCACACGTGCGCCGTGTCGCCGTAGATCTCCAGGAGATTCTCGGTCTCTGCTGCAGCCCCCGGCACGGGAGCCAGGCCGGCAGCGCCGGCCACGCGGGCGAACACGCTGGCCTCGTCGGGACTCGGTAACTCGGGGTCGGCCAGGAGCAACAACGGCGCCGCGTCCAGAGCCACCGGGGGCGCGGCACGCAGCCGGGCCAGGGCGCTCACCGAAGGAGCCACCAGCACGTCGACCTGAGCGGCCAGCCAGGGCACCTCGTGGAACTGTTCGGCCTGCGAGTCGCGAACCGGCAGCGCATCGAGCGGCAGGTAATGCAACAACCCGTCGGGCACCACGATCAACCGCTCGATGCCTTCGAGGTCGGCCAGCACCGGGTCGAGAAGATCGCGGGCCACGGCGCGGGCGGGCGCCGCATACCAGGCCGCCGCGCCACCGGCGAGGTCGGGATCGTGCAAGAGAGGCAGCAGGTCACGGATCCGGCCCTCGATCTCGGACCGTGGCGGCAGCCGGCGCATGACGAATCGGTCGTGGGACACCAGCCAGAGGTGCGAGTGGCGTTCGCCCAGCTGGAACTCGAGGAACGCCTCGCCGGGGCGCAGGACGGAGGTGCGGGCCTGGTCCAGCGTGATGGGCTGCGGATAGCGGAGGTCGGCGTAGCGGGGATCGGCGGCGCGCAGCTCGGCCTCCAGCACGTCCAGACGGGACTCGAGACGTCGGATCTCGGCGTCCAGCGCAGCCGCGCTGTCGGGCGACGCCAGGCGGCGCTCCTCCAGGGCCGCCATGGCCTCCAGGGTGGCCACCTCCCGCTCACGGTACGAAGCGTCCGCGCGGACCCTGAGATCGACCTCGCTCTCGGCCAGCAGATCGAGGAGCCAGCGGGCGCGCCCCTGCTGGGCCACCTCCCAGGCGCGGACGCCGTGATCGGCTTGCGGCTCCACCTCCTGCCGCTCGTACAGCACGCCGACCAGGGCGTCGAAGACGTCGTTGGCCTGGCCGAAGTAGCCACTCTGGACGCCGGCCGAACCGCCGCTGTATCGGCGCACCTGGAGCACGGTGTCCACGGCGAGCTGGAGCTGCGCCTCGGCCTCCTCGAGACGCCCCTCGCGGCGGGCGATCTCCGCCAGACCCTTGCGACCGGATGCCTGCAGGTCGAAGTAGCCCAGCTGGTCGGCACGCACCATGGCGTCTTCCAGGAGCGGCCGGGCCTCCTCGAGGCGGTCCTCGTCGATGAGGGCGTGGCCCTTCACCTCGAGCGCCTTGGCAACGTCCAGGGGCAACTGGTACTCCTCGGCGTGAGCGATGGCGGCATCGAGATCGGCCAGCCCCTGCTCCACGTCGCCCACCACGCAGCGATTCTGGCCCAGGGCCAGCAGGATGGTGGACTCGGTGCGGTGATCATCGGTGGCGCGCACCAGCTCCAGGGCTTCTTCGTAGCGCGGGATGGCCTCGGCGCGATGGCCTTGCCGGGACTGGATCGAGGCCAGATTGGTGAGGTACCAGCCCTTGCGGCGCGGGTCGGCCGTGAGGTCGGAGGCTTCCTGGTACCGGATCGTGGCGCCGGTGTAGTCGCCGGTGAGAAAGAGGATGCCGGCCTGGTCGCCGAGGCAGCCCGCCAGCACGTCGTCCGACCCGGCCTCGCGCGCCAGTTGCTCCGCGGCCTGCAGCTTGATCATGGCCTGGGTCAGCTCGCCTCGCATGGCGTGTGTCGTGCCGATGAAGTGCAGGGCGCGGGCGCGGCCGGGATCGTAGTTCGCCGACGTGTAGGCCGCGTAGGCCTCCTCCCGCAGGGCCAGCGCCGTGTCCAGATCCATGCGCAGCCGGGCCACCACCGAGAGGTTGAGGGCCGCGTCGCCGTGCCAACGGTCGATACCGAGATCGCGGGCGCCGTCGCGGGCGGCCTTGAGCCGCGCCTCGGCGGCGTCCACCTCGCGAGTGCGGATGAGCGCCCGCCCGAGGTTGAGGTCGGCCAGGACCAGCGCCATGGGCTGACCGATGTCGGTGGCCAGACGGCGGCAGCGCTCCAGGCGTGGGCGGGCCTCGGTCAACTGGAAGGCGTCGATCTCCAGAATCGCCAGGCGCTCGAGGCAAACCAGCACCCACACGCTGTCACCGGCAGCCTCGGCGGCGGCCAGTTGCTCGCCATAGGTCGCCATGGCCTCGTCAGGATCGGAGTCTTCGAGGTCGCGTAGATCGGCGTCGGCCAGCCATCGGGTGCGGGCCGACAGTTCGCCGCGAACCCGCTCCGGCGCCACCGAACCGTCCCGGACCAGGTCACGCCAGGCCGCCTCGGCACGGTCCAGATCCTGCGCCTGGACACCGGTCGCGAGAACGGCCAGCAGGAACGACAGGACAACGATCTTGCCAGGAACCGTTGCCGCGGGTGATGATCGGCGACGTTGCGGCCTCATGATTCACCTCGGATCGTGTGGTGCGGAACCAACCTGGGCCGTATTCGTCCCAGTATGCACCGAGCCCAGCCAAGCAGCAACAGCCCGGGAGCTCCCCTTGGACGACGAGCAGACGCTAGAATCACTGGATCGGCTCCGAGATCGCGCCCTGGCCGGCGACGCCCGCGCCGAATCCGACCTGTTCGAGGAATTGCGCGTAAGATTCCTGGTCATCGCCAAAAAGAGGGTGCATGCGGACCACACCGAGGACGTGGTCCACGAAGCACTCGAGGTCGTCCTGGCAAAGTACCGGGCCCTCGACCGCGACCGCGGCCTTCTTCTCTGGAGTCTTACCGTGCTACGCAACGTGATCGGCAATCACTACCAGGCCCAGCGCCGCTCCACCGCCCAGACGGTGCAGGTGGAAGACTGGCGGACGGTGCCGGCGGCGGCCCTCAGCGAGGACCCCACCGCCGACCTGGGCGCCACCGAAATGGCCGATCGCCTGCAGACCGCCATCGACGAACTGGCGCGCCGCTCTCCCCGGTGCGGCACCATCTTCGCGCGAATCCTCGAGAGCCTGGACCAGGCCGACGGGACCCGCGAGGTCAGCCAGGCGGCCTTGACACTGGTGCAGCAGGACTTTCCGGATCTGTCGCGGAACACCTTCTACGTAGCCCTGCACCGCTGCCGTGCGCAGCTGCGCGGGTTGCTGGACCAGATGGAGGCTGCTCATGGCTGACCGGGACCACAAGGCTGACCACGACCAGAAGGATCTGCTGGCTGCCTACGAACTCGGCCTTCTCGACGACGCCGAGCGCGCCCGCTTCGAGGCCGCCACCCGCGAGGACGCCGACGTTCTCGACGACCTCTTCGAATCGGCCCCCGACGCCATGATGCTGGCCCAGGATCCCGGCCGCTTCGCCGCCGCGGCCCGGTCTGCCCTGGCCGACGCGAAACCTCGCGAGACGGTCGGCCTGCTCCATCGACTGCGCGGCCTGCTCCGCGTGCGCGTCCTGGTGCCCGTGGCGGTGGCCCTGGCAATGGTCTTCATGGTGCTTGGTCCCGATGGCGGCGACAAGAGTGTGACGGATCTGGCCGTGGTCGCGCCGTTGCACGCCACCCGGCAGACCGTGCGCGCCGATGCTCCCGCCGCCGAGGCCCGTTTCCGCGACGCCATGGACGCCTATCTGGACGCCCGCTGGTCCGATGCCGCCGAGAGCCTCGAGGAGGCCCTGGCGGCGGGGGGCGACACCTGGCCGCGGCGTGACCAGGCTCACCTCTACCTCGGCAGCAGCTTGCTTCTCGACGGTCAGGCCGAAGCCGCCACCACGGCCCTCGAGGAGGCAACATCGGCCAGCGTGCTCCCGGTGCGCGAACAGGCCACCTGGCAACTGGCTCATGCCAGACTCACCCTCGACGACGCCGCCGGCGCCCGCGCGGCTCTCGAGACCCTGAGCGCGAGTCCGGTGCTCGCCGAGAAGGCCCTGGCCCTGATGGCCGAACTGGACGCCCGCGACTGATTCGGGGATCAAGACTGCTGAATCGAAAACCGAATTCATCCAGTTGATGGATCGGGCGGTCTCTGGTAGGATCGTGCGGAACTCGCTGCGTCCCTTTGCCCGAGGAGGCAACCATGTCGTTCGCCCGCACCTTCGCCGTCATCGCACTCCTGACCATGGCCGCGAGTCCGGCTCTCGCCCAGTCCGGAGGTCGCATCGGCAACCTCAACGATCCCGTCCAGACCGTGCCCGATCTGCTGACCGGCAACCAGAGCTTCGCCTACCTGGTCTTCCCCGCCGAGCAGGTGAGCTGCCCGGACGGCGGCTGCGCCCTGCAGAACGTCTTCATGTACCTCGACTTCACTCCCGAACAGGTGCCGCAGCTCATCACCGTCAGCGGCGGATTCATCTCCGCCGAGTCCGACGGCGACGGCGGCTGGATCCCCGGTGACGACATCTGCGTCTCGCCGCCCATGCAGATCGAGATCCTGGAACCGGGGCCGCAAGTGATCGTGATCCCCGTGGCGGACATCTGCGGCTGCGTGCCGGTGGACCAGCCCTACTTCCTCAACGTGAACTTCGAGGACGACGCCAACGGCGGCATTCCCATCGATAACGAACCCCAGGCCGGCGTGGTCTACTGGGACCTCGGCGACGGCTACACCGACATGATCGACGTCATCGTGGACAAGACTTCCGATGGCAAGGTGATCATCTGGGGCGACATCCTCTGTTGCATCGTCGTGGGCAACGAGGCGCAGAGTTGGGACAACGTGAAGAGCCTCTTCCGGTAAGGCAAGTCTTCCGGGGTGTGTCACACTCCTCCCCGCTGGAAGTCCTCACGAAAGGCGGCCCATTAGGGGCCGCCTTTCTGTTGCGGAGATCCAGCGGGGAGGAGTGTGACACACCCTGGAAAATCACCTCACCAGGGAGAGTTTCTTGACGTGGTCGCCGGTCTCGGTGCGGAGGCGGTAGATGTAGGTTCCTGACGATAGCGGCGCGCCCGAACGGTCGGTGGCTTGCCAGAGGACTGTGTGGTGGCCGGCTGGCTGGTGACCGGTGACGAGGACGGCGACGCGGCGGCCGGCCAGATCGTAGACGGAGAGGTCGACGGGGCCGGCGGCCGGTAGGGCGAAATCGATGGTGGTGGCCGGGTTGAAGGGATTGGGGTGGTTCTGCATCAGGGCCACGATGCGGGGCAGGTCGTCCACGGGCAGGATGTCGCCCACGTCCAGGGTCACCGGCACGACCACCGCCGAGCCGCCGTTGTGGGTGATGATCAGCAGTTGCTCGTGGGTGCCCTCGGCCAGGCCGGCGGCATCGACGCTCGCGTCCAGGGTCACCGTTTCGCCGGCGGGAACGATGCCGCTCCACGCATCGAGAGAGAGCCAGGTGAGGTCGTGCTGGATGATGAAGACGCCGTTGCTGGTGTCCGAGATCGAGGCATCGGACGACGCGGAGACGCGGACCTGGCACGTGGAGCTGACCGGCCCGGTGACGGCCCAGGTGATGGCCCCGTCGGTGGCGGGCACGCCCACGGCAAGGGTCTCCCAGGTGGCGCCGTCGCGGGTGAGTTCCACGTCCACGGCGGTGATGTCCACGCTGGTGTACCAGCCGATGTCGCGAGTCTCCCCCCGGGCCCAGATGTCGCCGGCGATGGGCGACTCGACCCGGATGGTTTCGGCGAGGCTGGGTAGGGTGATCGTGCCGGCGAGGGAGTGCGGCGGCGCCCCGTAGTTGTCGCCCTGCAGGGTCCACGGCAATGCGAGTTCGCCCAGGCCCTGCTCGGCCACGATGGTGATGGTGGCCTGGCCGGTGAAGCCGACGTAGATGTAGTCGCCGTTCCAGCCCACTTCGGCGCCATCGCCGGTCGCCCCGTTCCAGCCCAGGGTGGCGTTGGAAGTGGTCATGTTGGAGGCGCCGAGCACGTTGACGCCCGGTGGGAAGTCCAGCGCCACGTCGATGATCCACTCGTCGTCGGGACTGCCGTTGGTGACGCTCAGGTGGAGGGTGGTCTCCACGCCGGGCTCGTAGCCGTCCTCGGCAAGGACCACGGAGCTGCCGTTGAGATTCTTGGCGCCGCCACCGGACACCGTGGGATCCACCTGACTCACCGCGAAGTTGAGATCGGAGCCCGCGGGCCCGTTGTTCACGATGTGCAGCGACCGGTTCTGCTGACCGTCCACCGGCACGGCGAACGCGAGGTAACCGGGATCCACGTCGCAGGTCGCCAGCGACAGCACACCCACCGGCAGGTAGGCCACGGCCGTGCCCGCGACCAGCGGCGCCGCGCCCGGCGCGTAATCGGCGTAATAGGTGTAGAGCACGCCGTCGGTGCGGGAGTGGTCCTGGATGCCGGCGGTGCCGTAGCCGCGGGTGTTGTCGTTGTTGGTCACCGTGTGGTACTGGCAGACGATGGCGCCGTCGCCGCTGGTGGTGGGATGGTACGCGGGATCGAGGAGGATGACCTGGCAGTTCTGAATGCCGCCATGGTAGTTGGCCATGCGGCTCCACTGAACGATGTAGCGATGGTTGGCCGCGTCGTGCCAGCGGTAGACGCGGTTGGAGCCGCTCTGGCGCAGGTCGTCCCAGAACACGGCGATCATGGCGTCGGGACTGCCGGCCGAGGGCACGGTCCAGTTCCGGTAGTGCGCCAGGTCGGTGTCGCCGAAGGAGACCCAGCCGTTGGAGCAGATGGACAGCCGGGTGTGGTCCACACCGTAGTAGCGGAACGCGAAGGGAAGGTCCACGGTGCGGGTGTCGTCCTGCTCGTAGCCGAAGTCGGAGAGGCCGGCGTCGGTCCCGGAGCCGCCGTGGTTGGGATCGATCTCCACCCACTGGTAGACCGGCGCCAGAGGATAGCCCGTGTCGCCGCTGTCGTAGGCGTGGTAGCCGTAGAGGTCGGGACCGGCGGGGTCGGTGATTCCGGCCTCCCCCACGGCCAGGGTGATATCCACGCGGCGAACGGTGCCGTCGTCCTGGGTCAGCACGATGGTCAGCGGCGCGAGATGTCCGCGCGGGCAGTCGCCGGCGATGACGATGGCGAAGGGATCGCCGGCATTGGTGCCGTCTCCACCCGGGGCGATGCTCCCCCAGACGCCCGACGAGTCGGTGACGGCCACCCACGGGCTGCGCGCCTGGAGCACCGCGTCGGCGCCGGCCACGGGCCGCCCACCGTCATTGCTCAGCGTGACCACCAGTTCACCGCTGGTGCCGGGTAGCGGGTCGCCGCCCGAGTAGGCCACGTCGCCCGGCTCGAGGCGACTGGCCACCACCGGCAACTCGAAGCGCGAGATCCAGGCTCCGTCGGCCCCGGTCACCTCGACGCGCAGTGAACAGGCTTCCTGGTCGGGCGCGGCGGCATCCACGGCCACGCGGATGGCGCGGTCGCCGCTCGAGGTTCCGCCCGCCGGAATGGCGGCGTAACCGGCGGCCGCCTGGGTCACGATGAGCCAGGAACTCTCGCTGGTCACGGTGGCGTTCACGCCGGTCGCCGTGGCGGTACCGAGGTTGCGGAGCACCAGGTCGATCTCCAGGGCCTCGCCCGGATTGACCAGCTGGTCGCCGTTGCCGGCCGTATCGTCGAGCTGCCAGGAATCGAGGGTCACCCAGTGGGGCTGGTCGCCGATCGTGGCATCGCCCAGATAGGGCATGAGGCCGTGACCGGTGACCGTGACCTGGAGCGAGCCGTTGGTCACCGCGGCCAGCGGCAAGGTGACCGCGCCAACGTCATCGGTCAGCCCCACGGCCACCACGACGTCTCCCTGGACGATGGCCACGCGGGCGTCGGCAACAGGCTGGCTGGATGCGTACACCGTCACCGGCAGCGCGCCGGCCGAGGCGGGTAATGCGGCCGGATGTTCGACCACCAGTTGCCGCGGCACGGACATCCAGAGATCGGTGGCGGGGTCGCCCATGAGGTTGTTCCACACTGACCAGATCTCCACGGCGCTGGGCTCGTTCTGCTGGTAGTTGCGGTACAGCTCGAGCTTGCCACGCGAGTGGGCGGCGCCCTGGTGGTGGTCGCCGCTGTTGATGGCGCCCTCGAACGTACCCTGGTAGTAGCAGTTGTTGTAGCGCGTGTGGGTGCCGCCGGTGGCGGTGCCGATGGCGCCGATGGCGCCGCCGTTCGGGTTGGCGAGGAAGGCCTCGGAGCGGCACACGGTGTCGGAGCGGAAGCTGCCCGTGAGGCAGGTGGGGAAGCAGGCGAAGGGCAGGGCCAGACCGTTGTTGAGCACCGACGCATGGCCGCTGGAGAATCCGCTCATGCCGGCGAAGCCGCGATAGCCGAACATGCTGCGGCCCTGATTGAGCCCGTTGATCATGGCCGAGGCGAAGTTGCCGCCGTAGACCTCGAGGATGTTCAGGTAGTCGGCGCCTTCCAGTTGCTGCGCCACCCACTGTCCGCAGTAGACGGTGGTGATGCCGCTGTCGCTGGGATCACCCACGATCAGGGCGCTGGTGTACCACGACGGATCGAGGGTGGGCGGCGTGGTCTCGTAGCCGATGATCTTGGCGACGATGCCCTGAAGGTCGCTGACCGAACGGCAGCTGAGGCGGCCGACATGGACGTCTGCCAGGATGTCGTCGCCGTCGAGGCGGGCGTAGTAGTGGTCGCCCTCGCCGCCGAAGCCGGAGACGGTTTCGCTCCAGGTGGGCAGGGCGATGGTGCCGTTGGCGTCGCCCACCAGGACCACGTACTCCAGCGGCGGGTCGAGAGTCGCGTACTGGGTGCGAAGCCAGTTCTGGATGTTGTTGGCGGTGGGACCGGTGGTGCCCAGGTCGGCGACCACGACGTTGAAGCCCTGCCGGCGGCGCCAGTCGGCCAGCGGCTGGATGGCGTTGACCACCGATCCGTTGTCTGGGCAGAGGATGAGCCAGGTTCCGGGAATGTCGTTGGCGCGGGGCGCCGTCAGTTCAGCCGGCAGGTTGAGTGCGACCCCGGCCAGAAGGTGGCGCATGGATGCCGGGACGGTACGAGACGGCACCGCTGCGGCCGCGGTCCAGTCGAGGGTGATCTCCACGCGGGTGGCCACGGTCGCGGTTCGGCTACCGGCGTCGTAGCTCACCGGTCGGATCGAGAGCGACATCACCGTGACGCCGGCCAGGCTGGCCGCGTCGCCGAGAGACACCAGTTCGGGCTTTGCGGACCGGCCGGCGGTGTACCAGTCGCGGTCGACGACCAGATCGTCGGCCTGGTCGGGTTGCACGGGCAGGAGGTCGAGGTCGGTGAGGGTGTGCGTGTCGGCGGCCAACGCGCGGACCGTGGCCTCGGCGCCGGCCGGCACGACCACGAGGCCCGACCACTCGGGCAGGCCGGGGCGGCCTTCGCGACCGGTGATGGCGCCGTCGGGCAACGTCAGCGCGGTCCAGGTGCGGCCGTCCGCGTCCAGGGTCTCGTGCTGCAGGGCGCCCAGTTCCACGACCATCCGCACGCCGCCGGCGTGCTCCTCGATCACCTCCACCGAGATGGGAGCGGCATCCGGCCGAGCAGAATCGAGCGGTATCAGGATCGGCGCGGCGGCAACCGAGGAGGCGAGCGCGGTTGCGAAGGCGAGCGAGACGACGGCGCGTGACGGCATGGAACGGCTCCCGGTTGACGGCATCGGATCGAAGACCAGCATGATTTTACAGGATCCGGGAGGATCATTGAAGGGCGTCACGGAGAAATCACGGTGAATTGACAATTTCTGGCGCCCGCGGCCGACACCCGTTAGCATGGCGCCAACGAACCGAGAGAAAGGATCCGCCATGCCCAGCCAGCCCTCACGCGATCTCGAGGTCTTCGAGAACCCCGCCCCCGACCGGGATTACGAGATCACGTTCGACTGCCCCGAGTTCACCTGCCTGTGCCCCCTCACCGGGCAGCCCGACTTCGCACACTTCAGCATCGTCTACATTCCCGACAAGATTTGCGTCGAGTTGAAGTCGTTGAAGCTGTACCTGTGGAGCTTTCGAAACGAGGGTGCCTTCCACGAGAAGGTCACCAACCAGATCCTCGACGACCTCGTGGCGGCTTGCTCGCCGCGCATGATGGAGGTCAACGGAGAGTGGTTCGTTCGCGGCGGCATCACGACCGAGGTGCGGGCGACGTTCGTGGATCCGGGATGGGGCGGCGAATGATCGGGCTACAGACCCAGTTTTGACCGGATCTCCGCCTGCACCAGGTCCCGGTCCTGGTTCCCGTCGACGTGCACGATCAATTCCTTGACCGCGAAGATGTCCAGCACCGGCTTGGTCTTGGCATGGAAGTCGGCGATGCGCGCGCGCAGGGCTTCCTCGTTGTCGTCGTCGCGGGCAACCAGCTGGCCACCGCACACGTCGCAGGTGTCGTCCTTCTCGGGCCGGTGGTAGAACAGGTTGTAGTCGAGGCCGCACTGGCTGCACAGCCGGCGCGACAGGACCCGCTGCGCGACGATCTCGTCGGGCATCTCGATGTTGATCACCGCGTCGATGTCGTAGTTCTCGAGGAAGAAGGCGGCCTGGCGCGGGTTGCGGGGAAAGCCGTCGAGGATGAAGCCGTAGTTCCAGTCGTGGTCCGCGAGGCGCTTGTGAACGATATCGGCCACGATGTCGTCGGCCACCAGTTCACCGCGCGAGACGATGCGCTTGATGCTGGCGCCGAGCTTGGTGTGGTTCTGCACGCTCCAGCGGAAGATCTCACCCACCGAGATGTGAACCAGGTCGAAGTCCGCGGCGAGCAGCTTGGCCTGAGTGCCCTTGCCGCAGCCCTGGATACCCATGATGACGTACTTGCGCATGGTGGTCTTTCGGGTTCGGGATCCTGGTCGGCACACCTGTGGATGATCGGCGTGGTTTCGGGCGCCTTGAATGAGCAATATGCCCCACGCCCGCGGCTTGCACCAGTCGTACGCGAGGACTCCAGTGAAAAAGGCGGTGACGTCACTGATTCGCTCTCCTAGAGTCCCGATCGAGGTATGAAAGCATGAAAGTCAAAACACTCGCAGAGGCCTGTGCATTCGTGAAATCGGTGCAGATCTGCACCGTCTTTCCGTCGGACAAGACCGAACTGACATCCTTGTATGAACACGTCGACCTTCCGGAGAAGCAGCCGGGCGAATCCGGATGGGGCCAGCGGATCGAAGCGGTCTGGCCGTGGAAGAATCAGCTCCCCGCCAACTATCCGAACGAGATCTACTATGGGAAGATCAAGAGTGGATTCGCGGTGCTGATGGAGATGGGCTACCTCGATACCGTTCATTTCGCAGCCGCCTATCGACCGGTTCGTGCACTGAACCAGCTGGCGCAGCAGATCTTCGAAAAGATCCGCATCGAACCGTGGGTCACCGGCGAATTGCGGAACGAAGTGATGGCGGAAACCGGCTGCTCGAAGAGCCCATTCGATACCGCGCTGAAGAATCTGCAGATCTCGATGAACGTCGTCCGCGACTGCGAAGCCGAACAGGATACCTGGCTCACGTTTCAGGAAGTCTATAGCGATATCTGGAAGCGGCATGTTCGGGATGAAGACTAGCCGACAGGAACGTCAGAGCAACGCTCCCCCGACCCCACGAGCCCGCCTCAACCGGTGGCAAGCGTGATCGGCAGCGGGGTGCTGCACGACGGACACTCCGGCGTGGTGAGATGCACCGTCGTCCGATACCCGCGCCGCTCGATCACCGACACTCCGCACTCGGGACAGCGAGTATTGTTCCACGCCGGCAGGTGAAGATTCCCGGTGAATACATACCGCAGTCGATCCGCACACAGAGCGGCCGCACGCTCGAGAGTCGCCGGCGGAGTCGCCGGTGCGTCGAACCGAAACTCCGGACGATACGCGGACAGGTGCAGCGGAATATCCACCGAAAGATCGGCCACGAAGTCGCGGAGCCTGGCGAAGTGATCCACCGTGTCGTTGTGCCCGGGGATCACCAGGTTCGTCACCTCCACGTGAACGCCGGCCTCGTGCAGCGCGACGATGTTGGCCAGCACCGGATCCAGCTGACCCTTGCACACCTCGCGGTAGAAGCTGTCGTCCATGCTCTTGAGGTCGACGTTAGCGGCGTCCAGCAGCGGGATCAGTTCGGCGATGGGTTCGGGGTTGAGGTAGCCGTTGGTCACCACCACGTTCACCAGCCCGGCCTCGCGCGCCAGCCGCGCCGTGTCGCGGACGAATTCGAACCAGACCAGCGGTTCGCTGTAGGTGAAGGCGATACCCACCGACGCGTGCTGCTTCGCGAGGGCCACCACGTCGGCTGGTGAGAGGTCGTCGGTGCGGCCATGCAGGGTCTGGCTGATCTGCCAGTTCTGACAGAAGGCGCAGTGCAGGTTGCAGCCCTTGGCGGCCACCGAAAGGATGGGCTGGCCGGGGAGGTAGTGGTAGAGCGGTTTCTTCTCCATGGGGTCGAGGCCCGTGGCCACGACCTGACCGTACTGCAGCGGTAGCATGCGGCCCTCGCGGTTGCCGCGAGTCCCGCACTGGCCATCCTGACCATCGCCCAGAACGCAGCCCACCGGGCAGAGCTCGCAGGCCACCCTGCGGTCGGTCGCCGTCTGCCAGTACGCCGCTTCACCGCTCATGCCGGCTCCTCCAGTCGGTTCACGGCCCAGGCTGCCACGGCGCGGACCTCGGGATCGGGATCCTCGCTGGCGGCGCGTCTCACCTCGTCCAGAAGATCGACCCGACCGGTGTTCGCGGCCACCACCAGGGCGTTGCGCCGCAGGCCCTCGGGATGCGCACGCCAGAGCGGCGTGCGCCGGAAACGCTCCCGGAACCCCTCGGCGTCCAGGCCGATCAGGCCGGCGAGGTCGATCTCGGCGTGGGCCTGCAGCGGCGCGTAGGCGTCGCGAGGCGTCGGTCTGCCGGCGGCGCCCCGCAGCGCCTTGCCGTTCCACGGACACACCTGCTGGCAGACATCGCAGCCGAACAGGTGGTCGCCCTGTCGGTCGCGCTCGTCGGCGGGCGCGCGGCCCTGCCACTCGATGGTCCAGGTGCTGAGACAGCGGCCGGCGTCGAGGACCCGTGCGTCGATGAACGCGTCGGTGGGGCAGGCGTCGAGACAGCGTGTGCAGGAGCCGCAGCGGTCGGTATCCTCCCGCGGAAGCGATCCGCGGGCCGCGACTTCGAACAGCGGATGCGGAGCCCCGGTCCAGTCGGAGAGGACCAGGTTGGTGGGCGCCACGGCCAGGAACATCCCCGAGCCCAGGGTCTCGTGGATGAGGCAGGTGTTCTTGCCCACGAATCCCAGGCCAGCGCGTACCGCCCAGGCGCGTTCCAGGTACGGCCCGGTATCCACCGCCGGGTGCGCCTCGAGCTCCGGCCAGGTCTCGCGAAGGTCTCGCAGCACAGCCTTGACGGCCGCGAGCAGGACGTCGTGATAGTCGCTCCCCCGCGCGTAGCGGGAGACACCCCGCATCCAGTCCTGCGCTTCGTCAGGCGCCGGCCAGCCGTCGGTGTAGCGCTGGGCGAAGATCAGCAGCGACTTCGCCCACGGATTGCGCACCCGCGGGTCGGCGCGCTCGTCGCGGGTGCGCGCGAGATACTCGAGGTCGCCGTGGAGATCGTCGTCGAGCCAGCGGCGCCAGTGTTCTGCACCCGGTGCAGGGCCGTCCAGCGGCACGGCGCCGGCCAGGTCGATGCCGCGGGCCGGGCAGAGTTCGGCCAGACGCCGCGCCAGTTCGGCTGCGGATCCCGCCGGGCTCATGCCCCGGCCAGTCTGGTCACGGCCGCCGTATAATCGGTCGACATGCGCGCGACGACCTCGGCCACCGTGGGCACGTCGTCGATGAGGCCCGAGACCTGACCGATCTCGAGCTCGCCCTCGTCGAGGTCGCCCTCCAGCATGCCGCGGCGGGCGCGCCCCTGCCCCAGCAGTTCCTGGAGTTCGTCGCGATCGGCGCCGCGGGCCTCGGCTTCCGCGACCTGCTCGAAGAAACGATTGCGCAGCAGGCGCACCGGGACGTGGCGCTTCATGGCGAGCATGGTGTCGCCGGCCCCGGCCTCCACCACCGCCTGCTTGAACGCCTCGTGGCCGCTGGATTCGCGGGTCACGGCGAAACGCGACCCTACCTGGACGCCGTCCGCGCCCAGGGCCATGGCCGCCGCCCACTGGCCTCCCGTGGCGATCCCGCCGGCAGCCACCACGGGGATGTTCACCGCCTGCACGCACTGGGGCACCAGCACCATGGTGGTCAATTCCTCGCGGCCGTTGTGTCCGCCCGCCTCGAATCCCTCGCAGATCACCGCATCGCAGCCCGCGTCCTCGCACTTGACGGCCAGCTCCGGGCTGGCCACCACGTGCAGCACGGTGCAGCCGGCCTTCTTCAGGACCCCGATGGCGCGCTTCGGCGAGCCGGCGCTGGTGACGAAGATCGTCACACCGTCGGCCACGGCCAGCTCCACCACCTCGCGGCTGTGGGGGTAGAGAAGCGGCACGTTCACGCCGAAGGGTCGGTCGGTGAGGGACCGGCACTTGGCCAGCTGCTCGCCGAAGAGGTCGGGGCGCATGCTGCCCGAACCGAGCAGTCCGAGGCCACCGGCATTGGATACGGCGGCGGCAAGTTTGGCCCCGCTCATGTAGATCATGCCGCCCTGGATGACGGGAAGATCGATGCCGAGCAGGCGGCAGAGTCGGTTGTCGGACCAGTTCACCAGGCAGTCCCTTCGCCGATTTCGAGGCCGGACATTGCTCCCGGAAGGCTCCGCCGGAGCGGATCCGTGAACCGAGAACGATTCTTGCAAACGGACTTTCGCGAGGCCCACGGCATGGCGAGCATACGCCTCTGCGCGCCGCCGTGGCCAACGGAATCGCCACTGGAGAATACCAGATGCCGTTGATCCAGAATACCTTGCGAGCGTCGACCGTGCAAAATCCACCTTTGAAGTTCGCGCCGATTGTCGCCTATGTTTGCGCCACAGTACGACCCGTCAGTCCGTTCTTCTGGAGGTTCTCATGCGGAGAATGATCTGCCTCGTCTGCAGCCTCGCGGTCCTGGTCGCAGGACCGGCCGCCTGGAGCGGCGAGTATCTCGATGGCATCGAGGTCCCCGCCGACGCGACCTACGTCGGGTCGGAAGACTGCCTCGCTTGCCACGAAGAAGTCGGCGAGTTCTACGCCCACTCTCCCCACCTGCCCGAACTCGGCCTTTCGGTTCCTGGCCGGGCCGACATCTTCGGCTGCGAGGCTTGCCACGGTCCCGGCAGTCTGCACGTCGACGAGGGCGGCGACGGCTGGATCATGGGCCTCGACATCATGCGGGCGCTGGACGACGTGAGCCGCGCTAACATGTGCACCCAGTGCCACCTGAGCCTGGACCTGCAGTATGCCGACGGTCCGCACGCGGGCACCGAGGTCTCGTGCGCCGATTGCCATGCCGACCAGGTTCACTTCGGCGGCCAGGCCCGACCGGCCAACGAGTACCGCAACCGCTCCGAGTTCTGTCTGCAGTGCCACACGGCGGTGTCCGCAGCGTTCCGGCTGCCGTTCCGGCACCGCGTGCTCGAGGGCGACATCGGTTGTGCCGATTGCCACGACCACCACGGCGGCAACGACCGCACCACCTGGGAAGGCGCCAATGCCACCTGCCTGAGCTGCCACAACCAGATGGCCGGCCCGTTCGTGTTCGAGCACGGCGGCACCACGGGCGAGCAGTGCACCAGCTGCCACCTGCCCCACGGATCGCACAACGACAAGCTGCTCACCCAGGACGGCAACGGTCTCTGCCTGCAGTGCCACTACGAGGTGGTCAATGGGGATCCCAGCTTCGACTTCGGCGGCGTCCCCCACAACGGTCTGCTCCAGGGCGAGGCCCGCTGCTACGACTGCCACCGCGAGATCCACGGTTCCAACGTGTCCCCGTCCTTCCGGGACCAGTAAGGAGGCAAGGTCATGAAGACGATCATCACGACGACCGCGCTGATCCTGGTCCTGGCGACGGCCGCGCTGGCCGGACCGACCCTGCCGGCCCAGGCCCAGCGCATCTGGGCGCCAGAAGGCGACCTGATCAGCTACGACCAGAACCATGCCACGGCGACCCTGATCATCAACGACGACCACGGCGACTGGGCCAAGGCCGCCGAGGACTGGGCCATCCGGGGCAAGACCTTCGGCTACGGTCTGTTCAACTACCAGCACACCAGCGACAGCAACCATCAGCTCAACGTGCGCGGTGACGGCGGCAACGTCCCCGGCAGCGGCCTGGCGGGCAACGTCGGCCTCTGGTCGTCCACACCCGGCAAGTACCGCGTGCGCCTGCTCTACAGCAAGCACGACCACTACTACGATCGCGACAGCGAACTGCGCAACCCGGGCTTCCCCTATCCGCCCGAGCCGCCGGCGCTTTCGGATTCGCCGCACCTCGACTGGCGCCGCGGCCGACTCGACCTGAGCTGGCACCTTTCCAGCGCCTTCGACGTGACCTTCGGCATTGCCGACCTGCGCCGCGAGGGCAGCAAGGGCAGCCTGCTTCGCGGAACCTCGGGCGAGGCGCCTCCGGCGGTGCTGAGCCAGAAGACCAAGCAGTACGAAGTGTACCTCGGTGGCGTGTTCCGGGCCGGCAACCTCGGCGGCGGGTTGACCCTCGCCATGCGCAACGCCGACGGCTGGCGGACCCGCAGCGGGACCAACGGCCACGACTACGACGAGGAGCGTAAGAGCTACCGCGCCGCCCTCGACCTGGCCTACGACGTGTCCGGCGGCACGCGCCTGGCCGCCTACGGCGCCCTCAATCGCCTCGAGCTCAATGGCCGGGAGATCTGGGGCGGCGGCGACGGCTCGACCAACAGCGACTCCGAGAACGCGGTGGGCCTGCTGGCTCTGCAGACCCGGCTGGGTCGCAAGACCAACCTGCTCGCGTCGGCCCGCTTCGAGGGGCTCAAGAACGAGTCCCAGATCGACGACATGGCCGGCGTGCTCTACGCCGGCGACACCGATCGCCAGCGGCAGGACTACCGCCTCGTGCTCGGCAACACCAGCCTGCCCCGCACCCGCCTGCGCCTGCAGTACCGCTACACCAACGCCGACCGCGAAGGCGTCACGAGCCAGGATGGACGGCCGGGCGAACCCACCGTGACGGTGGCCCAGGGCCTGAACGAGAATCGCGTCCGCCACGACGTCGACTTCCGGGCCAACGCCAACCTGAGCAAGGCCGTGAAGTTCAAGCTGGGCGTGCGGTACAACAAGCAGGACGTCGAGCAGACGGCCTCGGGCGACGACTGGTACGGCATCCTCGGCGACCACAATCGGTCGCGCCTGGGCTGGACGGCGGCCCTCAAGACCCGCCCGCATCCCAATGTACCGGTAGACCTGGGCTACCAGGGCATCGACCAGACCTTCGAGCGCACCGCCGGCGAACTGGCCGAGACCACCTGGAAAGCCAACCGCCTGTTCCTCAACATCAACTGGATCGCCAGCGCCCGGCTGTCGATGTACGGCATGGTCAACTACGGCAAGGAGACCTACGAGCTCACCGGCGTGGGCGACCCCGCTGCCGGCCAAGCCGCGTACGAATACGATGGTCAGACCTGGCGTTTCATTCCCGGTGCGGTGTTCCACGTCACCAATACACTGGAGCTCGAGGGCATGTGGGAAGGCATCCGGTACGAGAACACCGGCAGCGAGACGGCTGCCCTCGATGCCGTGAAGGCCGACCACGACCGGGCGCTGGTGAGGGCCCGCTGGCAGACCACCCCGAAGTTCGCCGTCACGGCGAGCTACCGGCGCAACGAGTTCTTCGAGAACCGGTGGGATAACTACATCCAGGATCTCTGGGGATTGTCGGTATCTGGCCTGTTCTGATCTTTAACCCCCATTCAGCCCGTTTCAAGAAGGCCCCGCAAATGCGGGGCCTTTTTCTCCGCTATAACTCGCTGCAGTGTTTGAAGTTCGATTCTGTTTTCAAGTGAATATCTTTGATTGACAGCACATAAACAGGTCTCCATCTTGCAGTGAGTCAACGTTCGCTAACTCAGACCAATTAAGGATGCCTTTAGCGCATGTCCGCTACCAACGGCAACCGTAGCCAGCAGATCCTCTCCCGGGCGACCGACCTGTTCGCCAAGCACGGGTATGCCGGCACGTCCATCCGTCGGATCGCCCGGGCATGTGGCATCACCGAGGCCGCCATCTACCGCCATTTCCAGAGCAAGATGCATCTCTACGAAGAGGTCATCCGGGCCAAGGCGGCCCAGCACGACATTGCCGGATACCTGTCGGAACATGCCGGCCAGGGCTCGGTGCGCGATGCGCTGATCGCCGTGTCGAGTCATGTCATGAAGCTCACCCACGAGGACCCTGCCCTCGTGCGGCTGATGTTCAACAACAGCCTCGAGAGCGGCGACGTGCCCACCGTGCTCTTCCAGGAGATCCGCGTGCCCTACATCGAATTCCTCACGCAGGAGTTCGAGCGGCGCATGCAGGAGGGTGAAATCATGCCGGTGGAGGCCTTCCTCACCGGCCGCTGCTTCGTGGGCATGGTCATGGACTGCGCCCTGAATCTCGGGATCTGGAACACGCTGTTCCCGTCCCGGAATCAACCCGTCGACATCTACACCAACACCGCAACGATCTTTGCCAACGGACTGACCAAATCCAGTGACGCCACGACATCGCGTGCCGCGTCCAAACCGGGGAGTACCTCATGATGCAGCGATCGATCCTGGTCGTCCTGCCGCTTCTGGTCCTGGCCGCGCTCTGGGGGTGCGATAACGACACCTCCAACGACGTTGCCGGGCCTCCGGGCGGCGGCAGCACCGACAAGACGTGTATCGGCTGTCACTCCAGCGAGGCCGAGCTCAAGGCCGCGCTGGGAGTCGACGACAAGGGACTGGCCTCCAAGAAGGATCTGGCCCTGAAGTTCGCCAACAAGGACGACGGCTGAGGCGGCTCAGTACCCGAGCTGGAAGCTTGGGAAAAGGTCATCATCACCGGTTCCAACGGCGATCGGTTCCTCAACAGCATCCACGGCCCCGGCTACGAGGGCACGGACAACCCGACGCCCCATACGTTGACGTGCCAGCATTGCCACGCCGGCGCCCCGGACTTCGGGTTCAACACCATGGAAGAGGCCCACACGGGAATGTTCCGCGACCCCAGTGTGCCCGGCGAGACCGGCTGCACGGCCTGCCATGAGGAGAGCTTCGCGCGGTCGGCCTGCGACCAGTGCCACACCAACGCGGTCACCGTCACGGCCACCAGCCTGCACACCACGTTGCAGGGTTACAAGACGGCTATCGAGGATCGTTGCGGACGTGACTTCGACGACCTGGGTATCGAAGAGCCCTTCGAGGTGCGTTGCGCCGGCTGCCACACCACGTGCGGCCAGTGCCACGTCTCGCGCCCCAACTCGGTGGGCGGTGGTTTCCCGAAGATCGGCGCGTACTACTCGCACCGCTTCCGCCAGTCGCCCGACATGAACGAGCAGTGCACCGCCTGCCACGGCAGCCGCGTGGGCGTCGACTTCAAGGGCGAACTCGAAGGCAACGTGCCCGACGTGCACCGCACCGCCGGCCAGCAGTGCAACTACTGCCACGGCAAGGACGAGATCCACGGCGACGGCACCGAGTACGACCACCGCTACGAGGTGGCCAACATGCCCCGCTGCGAGAACTGCCACGAGAGCGACATCCAGGTCCCCGCGGGAACCGGCGACTGCACGTCGTGCCATCCGGACGGCTTCGGCAGCGCCACGGTCTCGGCCGCCGACAAGAATCACGCCCACCACGGTGGCGTGTCCGTCGACTGCAGTCACTGTCACGATCCCGTGCCGGGCGTGTCCCTGCCGGTGGCGCAGTGCCAGACCTGCCACTCGCAGCCCTACAAGAACTGCACGAACTGCCACAACCTGACCGACGAGGGCTTCGACATCAACGAGAGCATCGTGCAGCTCAAGATCGGGCGCAATCCGAGCCCGCATCGCGCCGAGTACGACATCGCGATCGTGCGGCACACGCCCATCGATCCCAACACCTTCGCCAACTGGGGCCTCGACCTGCCCGACTACCTGACGAAGTCGACCTGGCAGTACGCGTCGCCTCACAACGTCCTGCGCTCCACCCCGCAGACCACGGTGGAGGCCGGCCAGTCCTGCGCCGCCAGTTGCCATGGTTCGCCGGATGGTCCGCAGGGATACCTGCTCAGGGAAACCGACCTCTACGAAGCCGACGGAACCACGCCGCTGGTCGACTACCAGGCCAACATCGACTACGTGATTCCCGAGAGCTTCCCGGCAGGAAAGTAGATCGTCCGCTAGAACGGCCGGGGTCACCCGTCGATCCCGGCCAGCACCTTGGAAGCGCGGCTCTTCCGCGTGACTATCCGGCCCGCGGGCCACACTGAGGAGTAGCAATGAAACTTCACAAGACTTGGCTCATCCTGATGCTGGTCGCCCTGGTGGCCTTCATGGGTTGTTCGGACGACGACGATCCCGTGACGCCTCCCGGCGCGACCGACTTCGAGACCATGGCTGCCGCCGGCACGGCATACGTCAACGACAACACCATCTGCCCGGGCGTCATCAACGCTCAGGTGGTGTACGACAACCTCGCTGACTACACGGTCATCGACATCCGCTCCGAGGCCGCCTACCTGGCCGGCCACATCCCCGGCGCCTACCACAGCGGCCTCAGCACCCTGATCGCCGACCTGGCCAACATCCCCAGTGACAAGCCCTACGTGATCGCGTGCTACAGCGGCCAGTCGGCCGGCCATGCCAAGATCGCCATGGAGATGCTGGGCTATGAGGACGTCTACAGCCTGCTCTTCGGCATGTCCTCCTGGAGCCTGGACCTCGACAGCTGGTCCGGCAAATGCGCCAACGAGCTGGCCGTCGCCGAGACCGACCCCCAGAACGACAACCTCACCGAGCACAGCTTCCCCGAGATCGCCGGCTCCGTCGAGGAGCGCGTGGCCGCCATGCTGGCCGCCGGCTTCAAGGCCAAGAGCTACGCCGACATTGAGACCAACCTGGAAGAATACTTCATCCTCAACTACTTCGGCGAAGACGACTACCTGGGTGACGGCGAGGCCGGCGTCCCGGGACACATCCCCGGCGCCTTCCAGTTCACGCCGTACGCCAGCATGGGCATGGACGAGATGCTCATGAACATCCCCATGGACATGCCCGTGATCGTCTACTGCTGGACCGGTCAGCACTCGAGCCAGATCACCGCCTACCTGAACATGTGCGGATACGAGGCCTATAGCCTCAAGAACGGTTCGAACAACCTGTTCTACGACGCCCTGACCGCCCACAAGTGGGGCCCCGGTGCGCAGCACGACTTCGAGCTCGAGACCGGCGCCATGCCCGACGAGACCTTCGAGACCATCGCCACGGCGCTGGCCGACTACCTGAACGACTCGGCCGACTGCCCGGGCGTGGTCAACGCTCAGGTCGTCTACGACAACCTCGAGGACTACACGGTCATCGACATCCGGCAGCTGGTCGACTACGACGCTGGTCACATCGCCGGCGCGTACCACAGCAGCCTCGCGACCCTGCTGACCGACGTCGGCACCACCATCCCCACCGACAACCCGTTCGTGATCGCTTGCTACAGCGGCCAGAGCGCGGGCCACGCCAAGATCGCCATGGAGTTGGCGGGCTACGAGAACACCCAGAGCCTGCTCTTCGGCATGTCCTCCTGGAGTTCGGACCCCGACCTCGACAAGTGGACCTCCAAGTGCCTGAACCTCCTGCCCGTGGCCGAGACCGAGAACCAGAACGGCGACCTCGTGGGCTACAACTACCCCTCGCTGACCGGTGAGACGGTGGCTTCGCGGGTGGACGCCATGCTGGCCGCCGGCTTCAAGGCTACCAGCTACACGGCCATCCAGGACAACCTGGAAGACTACTTCATCGTCAACTACTTCGGTGAGGCCGACTACCTGGGTGACGGCGATTCCGGCGTCCCGGGCCACATCCCCGGCGCGTTCCAGTTCACGCCGTATGCGAGCATGGGCCTGGGCCAGATGCTGGCCAACCTGCCCACCGACATGCCGATCGTGGTCTACTGCTGGACCGGTCAGCACTCCAGCCAGGTCACCGCATACCTGAACATGCTGGGATACGATGCCTACAGCCTGGCCAACGGCTCCAACAACCTGTTCTACGACAGCCTGACGGCCCACAAGTGGGGCCCCGGCGCCATGCACGACTTCCCGCTGGAAGTGACGCCGGGCAAATAGGCGCCACCACTGCGACGAAGACGAGAAGGGAGGGCCCCCCGCGGGCCCTCCCTACTTTTATGGCCTGGCGTCGGGACTACAATCCGATGTCGCCGGCCACAGGCACCAGCGCCCCGAGGACATGCTCGATCACCGCGTCCACCTCCAGCCCCAGGTCCGCCGCCCCCTCCGCGATCTCCTCACGATTCACCTTGGCGGCGAAATCCTTCTTCTTCAATTTCTTCCGCACCGACTTCACCTTCACCTGCGCGATCTGCTTATCGGGCTGGACCATGGCGCAGGCCATGCAGAACCCGCAGAGCTCGTCCACGGCGAAGAGCCACTGCGCGCATTCGTTCTCCCGCGGCACGCCGGTGTGCGGCGCGTGGGCCATCACCGTGCGCACGAACTCCTCATCGTAGCCGCGCTCGCGCAGGATCTCCGCTCCCTTGAACGGGTGCTCCTCCATGGTGGGAAACTTCTCGTAGTCGAAGTCGTGGATCAGGCCCACCGCTCCCCAATGCTCGGGGTCGTTGCCGGTGCGGTCGGCGGCGGCGCGCATGGCCGCTTCCACGGCGTAGGCGTGGCGGCGCAGAGCCTCGCCCTCGGTGTATTCGTGGAGCAGCGCGAGCACGGTCTCGCGGCGGTAGAGGTCGGTCATGGCGGTCTCCTCTTGGCTGGTATACGAAGCGCCGATCATGCCACGGAACGCACGGAACGCCAAGGCACCGGTTGCGGGCGCGGGCAGATGTCAGTACTAAAGATGCATGAGTCTCCGTATCCGAATTCGCGCCAAGGCCGATCGCGTCGTCCCGGAAATCGCCCCTGGCGGCTGCCCCGCGGTGGTCGACCAGTCACGGAGGAAGTCATGTCCGACCATCTGATCCTCATGACCCGCTATCCGCGGGCCGGCCAGAGCAAGTCGCGCTTCATTCCCGCCCTGGGCGCGGACGGCGCGTCGCGCTTGCAACGCAAGCTCACCGAGCACGTCGTCGGCGTGGCGCGCGAGTGGCGTGATGCGAGCCCCGGTCGCCGGGTCCAGATTTCCTGTGACCGCGCCTCGGTGGACGAGTACCGCGAGTGGCTTGGCCGCGAACTGGATTTCGGCGCCGAGAGCGGCGGCAGCCTGGGCGCGCGCATGGCCGTGGCCTCGGTGCGTGCCTTCGCCCGCGGCGCCGATCGCGTGGTACTGGTGGGAACGGACTGTCCCGACCTGGACGTCGGCCAGATCAACCGTGGATTCTACGGGCTGGAGCACGCCGACTGCGTGATCGGCCCCACCACCGGCGGCAGCTACTACCTCGTGGGCCTTGTCACGCCGACACCGGCGCTCTTCGCCGGCATTCCCTGGGGCACCGGCGCGGTGCTCGCGCGAACGCTCCACATCGCACGGCAGGAGAATCTGCGCGTGGGTGTGTTGCCGCAACTCTCGGTGATGCGTGGTCCCGGCGACCTGATCCATGCCGCCCCGTTGCTGGAGGTTCGCCCGGCCGACGTGCCCCTGGCACGCAAGGCGGAGGGCTGAGCGGCTCAGAGTTCCAGTTCGAAGCCGTGATCCCGGAGCCAGTCCATGCACGCATCGTGGTCGGGGCAGTGGTTACGGACCAGCCGGTAGAAGCGCGCGCCGTGATTGGGATGCTCCAGGTGACACAGCTCGTGAATCACCACGGCGTCCACCACCCGCGGCGGCGCCATCACCAATCGATAGCAATAGGAAATCGTGCCGCTCTGGGAGCAACTGCCCCAGCGACTGGTCCGCTCGCCCACCATGACGCGCTGGGGCGACAGTCCCGTGACGCGAGCCAGCCGGTCGGTGCATTCGCGTAAGTGAATCCCGGCGAAACGGCGGAGCCAGCGCTCCAGGGCCTCGCGAGGATCGAGGAGATCCGTCGGGGAGAGTTCGAGGCGCAGGGTGGTGTCCGAGAGTTCCGACCGGGTCCGCGCGCGACCATCGGCCAGCGCCACCAGTTCCAGCCGACGCGGCGTTCCCAGCACGGCCAGTTCGCTGCCGGTGGCCCAGGCGCGGCGCCGCGGGCCGGACCACACGCCGTAGTGGTCGGCCTGTCGGGCCAGCCAGCGCTCCTTCAGGGTCAGCAATTCGTCCACGTCGCTCAGGGTCGCCCGCGGCGGGATCACCACCTCGATGCCTTGCCGCGCGCTCACCTGGATGCTGAGCCGCCGGGCCCGCGCGCTACGGCGCAAGCAGAGGCGTAGGGGCCGTCCCTGGACGAGGCGGGTTTCCATGCGTGCGGTCAACGCGTCACTCCGGGTTGCTGTTTCGGCCGTATTCTTGGCCAAGGCACTGGAGCCGGCGACCGATCTGTGCTAAAATCATACCAATCTCGTCTCGTTTTGACGGGAGATCGCGTCAACCCCGGGGCGGCTGGAGCCGCCCTCGCATACTACGAAAGGATCGCCCATGACCGCAAAGCTCACGACTTTCCTGCTGGTTCTCGCCTTCGCCGGCGCCGCCATGGCCGTCGACCACGACGTCAACCAGGTCGGCCTGACCTTCGCGCCCGATGAGCTGTACATCCAGGTCGGCGACACCGTCAACTGGATCTGGTCCAGCGGCGTGCACACCGTCACCAACGGCACCGATCTCGGCGACCCCGACCTGGGAATGATCTTCGACGGTCCGCTCGACGCCGGCAATACCACCTTCAGCTACAAGCTCAACTCCGTCGGCACCT
>PIVY01000211.1 GCA_003353795.1 bacterium
TCCGGGGATCCCGCGCGTCGTTCAGCTCGATGGACACGTGCTTGTCGATGGGGAACATGCAGAAGTCACCGGGCATGTGGCCGCAACTCGGAGCGCCGGCGGCGTCGAGGCGCCGGTAGGCGCAGTACCAGAAGGTGGCGTAGGTGTGCTGGACCGCGATGTGGCTCACGCCGTCGGGTGAGGTCGCGATGTCCGGCAGCCAGTCGTAGCCGTTGCCCGTGCTGACGATCCGGGGCGCCACGCCGATGGTGCCGTCGGCGTCGACGCGGGCGAAGTAGGTCTTGGCCGAGGTCCCCGCGCCCTCCTGCCAGACCAGAAAGCTCCGGTCCTGGACATCGAGGGAGATGTTCGGGGAGCCGGAGCTGGTGGCGGACGCCGTTACCTGGACCGGCCCCACGACGGCCTCGCCGCTGCGGTCGAAGACCGCCCACATGATCTGATGCCCGCCGTCGACCCAGCGCGACCAGGCCACCCGCGGCAGCCCGTCCGAGCCGACGTCGGCGCAGGGCGAGGTATCCTCCGTGGCGTTGTGGGTGAGACGGACGTTGGCGGCGGCCGTCGCGGTCAGGCAGAGTTGTGCAGCCAGGCAAAGAAAAACCGCGACGATGCAGGCTCGTCGCGGCAACCACCGGGTTGGGCGAGATGCAGGACTCATGGTCCCCTCCTTACGTATGTTTCGTCATCCGGAATCGAACTTGGGAATACTGGATATGGCGCGGAGGTTAACACGGCGGCGAGGGCATGTGGACGAGAAATTGGCCATGCCTATTCAGTTTGTCGCGCGGGAATCAGAACGACCAATACAGCGGAATCAACAACGACGCCCCGATCCAGACCACCAGGTTGAGCACCATGCCCAGCCGCACGAAGTCGGTGAAGCGGTAGCCACCCGGACCGTAGACCAGCAGGTTGGTCTGGTACCCGATAGGCGTGGCGAAACAGGCCGAAGCTCCGAAGCAGATACCGACCACGAACGGCCGCGCGTCCACTCCCAGGGCCGCGGCCGTCGCCACGCCCACCGGTACCAGGAGCACGGCGGTGGCGTTGTTGGACAGGAAGTGCGAGAGCACGCTGGTCAACACGATGAACGCCGCCAGCACGGTCTTGGGACCGGCGCCCTGGAACACGGAGAGGAAGCCGCGCGCATAGAGGTCGGCCGCGCCGGTGGCCGTGAGCGCCGTGCCGAGCGCGATGGTGCCGATGATGAGCACGAGAACGGGCACCTCGATGGCGTCGTAGGCCTCGCGTGGACGCAGGCAACCCGTCACCAGCATGAGGAACGCCGCGGCCAGTGCGGCCGTGAGCACGTTGACGAGCCCCAGCGACGCGACGGTCACCATGGCCGTGAAGACCGCCAGCGCAATCGGCGCGCGGCGACGGTTCTCGAGGCTGCGCACCACGTCCTCGACGACGATCAGTTCGCTCTCGCGGCGCAGACGCTGCAGGCGGTAGGCGGAACACTGGATCAGGAGGATGTCGCCCACATCCAGCAGGAGCCGGTTCATCTTGCGCTCGGAGTAATGCACCCGCCGGCGCTGCGCACCGATAACCGTGATGTCGTCGGCCGCGGCCAGGAACGTCTCGGCCAGGCGCCGTCCCAGGAGCGGCGAGTCGGGCGGGATGATCGCCTCGACGATCTGCGCGTCCTGGTCGTAGGGCTGGGCGATGGCCTCGCCCGCCACCAGCGGCATGGTGGCGTCCTTGCCGCTGAGAATCTCGATGAGGTCGCTCGCCGTGGCGCCCACCAGCACCACGTCGCCGCCCCCGAGGGTGCACTGGTCGGTGCCGGGATAGCAGATGCGCGTCCCCTGCAGCACCTCGAAGATCTCGATGTCGGGGTGCTTCTTCTTCAGGGCCGCCGCCACGTCCTCGCCCACGTGGGCGCTGTCGTGCGGGATGGCGAGCTCGGCGATGTAGCGGTGCTTCTCGCCGCGGTCGTGATGGAGCATGGGTGTGCGTGGCCGGGGCAACAGGCGTTCGGAGAGCAGGATCAGGAGCAGTCCGCCCACCAGCGCGATGGGCAGACCGACGCGCGTGAGTTCGAACATGCCGATGGGCGCCAGTCCAAGCTGCGTCGCCTGGTCGCTGACGATGATGTTGGTCGACGTGCCGATGAGCGTGGTCGTGCCCGCGAGGATCGACGCGAACGAGATGGGCATGAGGAATCGCGCCGGCGAGAGGTTGAAGCGACCCGACACGGCCAGCACCACCGAGAGCATGAGCACGACCACGGGCGTGTTGTTGATGAAGGCCGAGAAGAGCCCCACCAGGAACACCGTCACCATCAGGATCCGGTCCGGCTTGCCGCCCGTGGATTTGCCGACCAGTCGGGTGAGGTTCGAGAGCGCGCCGGTACGGGTGAGTCCCTTGGTGACCACGAAGAGCGCGCCCACGGTGATCGGAGCGGGGTTGGCGAAGCCGGCGATGGCCTGGTTGGCGGTCAGCAGGCCGGTGAGCATCAGGGCGACCATGATGCCGATGGCGGTGATGTCCATCGGCAGGCGCTCGCTGACCAGCAACGCGATGGCCACGAGAAGGATGACGGAGACGATGAGGATATCCATGGGCGTGGAGTGCCTCCAGAGGCGGATCGGCTCGACTGCGTGATTCCACCACGGTATCCGCTTCGCCCGAGTTTCGCACCTGGTGTTTCCGACCGGTCGGTTCGCCGATCGTGTCACCAATCGGGAACTCGGCCGTATCGTGTGAATGGTCGTGAATGCCCCGCCGGACTCGGCGCGATGCCCTGAAAGGACGTGCTCATACACCGCTGGAACCACCTTGCCGGATTCGCCCTGGTCGTGCTGCTGCTCGTGGCGCCTCCCCTGCTCGCCCAGCAGCCCGGTTCGCGGCAGGCGCGGGCGCAGGCCACCGAGATGATGCTCGACAGCAGTGGTGATAGTCCCTTGCGTGACTACGCTCACGATCATCTCGCTCCCGGGTATTGCGAGAGCTTTGGGGACGAGGAGGCGCTGATTTCATATCTGCGCGATATCCGGGAGCAGGTGGCGCCGGTGGGTGGGGTCGGGCTGATGATCGACGATGCGGGCGTGGTTCAGTTGCATATCTCCAATCGTCAGCGACGGTCCATCGTCGCGGTGCACCTGGAGCCGGAGGCGCCTCGGCGGGTGGTGGAGCTGACGCTGGTGGAATCGGTGACCAACGAGGACGGACCGCAGGTTACCTGGGACACGATCGAGTCGACCCTGGTTGCGGCGACGGAAAAGGGATTCTGCGGGTCGGTACTGGCCGTTCGCGATGGAGAGGTGGTGCTGGATCGCGGCTTCGGCTTCGCCGATCCCCAGCGACAGCATCCGATCACGCCCGAGACGCTGTTCGCCATCGGGTCCACGCCCATCGACTTCACCCACGGCGCTGTGCTCAAACTGGTCGATCTGGGCGAGATCTCGCTGGACGATCCCATCACCCGCTACTTCGAGAACGTGCCCGACGACAAGCGGGGCATCACCCTGGAACATCTGCGGACGGGCGGCTCCGGGTTGATCGACTTTCCGGGCATCGAGGGTGTCGACGCCAATCTGGACCTGACGTGGATCGACCGTGCCGAGTTCTTGCGCCGGGTCTTCGCGGCGCCGTTACGGTTCGAGCCGGGGAGCAGTGAGGAGCACTCCCATTGCGCGTGGGGTGTGCTGGCGGCGGTGGTCGAGGTGGCGTCGGGGTTGGGGTATGAGGAGTTTCTGCGGGAGCAGTTCTTTGGGCCTGCCGGGATGACGCGGACCGGGCATTATCCGTTGGCGCAGCAGTTTCCTGAGGCGGAGGTCGCGGTGGGGCTGGGCGGAAACGTGTGGGGCGAGATCAACTCGCCGGCGTACTGGGGTGAGACGTCGTGGCTGGTGCTCGGGAGTGGCGGGATGGTGTCGACGCCGGGGGATCTGTGTCGGTGGCTGGGATTTCTTGGCGGCGGCGGGGTGCTCGGAGAGGAATCGCGGCGGCGTTATGGGGTGGGTGGGGTGTTCATGGCCGTGGGTGGGAATGATCGGGGGTTCATCAATACGATTGGTGGGCGGGGTGGCGATCTGGTGATCGTCTGTAGCAACTCGCATGTGGAGATGGAGGATTTCTCGGCGAGGGTGGCGATGGGGGTGGCTGAGGTTGGGGTTGGGGAGTGAATGGTGCACCGCAACTATACTGAACACCCTGGCGTAAAGCTGCGGGCGGTTCTGGCGCGGCTCATGGCTCTTCAGAGCCGTGACAGGGCCGACTGTCAGCTTGAACGGCTTGTTATGCACCCAAACCCGCCGAGTCCCCTTGTTTCGCCCAATCGACCTCAACACGATTGCGTGGCAGCTCGAGGCCAATCAGGAACCCGGAACGCGGCAAGACGGCCGCTCACCCAAAATTCGACTGGCCCCCATACCTGGACGATTCTAGCATTCTTCCGCGGCAACTGGTTCACTGAGTTCAGGACGGAAAGTACGGCGATCCTCCCCATTTACTCGCGACCTCGTCGACCGACCGGCGTTCCGTTTTGAGCCGCCAGGTAAGGTTCGATATATCCACCGCGATGCACCAGCCGAAGAATCCAAAACCATATTCTCTTCGAAGGGCCTTGAAAGTATGAATAACGTTTGCTTCACCTGCAAAGTCGGCTGGCGCGGATCGCGCGCACGCGCGGTGCGAGCCAGGCGGCTTTGTCGGGTGTAATCGTTTGTTATTTGAACCTGGCCCGTATGCTATACGGACCCCATCTTGATCATTCGATCAATTCAGCCCACCCACTTGCGCTCACTTTTTTCCGAACCGGCCGAAAATGTCGCAAATCAGTCACACGCCTGAATCTCGCAATATAGTTCATTGTGTACGTGCGTCTTCTTACCATCACCATAGTGCGCTCGTCCGTGCTGACTACGCTTCAAACTGGGCACCAGGATCGCGCTAGTTGGTCTACATCAGCAATCAAATCCTCGACCGGCACAGATGGGGGACCACCGGCACTCACCCTAATAGGGTATCCGGAGTTATCGCAAAACCAGCGCTGAGCGCTTTGAGTAGGGCTGCCAGCCACATCGAACCTTACTTGCAGGTCGATTTGCAATCGCCCCTCGTACTCTGAAAATGTGACCGGCGAGACATCCATGTTGCTCACATCTAGGCATCCCCACGCCTTCAAACCCTCAAGCGCCAAAGACTTCAATTGGCGCCGTCTAAACCACTTGGAGATCGGTCCTGCGCCCGTCCGCCAGACATCAAGCAACCGGGATGTGACCTCAGGCGGAGCCACCCGAGTGAAGGCGTCGAGAGTCGGGGACATCGCCTCGCTCAGGCTCCGGCAGTACCTATATCGTGGTGGGAGAATGACGCTAGAACCTGATCGAGGTAAGGTGATGGTCCGCCCTGCTTCCGCATGGTCGGGTGGCCCGCTTACCTCAATACCGACATCATCGATGCGCCATGCCAGCGCTCGCCGCACGCGACTGAGAGGCGATTCGGGAAATGTCTCGTCATGACGCGAGTCATCGATTTCATGCTGAGCCAACTGGGCAACTGCTTGGGTGCCAACGTGGTCTCCAATCTTCATGGTAAGGGCGCTCTCGCGCCAGCCGGTCACGCCTGCTCTTGCGCCTGCGCTTACAATCACTGTGCAGCCAGGCAATGGTACTAACACGTCACCTACAACCACTTCGTTGCCCGGGGAGTACGCCGTGCGATACACACAGCGGAGTGCCCTCGTTGCGCCAATGGAAAAGCAGACGAAGTCAATGACGGGCGACCAATCGGACTCCTCCGTGCGAGGCATGCCGGTTTCGAAAGCACCGCGGGTGAAGCACTCGGTATCCGCTCGCAATAGAGCATCATATGCTGGGTCCATATCCATCGCCGCTTGCGACATTCCCACATGCCACCTGACCTGAAACCGCTCGTCAAGGATGCTTGCACCAGCGGGAAGCTCCTTTTCGACTCTCAGGTCACCCGGCCAGGCCATTCGGACCCCGAGCTTTCCATCACGAAGTTCGTCCAAGAATCCCATCGCGCCCCCCACCTAGCCCAACAGCTCAAGAATGACTTCTTGAGCCTTAAAAGTTGGCAAGTAGTCGAGGTGGGATCCAAAGTCCGCCGCCGACCACAGTCGTTCTCCCCACACTGCTCATACTCCTGGCACATATAACGTTGGCTTCACCTGCAAAGCCGTTTGTCAGGTGCAAGCACCTGTTAGACAATACGTCATTTCCGACGAAAAATGTAGTCGAGCGACTGACCCGCGAATTGACCGACGCCCGCTTCGTGCAATATCAACTCATTGCCCGCTGTTGGGATTTTCCCCGACATAACCGAACCGAGAAACAAGATTCTTATCTGATCACCGGATATTTCGTATGACCCGGTGAGAAGTCCCCAAGAAGGCGCACCCGTGTTCGTTGACCCCCCGCTACCGATACAAATTTCTCGCTCCTCGACGAGTCCAGCCCACTCCCCGTGTGAACCGAGAAGCAAAGATCCACTGAATATTTCTGTCCTGCAATTCTGTTCATTCGCGACCTTTGTCCAAGTAGAGGCAGGAAGTTGGTGTCCGTTGATTTCAATTAGGGTGTATGCCCCCAGGAAAGACGACCCGATGGCAGGAGAAATACCGGCGGCAGATACTTGTAAAAATAGAGCGAAAAATATAACCGCGACAAGTTTTCGATTGGCGTTCATAGCATCCCCTTATGTGCTCCACTGGATCTTCGACTTGTCTAACGTTGGCTTCAACTGCAAGCTCGTTTGGCGCAACTTGTGCGCCAGCACAAGATGTGACAGGCGTGATTGTCTGGTGCAAGCGTTTGTTAGGCTCTCAAGTTATCACTATTTTTCTGTACCTACGTCCACAAGTTCCAACCTATACTCGTCCCACGAGAACGTGCTATCAGGATGTCCTACAGGCCTGGCACGCGAGGTTACTATTTGTTTCACCAAACCTAAGTCATGGGACCGCCACACCTGTGTTGAGACCTCAATATACGCATCACACTGCTTACCGCTGAGACCTATGACAGTAAACGGCTTAGAGGTTTTGCCAGATGCAACAACCTCAATACAGTTCGAAAAAATGCCGGCAGGCACGTCAACCTGGACCCCTACTCTTTGGACCCTCAATGTAGAATGGAACTCTAGATCTACTTTACTCCCCGCAAGATGAAGCATCCTCGGCGCAACGGAGACCCAAGTAGCTCCCGCCACTAAAGGTGCACGCAAAGAATAATCGCTTTCCGAAGGCCACCTCACTAACTCCCCACTTTGAGATTCGTACGCAAGTGTTCGCATTTCCAGACTGTCCACAACTACATATTCAAACAGTTCACTTTCAACGATATCGCGACCTCGTGCTTCAACGTGAGTATACTCAAGCGTTTTCTCCACGTTGCGCCCATCAAGTTCAACAACACCTAAGTATTGTGAACGCACTACGATTTCCCGAACGACCAGTATTCCTCCAAATTTTGCCTGGCCACTGTACTCCAAGGTCGTACCTACCGAACTCGGCCAGTAGTCCGAAGGGACCAGTGGCTGGGCAATTGAATCTGCCCTGCAAAAACCCAAAGTAGCGCCCCAATAAACCAAATTGATCGCCAGCCAAACTGGTAATTGGCTCAAGTTTCCCCTCATTCTGTGTGTGCCTAACACCCTGGCGTTAAGCTGCGGGCGGTTCTGGCGCGGGCCATGGCTCTGCATGGGCCGTGACAGAGCCGACTGTCAGCTTGAACGGCCTGTTATACCGCCAAGCTTTCAACTCTTAG
>PIVY01000212.1 GCA_003353795.1 bacterium
CGGCGAAGAACGTCCCTTCGCCCATCGATGCCTACTTCGGCGCGGTCTACTACGTGGGGCCCATCTTCAGCGCCTTCCGGGGTACCGAGGAGGGTGTGGCATACTACAAGGCCCTGCGCGGTGAGGTCGCCGAGCGTCTGGCCGCTGGTCTGGGGCCCGTGGCGCCGAAAGGCCCGTGCAACGACCAGCAGTACCGGTTGGTGGTGGAGGGCCCGCCCAACTGGACCCACTTCCGCGAGTTCTGGCAGATGTTCGCCGACGAGAAGGCGGTGGTCGTCGCCTCGACCTACAGCAAGGTGGGCGGCACCTACGACTTCGGTTTCCGTCATGACCCGGACGATCCGCTGGGCAGCCTCGGCGACTACTGCAGTGGCTGCTACACCAACCACAACCTGCCCAACCGCATCGACATGCTCTGCCAGTATCTCGAAGACTACGCCGCCGACGGATTCCTGATCAACTCGGTCAAGTCGTGCAACTCCTTCTCGGCGGGTCAGCTGGCGATCCTGCGCGAAGTGGAGAAGCGCACGGGACTGCCCGGCGGCTTCATCGAGAGCGACCTCGTCGACCCGCGGTACTTCTCGGCCGCCAACATAAAGAACCGCCTCGAGAGCTACCTGCAGATGGTGGAGGCGCGCCGCCAGGGAGGTCGGACGGCATGAGCATCGTCTGCTTCGTCGGCACCGACCTCGGTTCGACGACCACCAAGTCCATCGTCCTCGACGCTGACGGTGAGATCCTCGGTCGCGGCATCACCAACAGCCGGTCCAATTACACGCAGGCCGCCGAGACGGCCCGCGACGAGGCCTTCATCGACGCTCGCTTCAATCTGCTCAAGCAGGAGGTCGAGGCCGCTGCCGGACCGGTGGTGGTGCGGCGGCTGCTGCAGGCCTTCCGGCTCGAGCAGATGCTGGCGCAGCTGCGTCGCCTGGGCGCATTGACCACCGGGGCGGTGGCCTTCGGCATGCCGGCCGACGTCCAGGACGCGGCGAGAAAGGCGGTGGCGGACATCGTCGGCCGCATCGAGCGCGCCGAACTGCGCCGATTCGAGGATCCCGACCCGCCCCGGCGCTCGGATTTCTTCCGCGATACCGTGGGCTCGGCCTGGAGCACCATCGCCGAGGAGATCGGCGATCCCGCCGGCGCGTCCTACGACGTGTTGCTAGGCCTTTACGACCGCTGCATCATCCAGGTCGAGAACGAACCGCCGGCGCTCGGATTCGGTGACCACATCGACGCGGCCCTCGCGCGCGTCGACGAGCCGGCATTTGTCCGCTCGGGAGTACGACACGCCGTCGAGGCCGAATTCGAGGTGCGCGGCGAGGTCGGCACGGGTTACGGTCGTCAGCGGCTGCCGTTCCCGCCGGAGATGATCCGCTCGGAGATACTCTGCCACGGTCTCGGCGCCTCCAGCATGTTCGCAGGCACTCGCACGGTGCTGGACATCGGCGGCCAGGACACCAAGGCCATCCAGGTCGACGAGCAGGGCATCGTCACCAGTTTCCAGATGAACGACCGCTGCGCCGCGGGCTGCGGCCGCTATCTGGGCTACATCGCCGATGAGATGAACCTCGGTCTGCACGAACTGGGACCGCTGGCCCAGCAGGCCAATCATACCGTGAAGATCAACTCCACCTGCACCGTGTTCGCCGGCGCCGAACTGCGCGAACGGCTTTCGCTGGGGGAGAAGCGGGAGGACATTCTAGCCGGCCTGCACCGGGCGATCATGCTGCGAGCCATGAGCCTGCTGGCGCGCTCCGGGGGCGTGGACGACGAGTTCACCTTCACCGGCGGCGTGGCCAACAATCCCGCCGCGGTCGCGGCCCTACGGGAACTGGTCGCCGAGAACTACGGCGAACGGACTCTCAATATCTCACCCGACAGTATTTACACGGGCGCACTCGGCGGTGCGCTCTTCGCATACAGGAGCGTGAACTGATGAGCACGCCCGGCGTCACCGGAACCGCCACCGTCACCGCCGGCATCGACGTCGGCTCAGGCGCCGTCAAGGCCGTCGTCATGGCTCTGGCCGACGGTGACGAGACCGTCCTCGCCATGGTCAGTTCCCGCATTCGCAGACGCGAGATCGGCGACGTGGTCGCCCAGGTGTTCGAGCAGGCCGCCAGCGAAGCCGGCGTGAGCGCCATCCAGTACGTCGCCACCACGGGCGAGGGCGAGGACATTCCCTTCGCCACCGGCCACTTCTACGGCATGACCACCCACGCTCGCGGCGCGCTGTTCCTGGAGCCGCGGGCCACGGCCGTCCTCGACGCCGGGGCCTTGCACGCCCGCGCCGTGGCCATGAACGATCGCGGGCGTGTCCTCAACTACAAGATGACCAGCCAGTGCGCCTCGGGGTCGGGCCAGTTCCTGGAGAACATCGCGCGCTATCTCGGCGTGTCGCAGGCCGAGATCGGTCCGCTGTCGTTGCAGGCCACTCGGCCCGAGAAGGTCAGCGGCATCTGCGCCGTCCTGGCCGAGACCGACGTGATCAACATGGTCTCGCGGGGTATCAGCACGTCCGACATCCTGCGTGGAATTCACGAGAGCATGGCGGGCCGCTTCACGCGGCTGCTGCGGTCGTTGGAAATGGGTGAGGTCATCTTCGTCAGCGGCGGGCTGGCCGGAGATGTGGGTCTGATCAAGGCCCTCGAAGACGAGTTCGCCGGCCTCACCAGCCTCACCGGTCCGGTGCCCGAGATCGCCACACATCCGGACAGCATCTTCGCCGGCGCCCTGGGCGCGGCGATCTGGGGAAGTTTCCGGTACCACAAGCTCGGTTCGAACGGAATGGCCTGGTCGGACGAGTCCGGAGCCTAGCGCGAATCCGTACTGGGGCTAGATCCCGACTTCAGGCTCAACGAGATCCGTCGCCGATCCAGATCCACGTCCAGCACCGTGACCATCACCTGCTGCTGCACCTTCACCACTTCGCCCGGGTCGCGCACGAAGCGGTCGGCCAGCTGGCTCACGTGGACCAGCCCGTCTTGGTGCACACCGACATCCACGAAGGCTCCGAAGTTGGTGACGTTGGTGACGATGCCCGGCAGCCGCATGCCCTTCTCGAGGTCGGTGATCTCGTGGACGTCGGCGAACTGGAAGGCGGCGAACTGCTCGCGGGGGTCGCGGCCCGGTTTGCTCAGCTCGGCGCGGATGTCCTCGAGGGTGGGGAGCCCGACCGTGTCGGACACGTAGTCGCGCAAGGGGATGCGTCCCACCAGTTCGTCGCTCCCCACGAGATCCTTCACCGCCACTCCGAGGTCACCGGCCATGCGCTCGACGATCGGGTAGCTCTCCGGGTGCACGGCGCTGGCGTCCAGGGGTTGTTTGCCATCGCGGATGCGCAGGAATCCCGCAGCCTGCTCGTGGGCCTTGGGACCGAGGCGTGCCACCTTCAAGAGCTGGCGCCGGGTGGTGAACGGACCGCTCTCGGTGCGGTGCTTCACGATATTATCCGCGAGCGTGGGGCCCAGCCCCGAGACGTAGGTCAGAAGCTGGGCGCTGGCCGAGTTCAGCTCCACGCCCACGGCGTTCACGCAGCTCATGACGGTGTCGTCGAGGGATTGCTTGAGCTGTTTCTGGTCGACGTCGTGCTGGTACTGGCCAACGCCGATGACCTTGGGGTCGAGCTTCACGAGTTCGGCCAGGGGATCCTGCAGGCGGCGGCCGATGGACACGGCGCCGCGCACGGTGAGGTCGTGATCGGGAAACTCGTCGCGGGCCACCTCGCTGGCCGAGTAGACCGAGGCGCCCGATTCGTTGACCATGACGACGGCGCAGCCGGCGGGCAGGTCGAGCCCGCGGACCCAGGTCTCGGTCTCGCGACCGGCGGTGCCGTTGCCCACGGCGATGGCCTCGATGTTGTGTTTCTTGGCGAGCTTCTCCACGGTGACTGCGGCCGCATGCACGCGATCGCCGCCGGTGTGGGGATACACCGCGTCGTGGCAGAGGAGCGCGCCCTGGGCGTCGAGTACGACCAGCTTGCAGCCGGTTCGGAAGCCGGGATCGAGGGCGAGCACCATCTTGCGACCGAGCGGCGCGCCCAGGAGCAACTCGCGCAAGTTCTCGCCGAACACGCGGATGGCCTCGGTGTCGGCGGCCTGCTTGAGCTCGAGACGGATCTCGGTTTCCAGGGCCACCGAGAGGAGCCGCTTCCAGCCGTCGCCGATGGCCATGGCGACCTGTGACGAGGCCGGACCGCGGCCATGAAGGAACCGGCGTTCCAGGATGTTCAGGGCCGATTCCTCGGGAGCGGCGATGCGCAGGCTCAGGATCTCTTCGGCCTCGCCGCGGCGCATGGCCAGCACGCGGTGGCTCACGGTGCGGCTCACCGGCTCCTCGAATTCGAACCAGTCGCGAAACTTCTGACCTTCCTCTTCCTTGCCGCGGCGAACCTTGCTGCGTAGCGTGCCGCGCTCGCGCAGGAGAGAGCGGAGCTGGTCGCGGCATTCGGCGTCCTCGCTCACCCGTTCGGCCAGGATATCGCGAGCGCCGGCCAGGGCGGTGTCGACATCGGGGACCTCGCGTTCGGGATCGACGAAGCGGGCGGCCTCGCGTTCGGGATCAGTGGCGCGGTCCTGGGCCCAGAGCAGGTCGGCCAGCGGCTCGAGACCGCGTTCGCGGGCGGTGGTGGCGCGGGTGCGGCGTTTGGGGCGGAACGGGAGGTAGATATCTTCGAGGGCGGTGAGTGTGTCGGCGCCGAGGACCGCGGCACGCAGGTCGTCGCTGAGCAGTTCGCGCTCCGTGAGAGAACCGAGGATGGCTTCGCGGCGCTTGTCGAGGGCGGCCAGGTCGGCCAGTCGGTCGCGGATCGCCGTGATCTGAACCTCGTCGAGGCTGCCGGTCATCTCCTTGCGGTAGCGGGCGATGAACGGGACCGTGGCGCCTTCGGCCAGGAGCGCCGACACAGCCGCGGACTGGCGGGGGTGGATCTGCAGTTCGTGGGCGACTCGATCGACGTGCGGCTGGGTCATGGCGGTCCTCGGCCCTCGGTTGGTTCCATCCTGGGAGCGTCCTGCCGGAATGATGGGGGTGGTCGGCGTGTGTGGCAAGCTCCGGCGTCAGCGCTGGCGGCCGGCGCCGAACCCTGCGACCGTGACCGGAAGAACCCGTGGCGGTTCCCGTCGCGCTGCGGCGAACTGATGGAAAACACTTCGGCCGTTTCGGCGGCCTCGAACCCATGGTCCCGACAGGAGCTGTCCATGACATCGGATCCGCGATGCCCCCGCTGCGGAAAGGCCCTGCCGACCGCCGGGGCCGTGTGCCCCGATTGTGCCGGCGCACCGGAAGGCGAGACCCTGGCGGCCGACGCCCGCCGCTCCGTCCTCCCTCAGTCCATCGGCCCCTACCGCGTCCACGAACTCCTCGGCGAGGGTGGCATGGGTGTGGTCTACCTCGCCGAACAACGCGAGCCCGTCCGCCGCCGCGTGGCTCTCAAGGTCATCAAGCCCGGCATGGACAGCGAGGCGATCCTGGCTCGCTTCGAGACCGAGCGCCAGGCCCTGGCGATCCTCAACCATCCCGGGGTGGCCAAGGTCTTCGACGCCGGCGCCACCGACGACGGTCGGCCGTACTTCGTCATGGAGTACGTGGCCGGCGATCCCATCACCACCCATTGCGACACCCACAACCTGGGACTCCATGAACGGCTGGAGCTCTTCCGGCAGGTGTGCGACGCCATCCAGCACGCCCACCACAAGGGCATCATCCACCGCGACATCAAACCGTCGAACGTGCTGGTGGCCCTGGTGGACGGTCAGGCCCAGGTCAAGGTCATCGACTTCGGCGTGGCCAAGGCCACCGACCAGCGCCTCACCGACAAGACCCTCTTCACCATGCACGGCTCGCTCCTGGGCACGCCCGAGTACATGAGCCCCGAACAGGCCGGCCTCAGCGGTTTCGACGTGGACACCCGATCGGACGTGTACTCGCTGGGCGTGCTGCTCTACGAACTACTGGTCGGTGCGCGCCCATTCGATTCGAAGACCCTGCGCGGGGCGGCGGCCGCCGAGATGCTGCGCATCATTCACGAGGACGAACCGCCGCGGCCGACCACCCGGCTGGCCGCGCTGGGTGCCGAGGCCACGTTGATCGCGCGTCACCGGCGTCAGGACCCGCGGTCGCTGGTGCGCCGGTTGCGCGGCGAGCTCGAGTGGATCACCATGCGCTCGCTGGAGAAGAACCCGGCGCACCGATACCACTCGGCCACCGAACTGTCCGACGACATCGGTCGCTACCTGAAGCAACAACCCGTGGTCGCGGGTCCGCCGGGAGCCGGTTATCGGCTGCGTAAGTTCACCCGCCGGCACAGGATCGGAGTCGGCGCCGCGGCCGTGCTCCTGCTGGGTCTGGTGGTCGGTGTGGCTGGCTTCGGCATCGGCCTGGTTCGCGCGCTGGAGGCAGAGTCGGTGGCCCGCGACGAGGCTGCGCGGGCCAACCGGGAAGCCCGGACCTCCGGGCACGTGTCCGAGTTCCTGGTGCGCCTGTTCGAGGTTCCGGATCCGAGCGAGGCGCGCGGCAACGCCGTCACCGCACGGGAGATCCTCGACGAGGGAGCCGCGCGGCTGCACGACCAGGCGCTCGCCGACGAGCCGCAGGTGCAGGCGCAATTGCAGGAGACCATCGGCCGCGTCTACCGCAACCTCGGTCTCTACGCCAGCGCGCGCGGTCTGCTCGAACAGTCCCTCGCGAGCCGGCGCGCCATCTACGGCGACCAGAGCGAGGAGGTCGCTACGAGCATGAACCTGCTGGCGCAGGTACGCGAGTACCAGGGCGAGTACGAGGAGGCGGAAATCCTGTATCGCGAGACCCTCGAATTGCGCCGACGCTTGCACGGGGAGCAGCACCCGGAGGTGGCCAACAGCCTGAACAATCTGGCCGCGCTCCAGCGCAACATTGGCGACCTCGACGCGGCGGCGGCGCTCTACGAACAGGCCCTCGCCATCGACCGCTCCCTTGGGTCGACGGATCCCGGCGGCATCGCAGCCACCATGTCCAACCTGGCGCTGGTGCGTCAGGATCAGGGCGACCTCGAAGCGGCGGAGGCGCTCATGCGCGAAGCCCTGTCATTGATGCGCGATGCCGATGGCAACGACCATCCCAACGTGGCGGTGGCCACCAACAACCTCGCCATGATGGTCTACAATCGCGGTGACCTGGGGGAGGCGGCCCGGTTGTTCGAGGAGGCGCTGGCCATGGATCGGCAGATCCTCGGCGACGACCATCCTGAGACCGGCAACGTCATGAGCAACCTGGCCGCGACGCGCAAGGCCCTCGGCCAGGTCGAGGTTGCCGAGGCGCTGTACCGGGAGTCGCTGGAGATCAAGCGTGCGGCCCTGGGCCCGCGGCATCCCCAGGTGGCCATCACCATGAGTCAGTTGGCGGGGCTGCTCCTGGACCGGGAGGACGGCGAGGCTGCGGCGACCCTGTTCGCCCTGGCCGTGGACATCCTGCGCGAGACCGTGGGGCCGGATCACTGGATGGTGGCGCAGGTTCGCAGCCATCACGGCACGGCGTTGGCGAGCCTCGACCGGCGCGCCGAGGCGGAGGCCGAGTTGCTGGCCGCGTACACCGGGCTCGACGCCGCGTTCGGGGCCGACCACGTCCGGACCCGGGAAACGGCGGCGCGCCTGGTGGCGCTCTACGACGGCTGGGGCCGCCCGGCCGCAGCCGATCCCTACCGGGAGCCGGCCGACGACTGAGTCCGTCGGCCCTAGTGGTCCA
>PIVY01000213.1 GCA_003353795.1 bacterium
GTTGCCCCGCCGCAGAGTTCGGTCCCTGGCGGGCTCAATATCCCGATCACAAGGTGGTCACCTACATCAATTGCGCCGCCGAGACCAAGGCGCTGAGCGACATCATCTGCACCAGCAGCAATGCGGTGAAGGTGGTGGAGAGCTTTCCCGCGGATCAGCCCCTGATCTTCGCCCCGGACCGATTCCTGGGGCGCTGGGTCGCCGAACAGACCGGTCGCGACCTCGTGTTGTGGCACGGCAGCTGCGAGGTCCACGAGGTGTTCAGCGCCATCAGGCTAGAGGAACTCCGGGAGGAGTACCCGGACGCGGTGGTCGCCGCCCATCCCGAGTGCCCGGGCGTGATCCTGGACCTGGCTGACCACGTGGGATCCACCAGCAGCATCCTCTCGTTCGCCCGGACGACGAGCGCGTCGAAGATCATCGTGGTCACCGAACCGGGGATCATGCATCAGATGCAGAAGGAGAACCCGGACAAGCTGCTGATTCCAGCGCCGGGCGCCGACGAGACCTGCAGCTGCAACCTCTGCCCCTACATGCGCAAGAATACGGTGGAGAAGCTGCACGCCTGTATGCGAGACCGGACGCCCGAGTTGCTACTGGAGCCTGGGCTGGCCGAGCGCGCCCTCGTTCCGCTGCAGCGTATGCTCGACCTGAGCCGCTGACATCGGCTCCCGGAGACAAATAACGGCCGGCCCTTGATTTCCAGGGCCGGCCGTTCGTCGTCTTGTGGGCGGCGCTAGTCGCCGGCGTAATCCGACGCCTGTCGCCGCGAGAGCGAGATACGGCGTCGGTTCACGTCCACCTCGAGAACGCGTACCGAGATCACGTCGCCCTCGTTGACCACCTCGCGGGGGTGCAGAAGGCGCCGCTCGCTGATCTCGCTGATATGGACCAGTCCCTCGATCCCGTCCTTGACCGTCACGAAGGCGCCGAAGTCGACCAGCCGCGTCACGGTGCCGTCGACGTCCGAGCCCACCTCGATGGCCCCGGCCTCGCTGGGCCACGGGTCGTCGGCCAGGGTCTTCATGGACAGGCTGATGCGTTCGCGTCGGCCCTCACCCTGGTTCTGGATCTCGACCACCTCGACCTTCACGTCCTGGCCCTCCTGGAGGACTTCCGACGGGTCGGAAATTCGCTGGTGACTGATCTGCGAGATGTGCACCAGGCCTTCCACGCCGCCGATGTCGACGAACGCCCCGTACGGCATGAGGCGCGTGACCCGGCCCTCGAATATGGCTCCGGGCCCCAGGGAATCCCGCGTCGCGGCCGCCGCCTCGTCCCGATCCTGCTGCAGCAGCGCCCTTCGCGAGAGCACGATGTTGCGACCATCGGGCGAGATCTCCAGGATCTTGAAGCGCTGGGTCGACCCCACGTAGGGCTCGGGGTCCTCGATCCGGCGCAGGTCCATCTGGCTGAACGGACAGAATGCCCGCTGACCGCCGAGATCCACGGCGAAGCCGCCCTTGTTGGTGCTGGTGACCTTGCCGTCCACCGGGGCGCCGGCGGCCAGGGCATCCTGCAGGGCCTGCATCACCTCGGCGCTCGCGCCGGCATCCTTGGGGCTCACCGAATGGCTGAGCGCGAGTCCGTCCTTGGTCTTGATGACGTAGGCGGACACCTCGTCACCCTCGGCGACGGTCAACTCGCCCTCTTCGTTGTGCAGTTCTTCGGCCGCCATGGGAAGCTCGTGTCGGGAGCCGATGTCGAGAAAGACCTCGGTGGGCGAGATCTGCACCACGCGGCCGGTCACCTTGTCGCCGGGCTTGGGTTCGGGTTGGCTGGTTTCGCTCTCGGCGAGGAGCTGGGAAAACTCCTCCGAACCGCCGGTTTCTGTCTCGTCGGCGAATTCTTCATTGATGGGATCGTCGTGCATGTCCGGTCCTGGTTCTTCTGTGACAATATGCTACGGGCGACCGCCTTGCTGCGGACGCCTCGCCAAGCATAACCGATCGCCGGCGCCATGGCGTGTTTTTTTTGTGTGACGATGATCGAGCTAACGGAAGCGATTCCGGCCAGTTGCTATTTCCAGAATTCCTCGACGAAGATGTTGCCGGGGACCTTCCGCGAGTGCTTGGTGAACCCCCGTGCATCGAGGAAATCCAGCATGCCGTCTACCATGAGAGGATTGCCGCAGAGGAAGACCACGGTATTCTCCGGATCCACCGCCCGCCCGAGTTTTTCGGCCACGGTGCCTTCCTCGAAGTAGCGATTCACGAATCCGACGTCGCCGGTCCAGCCCGGGTCGCGCTCGGGCTGGTCGATGATGGGCAGGTAGTGGAAGGTGTCGAACCGCGCCGCCAGCCCCTCGAGTTCACTGCGGTATCCCAGATCGTAGCTCACCCGACTGCCGTGGACCACCACGGTGCGGTTGCCAGCGTCGAAGGCGTATCGCGACCGCAGCATGCTGAGATAGGGCGCCAGGCCGGTGCCGGTGGCCACGAAGACGATGTCCTTGCCTTCGGGCACGTCGTCCAGGGTGAACATGCCCACGATGCGGTTGCCCAGGAAGATGCGCTCGCCCTGCTGCAGCGCGAACAAGCGCGGCGTGAGGGCTCCCGATTGGACCATGGCCACGAAGAACTCGAAGTACTTCCCCTGCAGGCTCGACGAGGCGATGGAGTACGCGCGCTTGATGATCTTGTCGGGATCGGCGGGCGTGTCCTCGGGGGCTGCCGCGTGATGGCGCGGCGCCGATCCCGGCAGGCCGAGCACCGTGTACTGGCCGGCGGTGAACGTCTGGAGTTCCTCGTCGGGGGTCACCTGCAGCACGAGCAGGCCGTGGTTGATCTCGTATCGCATGGTGACGGTGGCGTTGAGTACGGGGGCCATCGAGCGCTCTCCTGGATTCACTGACTCGGGGATATTGCGCGCGAAAGATAACACCGCCGGGGGCCGGTCCCAAACGCCAAATTCGGCCGCAGACTGCCTCCTGCGCCGTCGGACAAATTTATATTGACACTATTGGTATTGTTTTTAGTTTAAAGACCAAGTTCGTCTGATATGTACCGGAAGGATGACCGTCGCCGCCCCGACTGCCAGGGACGCCGTGCGGTCGAGAGTGCACGCCCTTCCGTCGAAACCCTCACGAGGGCAGAACGACATGCTGAGAATTACCAAGGCGGAGGACCAGGCGGTGCGCCTGGTGATGCAACTGGCCGACACGGGCAAGCAGATGACCCTCGGGCAGTTGGCCGAATGCGAGGGACTGCCCGAGCCCACGGTGGCCAAGATCCTGGGCCAGCTACGCCGGGGCGGCGTGGTCTCGGCCATCCGAGGCCGCCATGGCGGTTACATCCTGGCGGATGAGCCCGCGAACATCTCGGCGGCGCAGGTGATGCGCGCCCTGGGCTCGGAACCCGCCCCCGACCATCCTTGCGTGGCCGATCCGGAAAGCGGGGGCGACTGCCCTCGTACCGGCGATTGCGGCCTGCGGGCGGTCTGGCGGCACCTGCAGATCCAGGTGGCCGCCCTGCTGGACAAGACGAGCATTGCCGACCTGCTCCACGTCGAAAAGAGCGTGGGTGGTCACCTCGAACAACTCTGGCCGACCGAGGACGGCGGCCGGCTGGATACCGGCGCCCCTCGCGCCCTCTCCGAAGGAGCCTGACCCGAATGACTGCGAACACCAATCCAGCCCTCTTCACGTGCCGTGACGTCCGCGTCTCGGTGGCCGGCAAGGAGATCGTCAAGGGCGTCGATCTGGAGATCAACGCCGGCGAGAAGCATGCTCTCATGGGTCCCAACGGGTCCGGCAAGTCGACCCTGGCGGCGGCTCTCATGGGCCATCCCGCCTACGAGGTCAGTGGCGAGATCCGCCTCAGGGGTGAGGAACTATCGGCGCTGGAGCCGGACGAGCGCGCGCGGAAGGGCGTGTTTCTGGGCTTCCAGTATCCCGTGGCCGTGCCCGGCGTGACGGTGGCCAGCTTCCTGCGGGCGGCACTTTCGGCCCGACAGGGTCGCGAGGTCCCCGTGCGTGAGTTCCGCCTGAAGATGCAGGAGTCGTTCGACGCTCTGGACGTTCCCAAGGACTTCGCCGGTAGGTACCTCAACGATGGATTCTCCGGCGGCGAGAAGAAGCGCCTGGAGATCATGCAGATGCTGATGCTCGAGCCCGCCGTGGCGCTTCTCGACGAGACCGACAGCGGCCTGGACATCGACGCCTTGAAGGTGGTCTCCGCCGGCGTGAACAAGGCCTCGGGTCCGGATACCGGAATTTTGCTCGTGACCCACTACCAGCGCATTCTCGATCACGTGCAGCCCGATGCGGTGCACGTGTTCATGGACGGCCGAATCGTGCGTTCCGGCGGGCCCGAACTGGCCCGTGAACTGGAAGAGCGCGGATACGATTGGCTGGCCGACGCCACTTCCACCGCAGCCACGGGAGGCTGACCCATGGCCGCCGAACGCATCGCCGACATCAATGAGGATTACCGCGAGAAGTACGGCTTCTCCGATCCCGAAGCGTTTCTGCACCAGGCGCCCAAGGGCCTCGACCACGAGACCGTCGAGATGATCTCGCGGTTCAAGGACGAGCCGGACTGGATGCGTGAGTTCCGGCACCGCGCCCTGGAAACGTTCCTGGCCAAGCCCATGCCGAAGTGGGGCAACCAGGACGCGCTGCACGGAATCGATTTCGACGAGATCCACTACTACCTCGCGTCCAGCGAGGGGTCGGTCAACGACTGGGACGACGTTCCGGAGAACATCAAGCGCACCTTCGACAAGCTGGGCATTCCCGAGGCCGAGCAGAAGTTCCTGGCCGGAGTCACCGCGCAGTACGACTCCGAGGTGGTCTACCACTCGATTAGCAAGGAACTCGACGATCTGGGCGTGATCTTCACCGATATGGACACGGCCCTGGCCAAGCATCCGGAGATCGTCAAGAAGTACTGGGCCACGGTGATCCCGCCGGAGGACAACAAGTTCTCGGCGCTCAACAGCGCGGTGTGGTCGGGCGGTTCATTCATCTACGTGCCCAAGAACACCAAGGTCGAGATCCCGCTGCAGGCCTACTTCCGCATCAATGCCAAGAACATGGGCCAGTTCGAACGCACGCTGATCATCGCCGACGAGGGTGCCAGCGTGCACTACATCGAGGGTTGCACGGCGCCGGTCTACACCACGGACAGCCTGCACTCGGCGGTGGTGGAACTGGTGGCGCACAAGGGCGCGCACATCCGCTACACCACGATCCAGAACTGGTCGAACAACGTCTACAACCTGGTGACCAAGCGGGCCCATGCCTACGAGGACTCCGTGGTCGAGTGGGTCGACGGCAACATCGGTTCCAAGCTCACCATGAAGTATCCGGCCATCCATCTGCTGGGGGAGCGGGCCCACGGCGAGGTGCTGTCCATCGCCTACGCGGGGACCGGCCAGCATCAGGACGCCGGCGCCAAGATGGTGCATGCGGCGCCCAACACCTCGAGCCGCATCATCAGCAAGTCCATCAGCAAGGACCAGGGCCGCACCACCTATCGCGGGCTGGTGAAGGTGCACAAGGGCTGTGGCGGTTGCCGCACCAACGTGGAATGCGACGCACTGTTGATCGGCGAGGAGTCGCGCACCGACACGTTCCCCACCATGGAGATCTCCGAGGACGACGTGCGCGTCGAGCACGAGGCCCGCGTTTCCAAGCTGGCCGACGAGCAGCTCTTCTATCTGCAGAGTCGCGGCATCGACGCCGACAAGGCGCGCCTGATGATCGTCAACGGTTTCATCGAGCCGTTCGTGCGCGAACTGCCCATGGAATATGCGGTGGAAATGAACCGCCTCATCGAACTGGAAATGGAGGGATCCGTTGGCTGACAGGGCAACTGTGGACACGCCGAGCGCCACGAGCACTCGGCCGCAACTGGACGCAGCCGCGGTCACGGAGTTCAGCCGCGATCGCGGCGAGTCGGCCTCCTTGGCCACCTGGCGCGCCCGGGCCGCCACGGTCCTCGCTCGGACCGAGCTTCCCGATCGGGTGCGGCACCTGTGGCGATACACCGATCCCGGCAAGCTGCTTCCCGGCAAGCTGCTCGCCGCGACGACTGATTCCGGCGCCGCCGACGTGGCGATTCCCGACACGCCGGCCGTGGTGCTCGTACCCGGCCAGCCGCCGCGTCTGAACGCGGCCGCCGAGTCCTGTGGCCTCGTCATCGAGACCATGCACGGCGGTGGCGACGTGACCGAAGGCCTGGGACGCGCGGTGCCCGGTGAGCACGGCTATTTCGAGGCCATGAACGCGGCGGCCTTCGACGCGGGCCTCGTCGTTCGCGCGCCCCGCAATCTGGACCTCGCCGAGCCTCTGCGCGTGGTGATTCCGGCCATCGACGGCGCCGACGTCCTGCCGCGTCTGCTGGTGATCGCCGAGACCAGCGCCCGCCTCACGGTGGTGGAAGACCACGTCGGCGGCGACAGTGGGAGCGTGGTGATCGGCGTGACCGAGATCCTCGTCGGAGCCAACGCCGAGGTACGCCACGTCCTGGTACAGCGCTGGGAGAACGGCGTTCGCGGGCACCTCACCCAGCGGGCCGTGCTCGAGCGCGATGCTCGATTCCTGGGTGCCACGACCGGGCTCGGTGGAGCCATGGTCAAGGTCGACCTGGGGGCGGTTCTCGCCGGACCGGGAGCTCGCAGCGAGCTCGTGGGCGTGACCCTGCCCGAACACCGCCAGCACCTCGATCACCACACGGTGCACCAGCACACCAGCGGTCGCACCTGGAGCAACATCGACTTCAAGGCGGCGGTCACCGATCGTGCCCGTTCGGCCTACACCGGTCTGATCCGGATCGAGAAGGATGCGCCGGGCAGCGAGGCGTTCCAGGAGAATCGCAATCTGCTGCTGAGCGAGCGCGCTCGCGCCGACACGATTCCCGAGCTGGAGATCCTCACCGACGATGTCAGCTGCAGTCACGGTGCCACCGCGGCGCCCGTCGACCCGGAGCAGCTCTTCTATCTGGCGAGTCGGGGGCTCCCGGCTGCCGAGGCCCTGCAACTGGTCGTGCGAGGATTCGTGGAATCCACGCTCTGCCTGATGCCGGCGGATCTACGGGAAGAGATCGAGACTCTGCTCGAGTCGCGGCTCAGGCGTATCGGGGGGGCCGCCTGACATGGCCTGGACCCGTTTGCTGCCGGTGGCGGACCTGCCCGTCGGAATGGCGCGGACCGTCCGCGTCGGCCTGGACGACGTGCTGGTCTGCCGACTCGACGATCAGCGCGTGCACGTGCTGGAAGACGTCTGCAGCCACGACGACGCGCCGCTGGGAGACCAGGAGATCGAGGGCGGTTGCGTGACCTGCCCCCGCCACGGTGCCCGTTTCGATATCGAGAGCGGAGCGGTTCGCCGTAGTCCGGCGCCCGTGGGCATCGCCACCTATCCCGCCCGGATCCAGGACAGCTGGGTCGAGGCGGACCTGGAGGACTGATCATGGTCGCGAAAGGACTCGGCACCGGCGACGGGACCCTGGCCGACATCGGCAGCCTCGAGACGGGCCTGGCGCGCGACCGTTTTCCGCTGCTCGCGCGCCGGATGGGCGACCGCCCGCTGGTCTACCTCGATACGGCTGCCACGAGCCAGAAGCCCGAGGCGGTGCTGGCGGCGCTCGACACCTACTACAGACGCCACAACGCCAACGTGCACCGCGGACTGAACACCCTGGCGGCCGAATCGACTGAAGCGTACGAGGAGTGCGGGCGGCGCGGGACCAGGTTA